>CBDEMG010000071.1:0-37864 GCA_965240855.1 uncultured Bacteroidia bacterium | reverse complement strand
GTAGCGCTGATTTTTCAGTTTATGGGGATGTATACACAAACGGAGGTTTACTCGGCAAAGGGTCGTGCCGATTGTGTTGTGTATACTGATGAAATTATTTATGTCTTTGAATTCAAGCTCTGGAGTGCCGGCAGTGCATCGGAGGCACTCGCACAAATTCAGGAGCAGGAGTATTACAAGCCATTACGTTTAGCGAGTAAAAAGCTTATTCTTATTGGTACGAGTTTCGATGAGCAGAAGCGGAATATAAAGGAGTGGAAAGTGCTGGAGGTATTGCCAAGTTAAATAACTTTAAAACATACAGAGATAATTGGTTATTGAGGGCTATGGTAAGAATAGGGTATGCGTCGCCATCTATTCTCAGATTGCACACACCAGCTACGTTTTTCTGACATTTCTATTAAGAATTGTAGTGCTTTCCATAAACCCATTCTTTTGGTGTAACTTTGAATGGTAAAATTTTTGGGAATGCAATTGGTAGTATTGGCCGCTGGGTTGGGGAGTCGTTATGGCGGTCTAAAACAAATAGAGGGTTTTGGAGCTAACCACGCTACGTTATTAGAATACTCCGTTTACGATGCGCTGAATGCTCACTTTAGCGAAATTGTATTTATTATTCGCGAGGCGATTAAGGAAGACTTTGTAACGCATGTTCTTGCACGTTTTGGTACGGCAATTCCTTACAAACTGGCTTATCAGGAGGTATCGGACGTAGCTGCGGGTTATCAGGTTTCGCCAGACCGCATAAAACCTTGGGGAACGGCACACGCCGTATGGTGTGCACGAAAACAAATCACTGAGCCCTTTGCCGTAATTAATGCAGACGATTTTTATGGTCGTGAAGCTTTTAGTACACTAGCAAAGCACTTACCAAGATTGGATGCAGAACACCCTGTTTGTATGGTAGGATACGAACTTATTCGGACATTGTCCGAATCGGGGAGTGTATCGCGTGGGGTATGTACGGTCGAAAGAGGACGCTTGTTGCATATAGAAGAGCATACCCAAATACAGAAAACGTCTACTGCTATTTGTGCAGTCAATGGAAGCCAGGAACAAGTCTACCTTGCGCCTCAGAGTACGGTTTCGATGAATTGTTGGGGTTTTCATCCTTCCTACCTATCGAAAATCGACGACGAGATTAATAGCTACTTCTTGGGCTTAAAACAAGGGCTTTCACTCGGCACAGAATGCTACTTACCTACGGTAGTCAACCACAGTCTTAATCAATATCCGTGCGAGGTACTAACCTCCACTGCACAGTGGTGTGGAGTTACTTATCCTGCCGACAAGGCTATGGTTGAGGAACAGCTTACACAGCTTACAATACAGGGAGTATATCCCTCGCGTTTTCCGTGGTCGGTGTAACAACTGTATTCAGAATTCGGTTTAAAATAACGAGAGACATAGTGGGGGCGGAAAATTGGCGTTAAATTTCTTGCTAGAGGTTGAAAATAAAAAGATCAGATGAGACTACGTGATGTGAAACTAGGGAAACGCTTATTTATAGCTGCCTCCCTCCAGTCGTTGCTCTTTGCAGTATTTATAATTTATGGACTCTATAAATTGCTGCAAGTGGTAAACTATTTTCCTGTTTACAATACGATAGCTCTAGTGAATCGAGAATTCTCTGCAGTACAATACAAAGCGGAGCGATATGCTTCTTCGCATGAAGAGAAATATTATGATGAAGTCTCCTCGCGTCTCGATCGCGTCGAACAGGATATCTTCCCTCGTATCAAAGTGTTGATGTCTGATACGGAAGCGCGTCGTACCTTCTATAGCAACTCTGTTGGGAAAATTGAACTTTTTCGCAAACATATTTTGCAAGAGTTACAATATAATCGTGAGATCTACAAACGTAGTGTCGCTCTTGGACTTAAGTTTTCTGATCCATCGATACGAGCCACACTGATGACTATGGACAATGCAAATACCTTTCGACTCTTCGATGGGATTAATCAATTTATGAATTTCCATATTACAAGTGATCCTACAAATTTTGAACGAGCTGCTGAGATCTTTTCGCAGGTCGGCAGGAACGTAGAAACTTCAGCGCCGAATGCAGCAGCAATCGTCCGTACCTTTGAAGAAGAAACCAACGCCTTGCGTAATCTTGGTATAAAAAAAGCAAATGAGCATAAGGAGTCTATCACAGCTTTCGAAGATTTGCAAGAAGGTTTTGCTAGTTTCTATGATGCGCTGAATGTGAAGACGACTCTTTATGCCAAAGCTTCCATTATATACATAATTGTCTGTCTGTTAGTGATGATAGTGGCTGCCTTTGCTGCGGCTTGGATTACGGGACATAAACTCTCGCACTACTTTACTGCACTCATCGATACACTTGAGCAGCTCCGTAGTGGTGACTTTACCAGCCGTAGTCTATTTTCGCAAGCAGATCTCGAACGAGGTGATGAGCTTGGCGTTATGATACGAGGGATTGTCGCACTACGCAAGAAGTTTACCGAATTAATAACTACAGTAACCACGAGTGTAAATGGCGTACTCGAAGCGGGACGCGATATGGATCAAGCTGCACGCCAGATTGCAAAGGGGGCTAATACACAGGCGTCCTCGTCCGAAGAAGTCTCGAGTGCGATGGAAGAAATGACCTCCAATATAGATCAGAATGCAGACAATGCCCAACAATCGGAGACGGTATCGAAGCTAGTAGCAGATGTCTTAAAATCTGTTCTACAGCACGCGGCTGAGAGCAAGAGTTCGGTACAGCAGATTGAACAAAAAATCGGTGTAGTGACCGAGATAGCAAGTCAGACCAATATATTAGCCTTGAATGCTGCTGTAGAGGCGGCACGTGCGGGTGAGCATGGGCGCGGTTTTGCAGTAGTTGCCTCTGAAGTTCGTAAATTAGCAGAGCGCAGTGGCGAGGCGGCAAACGAAGTAGTAAACCTAGTGAATTTGGTTGTAGAAGCTTCTGAATTGGTCGATAAAGCACTGGGCGAAATAGCTCCCCAAGTGGAACGTAGTGTACAACTCTCGCGCGAGGTAGCTGTGGCCAGTAGCGAACAACGTAATGGGGCGGAGCAGGTAAATCAGTCAATACAGCTATTAAGTGATGTATCACAAGAAAATGCTGTATCGAGCGATCGGTTGGCGACGAATGCTGCCGATTTGGCTAGTCTTGCTGAGAAATTGCGCGATGCAGTATCGTACTTCAGAATAGATGGTCAAGTAAAAGAGAATAGTCGTAGAGAGCGAACGTTTGTAGAGAGTGTTACTCAGACGAGCTCAACTCACAAAGCGCCTACCGTTGCGACGATTAAGAAGCAACCAACGGATAATAAAATTCAAACGACTACGTCTACTAAACCTGCTTCTCAGAGCACTCCTACTTCTACTTCAGTAGCGGCTAAGCCAGTCTCAGAGCCACCTCACTCCAGTCCCACTCCATCATCTTCCCAAGTGACTCCAGAAGCTCCTAGTGTACCTACAAAAAAGCAAGCTCCAACGGAGCAAGCTAAAAGCCCAGCACCGCAACCTGCGACTCCTCCCAGTACTTCTCCTGAAACTGGAAGAAAGGCTGGAGTGCAGCTGGATATGACGATGGATAATGTGAGTGATGCAGACTACGAAAATTTCTAGTAATACCGAGACGGACAGAGTAATACAACATGCGCTTACTCAAAAGCGTACTTTAATAGAAAAATATTTTGACAGGAGCTCTATGGCTGTGCAGACAGCCATAGAGCTCTTGCTCTCTGATGAGCGTTTAACATACAATGCAGGGCTCGCGTTGTTCTACGAAGCTGAGCTACCGTTGCTCGCTTTAGCTGCAACCTACGTCCGTTTGCAAAAACACGGGTTAGCGACCTACTACAATCGCAATGGACATATCGAACCGACGAATATCTGTCTTTTTCAGTGTCGTTTTTGTTCGTACCGAAGGAATGAAGGCGAGAAGGGAGCATGGCGACTCTCGCGTAAAGCTATAGTAGAACGGTTAGAAGCGCAATGCGCACAGGGTAACACTGAGGTTCATATTACGGGAGGTGTAGATCCCAGATGGCATATAGAAGATCTCGAGGCGCTCATTGAATTGGTACATACCACGGCACCAACGTTGCATATCAAAGCTTTTTCGGCAGTAGAACTCCTTGCAATATTTTCGCGTTCGGGTGTGGGAATGCGGGAAGGACTATTACGATTGAAAATGGCAGGCCTGAATTCGATACCTGGGGGCGGAGCTGAGATTTTTGATCCTACAGTACGCAGGCAAATTTGCCCGGAGAAATGTACTGGAGCAGAATGGCTCGCATTGCATCGTACGGCGCATGAGATAGGGCTATCTACGAATGCCACTATGCTTTTTGGTCATATAGAATATTACGAGCACCGCCTCGAGCATATCTTAGCATTGCGCGAGCTACAGGATGCAACGAATGGGTTCAATTGTTTTATCCCGCTAAAATTTCGTGCAGCACACAACCCAATGTCGCAAGCAGGCGAAATCTCTTTGTTGGAGGTATTGAGAACGTATGCCATAAGTAGGTTATTATTGGATAATATACCCCACCTTAAATGCTATTGGCCGATGCTTGGCAAAGCAAACTTAGCCCTTGCTTTGCATTATGGCGTAGATGATCTGGATGGTACTATCGGTAATAGTACGCAGATATATAGTATGGCAGGTGCACAAGACGCTTCGCCCTCTGCAACCGTTGAAGAATTAGAAATATTAGTCCAGAACGAAGGGTACAAAGCCTACGAACGAGATTCACTTTATAGAATTCTTGTTAAGAATGCGTAGTTGTTGTGCAAGGATTAACTGCTACCCTTAAGAATACTTTGTCGCCCTTTCTTACCTTTGCTGGAGTACGAAAAGCCCCTATTGATCCTTTAGGTAGAACTTGACAAGTAATACCAGCGTCGTTGCGCAACTCTTCTACGGTCACCTCTACCACTCCAGTAGTATCGCCTATGATGAAAAGGCGATCGCCTAGAGTAATTTGCTCTGAACGGACTTGTACTTCAGCTACCGAGAGGCGATCGTAAAAGTTGCGTACTTGTCCAATTTGTACTTTTTTTTCTGTAGCAGAGGAGCCATATTGCGCAGACCATTCGCCGAGACGCTGTCCTAGGTAGTAGCCGTTCCAGAAACCACGGTTGAAGACAGAAGCGAGTCGTGCATCCCATGTGGCAATCTGCTCATGATTCCATGTACCTGCCATGAGTGCATCGGCAGCCTCGCGGTAACATTGTACTACGGTATATACATATTCTGGACTACGAGCTCGCCCTTCTATTTTTAATATGCTTACGCCAGCATCAGCAATCTTGTTCAGAAAATGGATGGTTTTGAGATCTTTGGGAGACATGAGATATTCGTTATCTACTGCAATTGTATTCTCCGATTCGGTGTCGCGCAGTTCGTATGAATGTCTGCAAATTTGGACACACGAACCTCTATTGGCCGAACGATTGGTCTCGTGAAGACTTAGATAGCACTTCCCCGAGATAGCCATACAAAGTGCGCCGTGGCAAAAAATCTCTATTTTAATCTGTTCGCCTGAGGGTCCACATATATTTTGTTCGCGAATATCTCTAGTAATTTTTCCGACTTGCTCTAGTGTGAGTTCGCGAGCTAGCACAGCGACATCTGCCCAGTGGCTGTAAAAACTGAGCGTCTCGGTATTAGAGATACTAAGTTGTGTTGAAAGATGCACTCGTAATCCTAATTCGTGAGCTAAGGCAATTACAGCCTGATCGCTCGCAATGATGGCATCTACCCCTGTTGCCTTAGCTAGTAATAAAGTCGAGCGTACGGCAGGTAGTTCCTCATTGTAAACGATGGTATTAACCGTTAGATAAAGTTTAAGGCCAGCTTTGTGACAGATGCTTACTGCTTCAGGGAGTGTCTCCGTCGTAAAGTTCGTATTGGAAGCGGCACGCATGTTGAGCTCTCCCACTCCCAAGAATACAGAGTCAGCTCCTCCTTGAATAGCAGCTTGTAGACATGCAAAGTTGCCTGCTGGGGCTAAGACTTCCAAACGTTGCATTAGACACTCCTTTTTTTTGTAATTGCGAAATGTTTGCGCATCCACTTAGGTACAAGAAAAACGCCCACTAGAAGATATGGGTAGTAAGTAGCTAGACGCCAAATAAGCGCTAGTACGATAGCAACAGCCCCGAGATTCTCTGGAGCGACTGGAATAAAATCGCCAAGATAGCGAGAGAAGACATACTCGGCAAAACCACTCCCACCAGGTGTGGGACTCACAAGCATCATAATCCACATTACGAGCTGTCGTGCAAAGATCAAGAAATGATCATTAACTGCAAAAAAAGCAAGTAGTATAGCATTGACTACCCAATAGCGTGAAGTCCAAGAGAGAAACGTGGCCAAAAAAGCTTTTGCCCAATAAGAGAAAGGTTTCTTACGGAATTCCTTAGATGTCTGTATTATTTCCGAACCTGCTTGATGTGCGCCATACTTCCATCGTCGCAAGATGGGGAGTTTAAAAATCTTGAGGAGTAGCCACTTCAATCCGCGAGGGTTGACAAAAAAACCGTAGGAAAGCACTCCTACATACGCCGCTTTGATACAGTATCCTAGCGCTGCAAAGAGAAAAAGAGAGCTTGTCCAAGAGAATGTTTCGCCGCCAAGAGAGAACAATTTTGAAGAGCCTACCACAGCAAGTAGAATTGGGAACATGAGGAGAAAGTATAGCTCATCCAGAAAGCTTGTAGCCATTACCACAGCCGAACTACGCCCCACACTAAGCCCCTCCTTGTTTACGTAGAGTATCGCTACGCTTGTGCCTCCTATTGCCGATGGAGTAATGGCCGAAGTAAACTCCCAAAGCATAATGATACGGAGAGCTTGCCAGAAATTTAGTCTGCCATCGGAGAGAATGCGAATACGCCAGAGATAACCGAGATCGCGACCTATCATAAACAATAGAGCAACGATAAACCAAAAGAAAACCATGGGAGTCCAAGCAACAAAAGAGAGGGCTTCGGGACGAAACTCACGGTAAAAAATAAATGCTACAACACCAAGACCTATTAAAACGGGAAAGAGTGCTTTGTAGGCTTTTACGCTTTTTATAGGCGAATTACCCTTAGTACTATCTTGGTGCTGTGTATGGCTCTTCTTGCTCATTAATTCGCTTCGATAAGATATTTCATGATTACAAAGGTCTTAATTCGTACCCAAATGCAAATGCAGAATTCTATACTCGAGTTCAACTTCTCGTCACTGGAAGCAAAATAAACGAAAGTAAGTAATCTCTAGGTTAGAATATGTACATAGGGGATTCCCTTCAAGTCATTCAAATTCATCAACTTATCGTCAAAGAAGAGGTGTGGCTGAAAGACTTTTAAAATTCTACTTTTATCAATCCCTCCCAGAAAAAAGACCTCATCCATCTCAATACCAAATGAAGTTAGCGTAGTAATTACTCGTTCGTGTGCTGGAGCATTACGAGCCGTTATGAGCGCTGTACGAATAAATTTGCGAGGCGTGTTTTTCTCTCCTATAGACTCTTGTGCGAAGCGTTGTATCCGTACTATTTGTTCCAGAAAGCGTTTCAGAGGACCTGCGCCCAAAGGGATATCTGCATTTTCTGTTTCATGGTGTGCAAAACCTTCGATCCCCTTCTCTTGTGAAACGCGTTCTGCCGAGAGATCTGCGATCACACCATCAAAATCGAAAGCTATGCGAAGCTCCTGATCCTCTAGGTCGTTTATGGGGTAACTCGACTCCGAGGGGACTAATCCTGCAGGAAAACCAGCGGCTCGGGCGGCTTTTACATCCTCCTTGTTAGTAGACAAATAGAGCAATGAGTTGAAGGCGCTTAGATACTGATAATTGGTACTTCCCGAGGAAAAACAAGCGCGACTAATATCCAACTTGTGGTGCTGAATAGAGCGAAAGGCTCGTAATCCCGTGGAGGGACTGTTGCGCGAAAAAAGCACTACTTCTATAAAACGATCTCGCTCTGGGACTTCAACACTCTTTTCCTTACTATAAACAAGCGTATTCAACGATAAGAGTTTTTTAATGAAAGGAAAGGCGACTCCAGGCTCTAGGATCTCGTTTACCATACTGCGCTGATATTCACAATACTTCTTGTGCCCCTCTTCAACAAATACGCGGTTCGATTCTTTCATATCAAATAAGGCACTCGAGGTAACTGCTATCACCAACTTCTTATCTATAGGATAAAACTCACCTCCGACCGCCTCATCTTGTATTATCTCTTGCTGCTCTGACATAGCATACACTCCTCTCTACAAAAAATGGAGGTATAGCACAAAAACTACACCTCCACAATTTTACGAATTTTTACGTTTCAAGTGTTGCTACTCTTCTTCGGTATCTTGGTAGGCCTTCAGCAATTTCTCTTGTACGTCTGCTGGTACTTGCTCGTATCCAACAAACTTCATATTGTAGGTAGCTCGCCCACCAGTTAGTGAAGAGAGTGCCGTCGAGTATCGTCCGATTTCGGCAAGGGGAACTCGAGCCTGAATGTGTTCGAAGCCCTTATCGGAATCCATCCCTATGATTACTGCGCGGCGGTTTTGCAAATCGCTCATTACATCTCCCATAAAATCGCTCGGTACAAGCACATCTACCTCGTAGATCGGTTCCATAATTTTCGGTCCTGCTTCTTTAAATGCATTGCGGAATGCATTGCGACCTGCAAGTTTAAATGAAATCTCGTTCGAATCCACAGGGTGCATCTTACCATCGTAGACTGCTACACGAATATCGCGGGCATACGAACCCGTGAGTGGTCCCTGTTCCATCTTCTCCATCACCCCCTTTAGAATAGCAGGCAAAAAGCGTGCATCGATAGCACCACCAACAATGCAGTTGTAGAATACTAACTTTCCTCCCCATTCTAGGTCTATCTCCTGCGTATCGCGTATATTGAGCGATATTTCTTTCCCATTCACCTTGTATTTTGTGGGGGCAGACATCCCTTCTTCGTAGGGTTCAATAATGAGGTGTACCTCGCCAAATTGCCCAGCTCCCCCCGATTGTTTCTTGTGGCGATAATCCGCTTGTGCAACCTTTGTTATCGTCTCACGGTAGGGGATGCGTGGGGCTATAAACTCTACCTCGCATTTGTGTACATTGGTTAGTATCCATTTTATTGTATTCAGATGGTGCTCGCCCTGACCAGCTACTATCATTTGACGTAACTCTTTCGAGAACTCTACATTGAATGTTAAATCCTCTTGATGCATTCGATTGAGCAATTCACCCAATTTCTCAGTCTCTGCCTCATTCATGGGTTTTATAGCCGTACGATACTTATCGTTCGGTAGCTTAAATGGCGGGAAAGGTGAACCCTCGTTACCCGCTACGAGCGTCTGGCCACTCTTAGTATTCTTTAACTTTACCATACATCCGATATCGCCAGCCATCAACTCAGCCACCTTGGTACGGTTTTTTCCAAGAGCAACAAAGATCTGTGCTACACGTTCTCTGGTCTGAGTATTGAGGTTCAGCAAATCGACATTTTCTGTAAGCTTCCCCGACATCACCTTAAAGTAGTTCACTTCTCCTATATGCGGCTCTATCATCGTTTTGAAGATAAAGAGTTGCAATGGTGCGGTACTATCGGGCGGTATCGGAGTCCCAGCTTCATTGGTTGGCACCTCGTTTTCTAGAGGTGAGGGACCAACTTTGATGAGGAACTCCATCAATCGTTTTACGCCTATATTCTTCATACCAGAGGTACAAAATACGGGGTATACCGAACGAAGCGCTAACCCAGCTGCTAATCCTTTGCGAATTTCATCCTCGGTCAGTGAACCCTTTTCAAAATAGAGCTCCATCAACTTCTCATCGTTTTCGGCTGCTGCTTCTATAAGTTTGAGGTGTAACGCTTTGGCTCGTTCCATTTCGGAATCGGGAATAGGGAGCTCCTCGCGTTGTCCCGTATCTCCCGTAAACTTATACATCTTCATCAGTAGAACATCGATAAAGGAATCGAAGCCACTGCCTACCGTTAAGGGGTATTGCACTGCTATAACCTTGTTACCAAAACTCTGCTCGAGACTCTCCATTGCTCGCTCGTAGTTTGCCTTTTCGTGATCGAGCTGATTGAGTGCTATCACCATAGGTTTGTGCAATTTATCTACCCAACGAGCTAAAATCTCAGTACCGACTTCAACTCCATGTTGTGCATTCACTACCATGAGTGCAGTCGCTGACACGTGCAGGGCAGTGAGTACGGCGCCTACAAAATCGTCGGCTCCTGGGGTATCTATTATATTGAGCTTACAATCCATAAATTCCGTAAAGATCGGCGTAGCATAAACCGACTTCTGGTTCAACTGCTCGATCTCCGTATAGTCTGATACGGTGTTCTTTCCAGCGATTGTTCCCTTTCTGTCGATAAGTTTACCCTCGAGCATCATCGCTTCTGTCAAAATAGTCTTGCCAGACCCTGTGCTGCCCAATAATGCTACATTGCGTATACTACGCGTCTCATACGTTTTCATTCCCTTGATCTATTTGTGAAAAAACACCAATTATCTATACCTATTCAAAGATACAAAAAGATAACTAGATTTCCTAGTCAAAAAAACACAACTTTTCCTCTCCTATTGCGAAATAAATGGAGAGGGACGAACAGCGTAGAATAAATACATAATCTTCCTAGATTCACAATACAGAGCAATATAAAAGCTTGAAAATCAGTGTCGCTACGTTTTATGTTATATCCTCACATGTGTCTATTATGACAGATAAGGGGATAATGCAACAACTGCGATAAAGAGGAAGATGATATACCCCCCTCTCCGTTAAAGTATACAAAGAGGGGAGAAACCTCTTTGCGAGATCTCCCCCCTCATTTTTTTCGCTCACCATGAAAAATGTCATTGTCACGATGACATCTCAATAGCTGTTAAATGTTGAAGTTGATTAGAGTTAATAACCAAGCGTTTGTACTATATTGTGATTGGATTGTAGTTCTTCTATTGGAATAGGGAAACTGCATAACTTCGATCCGTAAGCGATAGCCTCTTTCTTGATTTTCCCGATAGGTGCAATCTGAGGCACCGAACGTTTGTAGCGCATAAGATCGCCAAAGCGGAAACCTTCGAAACAAAGCTCTTTACGACGTTCGGTAAGGATCGCATCTTCGTTTATTACGGAATGCGGAGCTGCTCCTCTGTTGGTTGCAATCATATTGAGTGTGTTGAGTGCTTCAGGCTGCTGTCCGAGATGGAAGAGCGCTTCTGCTTTCATTAAGACGACCTCCTCGAAACGCATTAAGACAATATTATCTGTTTGATTGAAGTAATCGGAATACTTACCTAGATTAGCTAAATAGCTGTCCAATATTTTGTGGTCAGCTTCTTTAGTAGCTTTTAATTCAAAATTCTCGCCGATCATATCATCCCCTCCGCGCACATCGCCTGGAGTAAATATTGCTTTCAACTCTGGGGTTGCTCCAACATCGCCTAGGTAGGGGTTGCGGTAGAAGGCGGCTAACATTAATTGCATTTGCGTGGCTTCTGTAGTAATAGACAATTCGAAAATAGAATTCATATTTTCTTTACTCTTCCACGATTGTACGTACATAGCATCTGGGAGTACCATAAATAGATTACTCTCCTCTATCTTTTTTGTCGACTCCAAGACTCTATCCCAGTCCTTAAACCAAAGGGCGATGCGGGCTCTCAATGCATGTGCAGAGTAAAATCCCATATGCACTTTATCGAATGCATCCATATCCTTCGTGGTCTCCAAAAGTTCAATAGCCAAATCAATATCGGCATAGAGTTTGCTTTTTATCTGATCTACAGATGTCCGTTCTGGCATAAAATCGGGGGAAGGATATTCGGAGATGTACGGAATTCCTGTCACACTCCCGTCTACATGTTCTGCTCCAAAGAAGCGTAACAAATCGTAATGAATAAGCGCTCGGAGTGCATAGGCTTGACCGACAAGCTTCTTTTGTAAACTAGGATCGCCATCCAACTTTTTCGTCTTGTGTGAGATCACCAGATTGGCTGCTGCAACTGCACGATATGCAACCTCCCATAGACCAGAAGAGTAGGAGAGGCTCGGAGTGATTTCGCCTGTATTGAACTCGACAAAATTAGGGAAAGGCGAGGCGGAGTAGTTGGCCAGACAGTTGTCCGAACGTAACTCGTCCATTAAAAAAGCGGAGCAACCATAGTAGTCGCTCGTTGCGAGTAAGCGGTACGTACTATTGAGTGTGGATTCTAAGAGATCGACCGTCTTGATGTCCTCTATATCTAGTTCTTTTGTGAGCTTAGATTCCAAAGAATCTTTTCCGCACGCTGCGAAAAAGAAAGTAATGAGTAAAAGACTGAGAGGACGCGCTATATTTTGTAAAAACTTCATGGTTTTGATTCCTCCGAACTAAAAATTGACATTACAACCAAAGGAGACAGTGCGCATAGCTGGATTAACGAATTCCCAGAGCCCGTTCTCGGGAACTTCGGGGTCGTAGTTCAACTTCTTATCGAATTTATAGGTTAGGAGATTCGTAACCTGTGCATAGATTTGAATGCTCCCTGCGAAATGCATCTTTTTCAAGATGTTTTTCGCGAAATTATAGCCCAACGTTATATCACGTAAACGAATGAAATCGCCCATACGTAGGAACTGATCGCTAGCCCGCGACAAATCCCCTAGATGCGAATGCAAGGTGGTAAGAATAGGATATTCGGATTTATCGCCGATTCCCTGCCACGTTTTCCCGTACATTCCTTCTACACCCGTAGCATGGCGAATATGCTGAGCATTATCGTTATAGAATTCGCTCAGGTGCTGATTCATAATCTTGTGTCCACCGATATACGTGGCACTCATATCAAGATAGATTCCATGCCAGTCTGCATGAATATTAATACCGCCAGTTCTGGTAGGAATCGCACTATAGCCAGTGTAGACTCTACGTGTTTCAGTCGGATTGGTAGTAACCTTCGTACGAGTCTCGTCCGTATACCACTGTGGTAAACCTGTAGTAGGATCTACGCCAGCCCATGGATAGAGATACCATTCATTGAGTAGGTGTCCTTCGTCTGTTTTCGTTAGCTGTTCCTCGATTGGGAATGGTTTCCCAGTCTTGGGATCACGGTACATCTTGTTCACTTTATTGGAGAGTGTTGCAAAATTGAGCCCTAAAGAGAGCGAATAGTCAGCACCGCGTAGTATCCCAAAATCGAATTGCAATTCTACACCCTTGTTTTCCATCTCCCCCGCATTTAAGGTAATAACTTTGTGACCTGTAGTACCAGAAATAGGGACGATCTGCAACATGTCGTAAGCATCCTTCTTGAAGTAGGTTACTGCCCCCGTAATCCGTTCGTTCCATAAACCGAACTCGATACCCACATCGAGCGTTGCATTCTTTTCCCATGTCAGATTAGGGTTCTGAAGATTGAAGACATCTCCTGCAGGGTTACCATTGTATTGCCCGTAGTATTCCAGAGTGCTGCGATACTTATTTTCTCCGATTTCCGAATTTCCGCTCACCCCCCAAGATCCACGCAAACGCAGGCGATTTATGACCTTCAATGCGGGTTCGAAAAAGGATTCTGCATGCATATTCCACGCGAGCCCCACGGAACCAAAATTACCGAAACGGTTTTGACGGCTAAAACGTGAAGAACCCTCACGACGATACGAAAGATCGACTACATAGCGACTATCGTAGTCATAATTCAACAAACCTAAATAAGCAGCATTGGCCCAATTACTGTTAAAGCCGTCTGCGCGTTTATTTTTAGAAAGTGAACCTAGAGGGAGTTTATCCGAGGCTGAATTTTGCGCTGAGCCAAAAAGGTAATTCACAAAATTCTTTTGGTATTCTTGTAGTGCTAGGAGCGAAAAACGGTGCGTATCGGCAATAGAAAAGTCGTAGCTCAACGAATTTTGCGTTACTAGATTGTAGGTAGTTTGTTTTATTTGATCGAGTTGCCCACCAAAGAAATATTGTTCGCTGTGTGTGCGGTTGGCATATGTCTTAGCATCATACCCCACGATATCCACAGCAAAACGAGTTTTGAATTTCAGCCCTTCCCATATATCAGCACTTAGGGTATTATTTGTAGAAAGATGTGTTAGGGCATTGTAGTTGTCATCGTGATCTTTGATGTAGAGGTAGTTTAGCGCATTCTTAAGACGCAAATTGGGTTTACCGTCTTTATCGTAGATCGGGTGGAATTGTGGTACATAGTACGGTCCTGCTATAGGGTTGCCCGAGGAGCCGAGCTGCTCATTGAAGACTCCGTCCTGCCGCGTGTAGGAGAGTTGATTATTGGTTTCGAACTTTAACCACGAGGTAAGCTTACGATCCATATTCAACGAACCATTTATGCGTTTGAAATCCGCACCTTCGATGGGGTTTTGGCTATAATTTGCCCCGACAGACGTATAGAAGGTATGGGAGTCTGAACCTCCAGAGGCCGAGAGCTGTGCTTCGGTCATGTGTACAAAACGTCGCCAGTAGGCATCTGCAAAGTTGTAGGTGGGGCGACCGAGCGAGTCCCATGTTTTGATCTCTGGCCATTCCCTAATCTTCTCTCCTGTGGGAAGCGTTATAAGTTTCCCACCATTGAGGAGCTCCTTTTCGTAACTTTCTAAGGTTGGCAAACTATTCCATATAGCACGTACGGCATCTAAAGAGGCACCTGAGAGATTCCCCTTAAGATATTCATTATAAAGCCCAGGATTAGCTTGCAAGGCTTTAAGGAATTCTGCATTACGATCTCCCTCTGCGATAAGACGTAATTGTTGTAATGGTGTCATAAAACCGAGGTTCGGTAGTCGCTGAGAGAAACCGTAGCGTCCAGTGAAATTAAATTTCGTTTCACCAGCACGTCCACTCTTAGTCTTAATTACAACAACGCCGTTAGCACCTCGGGCTCCGTATGCAGCTGTTGCAGAGGCATCCTTTAAGACCGTTACAGACTCGATATCGCTGCTGTTGAGCGATGCTAGCGAGGATAATGTAGAAGAAGTAAGCCCTCGGTTGCTCTTCTCGTAAGCAATAGGAACGCCATCCACAACGTAGAGAGGATCAGTACTGCCTCCTACAATGGAGCCGGCCCCACGAATTCGTACGTTCTGCAAAGCGCCAGGAGTAGAAGAGCTCATCGTAGCAACAAAACCAGGTACGCGCCCAGCTAGCCCTTCTGCAACTTGCAAGCCAGGTCGTCTTGTTAGCTCTTCGTTCTTAAGCTGTACCGAGGAGCCAGTAAGTTGGTTTTTTGTGCGTTGCGTATAGCCCATAACCATGACTTGGTCGATCTCCTCCAATGCCACATTCATCACGACATTAATTTCCGAGCGGTCTCCCACAAGGATTTCCTGAGTTTCCATCCCTACATATTCGAAGATGAGGGTTGTCTCGTTGTTGGGAACAGAGATCTTGTAGTACCCCTGCGTATCTGTAACCACCCCGGTGTTTAAACCTTTTATTCGAATAGCTAGTTGTGGGAGGGGAAGACCGTCCTCCGCAGAGGTTACTACGCCCTGAACCGTTTTTGGCGCAGTATTCCCCTGTGCCAGTACACAAACTGCAGGCAAGAGAAGAAGCAATACGAGTACAATTCGTCTCATTGTGTAAAATATTTATAAATAACCCATTAGTCTATTTCTATAACGCTCTCTCAAAAAGAGCTACTCTAGTTCTGATTAAAAAGCTGCAAGCAGTAAAACTCCTCACAATAACGCCTCTGAAACAATACAAACCCTTCAGCTTGTTGCATCGAAATCCGAATTGCGATCTGCTACTATCTTTTGAAAAGATCTTACGTCTACAACAAAAATAAGATCTTTTATCAAACTTTCATAGGTATTGAAATCCGATATAAGACTCTTTGCAGTAAGTCTAAAATTAGGAACGCAACGGAAACTAAAGGAGGTAAGTTCATAACTTATTCACCAATATTGGTGTGTCGGATGAAACTTATGGGGTATAACCTACAACTGACGTGCTATATCTTTGGGTGTGAAATTCGTTTTCTACGTGTCGAACGAGATCTAAACTATGTATTCCTACTCCTTTTAAAAGTATTATTTTTGCAGAGTTATAACGTATAATGTATTCACAACAATTGTGATTAGAGATGAAACGAAAGATTTTGATCTTGCTAGGGTTCGCTGGAGTGTTGTTTGCTACCAGCTGTAATTCCTCGAAAACGGCACAACTTGTAGCAAAGGTAAACCAGCCAGATGGCACACCGATTTACCTACGGGATTTAGGTACCGAATTCGCAGATATTATCGATACTGCAAAGGTACAGGCAGGTGTGATCGAATTTACTAAAGCGCATCCTGCAGGACTGTACGGTTTCGAAGTAAATCAGGTTTTCTACCCCGTACTTTTGGGGAAGGGAACGGTAACGTTAGATGCATCGAATGCTGAAACTCCAACGCATTATGAAGGCGAAAATACCGAGATCTTCAACAAGTATGATGAGATGTTTTTTAAATTCCAGAAGGAATTCTTCCCGATTAAAGATCAGCTCATGCAATTAGAGAACTCGGGAGCAGACCAAGCACAAATTAAAGAGGTGAACGAGAAAGCGAACAAGCTCTCTCGCGAATTTGAGGAGCGGATGTATGAGCTTATAAAGCAGTACCCAGACAATTTGTATTCAATTTACTTGGCAACCCAGCTTGGTTTGCAGGGGGCTAAATTGAACGATTTCGCGGCTTGGTTGGATACTTGGAAAGGAGACTACTCGAATTCGGGCACGATGAAACAGATGAAGCACTACATTGAAAAAGAAAAGAAGTTAGCACAAAACCAACCATTTTTGGATTTCACGGCTAAGGATCTTGATGGAAACCTTGTGAAGTTAAGCGATGTCGCAGGGAAGGGGAATCCAGTTCTTTTAAAACTATGGGCTTCTTGGTGTCGTCCTTGCCGCATGTCGATGCCTCATACGATAGAGCTCTACGAAAAGTTCAAGGATAAGGGATTCCAGATTTTCTGCGTCTCGGTGGATGAAAATGCTGATGCTTGGAAAGAAGCTATGGAACAAGACAAGATCACGTGGAAAACGAATTATATCTCGATGGACAATATGATGGGACCGGAGAGTCCTATGACAATATACAACACTGTTGGTATCCCTTATACAGTGTTGATTGATGGTGCTGGTAAGATTGTGGGACGCAATTTCTCTGATGAAGAGTTGGAGAAGCGTCTTGAAATGATTACTAGTATGCCTAAAGGGGCAGAAGTGATGTGGGAATAAGAATTCTATATTTCATAGTAAGAGGAGACTCGTCAGTCTCCTCTTTTTTTGTTTGGAGTATTGCCTCTGTGAGATTTTAGTGCTGTACTTCGCAAATGAGGATACTCGTGTTAGTATCCGTAAAAGTGTGTAAAGTATCCTCGCAGACGAAAAATATTATCAACGTCTACTCAATACCACCAGTTAGGATAAGCTCATGAATTTGAGACTGTGCCAAAATTTAGCATTGAAAAGTGTGTAACATTTTTTTGCAACGCGCAAGAGATACAATAAATCGACATGTCATGAGTATAATAGATTAAGGATCAAGGTCTCGCGATGATGACGGCGGAGATTATGCAACAGTCGCAATCTAAGAAACGTTAACTTAAAGAGACGTTAGGGTATAAAGGCAAGAGTCATGAATTTTTTAGGGCATCTCTATTTAGCTGGTCATGATCCGAGTATCCGCTTTGGTAATTTTATAGCTGATCATATAAAGGGAATCCCTCTCGAATCGTTTCCGCAAGGTATAAAACAGGGAATAATCATGCACCGTGCTATCGATTATTTCACCGATTCGCATCCTGCCATGGCGGAATGTCGACAATTCTTTCGTTCGGCGTACCAAAAGTACGCAGGTGTAGTACTTGATGTCGTATTAGATTATTTCTTGTGTACCGAATGGACACTACTCTCTCCACGACCATTACGTCCCTTTATCTTTCATTTTTATCTCCAACTCCTACTCCGTTGGTACTGGTTGCCACCATTTTGGAAGAGGAAATTACCTACTCTAATTCGTGACAATCGTATTTACCGTTATCGCAAAATAGAGGGGATCTGCGAGTCGCTCGATATTATGGCACGAACCACTTCTTTACCACAAGGGAGCGAATTAGTGCGCGAGGTCTTATCGAAACATTACGAGGAAATGCGTCCTCTCGTACTACGCTTCTTATATGACATCGTAGTAGAAATGCAAACAAGCTTTGCCATAACTCCCATTGGTTGGAATGGCTGCGATCTGGTTCAAGAAGTACAATACGTTGAAAAACACATAACTTTACAAGAGGATTAATTAGGATTTTATTATGATACAGCGTATACAAACAATCTACTGGTTTTTATCTACTGTACTTTTGGTGGTTTTCTATATCTCGGATTTTGCATTTATCAAGCCCGCCGATGCTTCACTCAATATCTCAATCTTCTATGGGATTTCTTGTATTCCTGAGGGGCTTTATGAGAGCACGATCACATTTCTTCCCCTACATATATTACTCATTCTCGCAGCACTCCTTACCTTCGTCACCATCTTCTTCTTTAAGCGTCGTATACTACAAATACGGTTGAGTGTCATGGCAATCGTACTCAATGTGGGGTTGCTTGGAATTTCGTATTTCTACTACTACCACATCTCCTCGGGTATTGAAGGGTTAGCCTCGCTCTCGGTAACCTACATACTCCCTCTCATTGCATCTATACTTGATGTACTGGCTATATTCGGAGTTCGAAAAGACATCTCCATTTTGCGTAGTCTTACCCGTTTATAAAGATGAGAAATGCGACATTGAAGCGAGAGTTTTTATGCATCGTATTGTTGAGATAGTAGCAGACCCCTCACTACCGTTTTTGACCATATTTCTGCGCCTAGTGCTAAGCGTAGTACTCGGTCTGTTTATAGGGATAGAACGCGAGATGCACCGCCAGCCTGCAGGTATGCGTACCCACATACTTATCTGCGTAGGGGCGACGTTGGTAACCATCGCATCGATGTTGTTGCCATTATCAACTTCGAGTCTTGGAATATCTGGAGATTCTGGACGTATTGCGGCACAGATAGTAAGTGGGATCGGCTTTTTGGGAGCAGGTGCCATAATTAAATTTGGAGCAACGGTGCGGGGTATCACTACTGCTGCAACGATTTGGGTGACAGCCGCAATTGGGATTACCATTGGTCTAGGACTTTTTTATTTTGCGATTGTTGCTACCATCTTTGTACTCGTAGTACTTGTTGGTTTTGAAATTTTCGAACAGCGACTTTTTGCTACTGAATTTTTCAAAACACTCGAAGTGGTATACCATCAAGATGCTCTTGATACTCAGGCGATTTCTCGAATTCTTACGGCCAAAAATATTAGAATTCGTACGCTCGATCTTCAGTATCTGGATAATGGCGAGGCTATCGCTCTACTTCATATCCGAATCTCGGAGCTTGTACAAGCCGAATTGCTCCTCAAGGAGGTTTTAGCACTCCCGTCTGTGCGTTCTGTAAAACTCAATCAAGAATATCGGTAATCGTAATAGACTACGCAAGATTCTAGAAAGCTACTAAAGAAAGTAGTAATTTTGTCTTAAGGGAATTTAACGAATTAATCGCGGTGGAGATGTATAGGACGCATCGTTGTGGAGAATTGCGTACAGAGCACATAGGAAAAAATGTACGAGTGTGTGGTTGGGTGCAGCGGGTACGTAAAATGGGAGGTTTACTCTTTGTCGATTTGCGCGATCGATGGGGGGTGGTGCAGTTGGTTGTCTCGGATACTAATGCAACCCTATTAACTCAAGCAGAGGCTTTAGGACGGGAGTGGGTTGTGAGTGCCGAAGGAGTGATTCGAGAGCGATCGAGTAAAAATACGACACTTGCTACGGGCGATATCGAGATTGAGTTACAGGGAATTACAGTGCTTAATAAGAGTGAAGTGCCTCCGTTTACCATAGAAACTGAGACTGATGGTGGTGATGAACTCCGAATGAAGTATCGCTATCTAGATATTCGTCGAGTTCCGGTACGCGACGCGTTGTTACTCCGTCACCAGATGGCACAAGCTGTACGGACTTACCTTAATGAACGTGATTTTGTAGAGATCGAAACGCCTTTTCTTATAAAATCGACTCCCGAGGGAGCTCGCGATTTTGTAGTACCCTCGCGTATGCATGCAGGCGAATTCTATGCTCTGCCTCAAAGCCCTCAGACATTCAAACAGTTGCTGATGGTGGCTGGTATGGAACGTTACTACCAAATAGTACGTTGTTTTCGCGATGAAGATTTGCGAGCGGATCGTCAACCCGAATTTACCCAGATCGACTGCGAGATGTCGTTTGTCGAACGCGAAGATATATTGCAAGAGTTCGAGGGATTCATGCGCTATCTCTTCAAGAACGTTTTGGGCGTGGAGTTCAAGGGAGGCTTCCAACGTATGCCCTACAACGAGGCAATGGCTAAATATGGGTGCGACAAACCCGATTTGCGCGTTGGGATGGAGATCTGTGAAGTGACGGAAAAGACGCGAAATACGAGTTTTTCAGTTTTCGATAGCGCAGAATATGTAGGAGGGATTTGTGTACGTGGAGGAGCAAAATATACACGTAAGCAGTTAGATATACTAACTGATTATGTGAAGCGCCCTCAGATCGGAGGTTCGGGGTTGGTTTATGCTCGTGTGGGAGAGGAGGGGATTAAATCCTCGGCAGACAAGTTTTTATCGTCCGATCTTCTACAACAGCTAGCGCAAAGCTTAGAGGCAACACCTGGCGATTTACTCCTTTTTATGGCAGGGAAGAAAGTTGCGACACAGGTTGCTCTCGGCTCATTGCGTTTGGAGGTTGCTCGCAACGAGCATTGGTTAGATCCCAAAGTATTTAAGCCTTTGTGGGTAGTAGATTTCCCACTATTTGAATGGGATGAACAGACTCAGCGCTACTATGCAATGCATCACCCCTTTACATCACCGCATCCAGAAGATTTGGGGCTGTTTGAATCTAACCCAGGAGCGATGCGTGCCAATGCGTACGATATGGTAATAAATGGTACAGAAGTTGGGGGCGGGTCGATCCGTATCTACGATCGAACTATTCAGGAGCGAATGTTTGCAGCACTAGGCTTTAGTCAAGAGAGTGCACGAGCACAATTCGGTTTTCTACTGGATGCTTTCCGCTTCGGAGCTCCTCCTCATGGGGGAATCGCTTTTGGCTTTGATCGTCTGTGTTCACTTTTTGGTGGAGCAGATTCGATACGCGACTATATTGCATTCCCTAAGAACAATGCAGGACGCGATGTTATGATCTCGAGCCCATCACAGCTCGAAGAGGCACAACTTGAAGAGTTACATCTACAGATTAAGCGGTCAACAATTTCGTAGTCATGATGGTACTTAATTGTGTTGCAATGATGCCTCATAGAGGTTAGTCAATATATTTTTCGTTTTATACCAACAAAGGAAGGGAAATAACGACTCGTGGGGGATGTTATTTCCTTTTTCTCTTTATTGTCTATAACTCCACTCCAAAAGAGAAATTTAAAATACGGTAACTTTGTAGCTTGCTAAACATATTTACACAGATGCAAAATAATAGAAATAGTTATAGGCGCAAGGATCGTCGAGATGACGCTCAAACGCAGGAATCGAGTACATCGTATCGTCCACGTACTCGTCGTAAAAACGATGCTTATATGTCAAGAGAGACGCGTGAGGGTCGTAGAGAACAGCATCGAGATCGCAATCAATATTCTGAAGCTTCTGGGAGCTATCGTCCTCGTACCATCCGCAAAGGATATGTAGAGGGTGCGGATCGAAGATCTACTCCTTCTAGAGAGAGGGAACGGGAGCAAGAATATGAGTATAGTATAGGGACACTTGGCGAAGAAATACAAGATATTACTACACGAGAGTCTGGAGCAGATAGAAGCCGTGATACTAGACGCGTCCGTAGCCATAATTCTTCCGAACTACGAAGAAAGAGGTATGAGGATAATAGTTCGGTAGATAACAGAGAGCGTAGAAATACGAATAGTCGAAAAGAACGTTCGGGTGCGCGTGAACGAAATCAGGAGTTCTTTGAGAGTTCAAGTCGAAGAACAAGAGAGGAGTATGTACGAGAGGAAAGAGGTGGGCGAGAAGTTCGAAAGCGGCGAGAAGAGGTTCGTAGAAATCCACGTCTTGATCTGGAATATAGGTCGCATGCGTCGAATCAGCGCCCGGAGTCAGGACGTAGACAACGTATCAATCGTTTTGATAACAAGGTGGGAAGTGCATCACCAACGGGAGGAGGTGCACGCCGTACGCGCGAAAATCCAGACTATTTTGCGGGGTTAGATGCTTTAACTACTACAAGAGACGTACGCAGGACAACGAAAGAGCCTAAAGGAGGCGATAAGCGGAATGGAATACGAGGTAGAAGAAATGAAGCGGCCTCGTTTTCGCATAAACGTGAGGCTACAGTGTATATGCCGATCGATTTGTCTCACCCCATGCGCTTGAATCGATATATAGCACACTGTGGTCAGTGCAGCCGCAGAGATGCAGATTTGATGATAACTGCAGGCGAGATTACAGTAAATGGAGAGGTTGTTACAACACTGGGAGAAAAGGTCGTACCAGCTAAGGACGTGGTATTGCACAATGGTCAGGTGCTAAACTTAGAACAGAAAGTCTATATACTACTCAATAAACCGAAGGATACTGTTTGTACAGTGGAGGATGAGCATGCAGGTCGTACGGTATTAGATATCATTGCTGAGGCATGTACGGAGCGTGTATATCCTGTGGGACGTTTGGATCGGAATACTACGGGGTTATTGCTACTTACCAATGATGGCGATTTGACGGAAAAACTCACGCATCCGAGCTATGCAAAACGTAAAACGTATGAAGTTACACTTGACCGAAAAGTAACACCACAAGATATGGAACGACTCTACAGTGGCGTTGAGCTAGATGATGGGACTCAAGTGCGGGTAGATGAGGTAGCATATGTATTGCCTGATGATGCCCGTACGGTGGGGGTGACGATCCATACAGGACAGAATCGCGTAGTGCGCCGAATGTTTGATGCCTTAGGTTTTCGTGTAGAACGCTTAGATCGAGTTTTGTATGCTGGACTTACGAAACGTAACCTTCCTAGGGGTAAGTGGCGTTTTTTAACTGAAGAAGAGGTGCGAATGTTGAAAAACGATACGTACAAGTAGGTGTAAAAAAAATATACATGTATGATCTGCATTAAAGAGACCCATTTGAGCCTCTTTTGGCGAGCCAAAATAAAGAATATACTAAGTGGTGTACCGATACTGCTTAGTGTATTTTTTTTGTTGGGAACAAGCATTGTTTCAGCTCAGTTATCAGGTAAGCGAGCGACAGTGCGCGGTTTTGTCCGTGAGAGTAGCTCTGGTGAGACTCTTCCGGGCGCACATGTAGTACGAGTTGGGAGTACTACTGGTACTGCGACCAATAATTATGGTTACTACTCCCTGATATTACCACTTGGCGAGACTCGGCTTCGCTATTCGTATGTAGGTTATGGCACTAAAGAACTTTCTCTGGTATTGGAACGCGATACGGTATTAGATGTGGAGCTTATCCCTGAGGAGATCGAGCAGGTGGTGATCGAAGGACAAGCGCATCATGAATCTAGTCGAAGTGCACGTATCGGTACATTACAAGTTGCAAAACGCGCGCTCTTCGAAGTTCCGATGTTGCTTGGAGAACGCGATGTCTTGAGGGTAGTACAGCTTTTACCAGGGGTGAATAAAGGTCGCGAGGGTACGAGTGGTTTGTATGTTCGTGGTGGAGGTATCGATCAGAATTTAATAATCTTGGATGATGCTCCAGTTTATAACGCGCACCATTTGATGGGAATGTTTTCGCTCTTCTCGGGCAATTCGATCAAAAGTATAGAGCTCGTCAAAGGTGGTTTTCCCGCACGCTATGGTGGTCGACTGGCGTCGGTACTAGATATTGTGATGGAGGACGGTAATATGCGCGAGTACCATGGTTCGCTCTCCCTAGGCTTGATCGCTTCGCAGGCATCAGTACAAGGTCCGATAGTAAAGAATAAGGTCTCTTTTTTACTAACAGGACGACGCACTTATGCTGATCTCCTGTTAGCTCCCTTCATGATAAACCTGGAGCAACGTCCTGTGTTTTATTTTTATGATCTTACAGCAAAGATAAATTGGCAAATAGATTCTCGAAATCGTATTTTTTTAAGTGGCTACCTAGGAGCAGATAAGTTCGGTGCAAAGAGTATAGGATCTTCAGCCCTAAAGATGGATATGGGGATTACCTGGGGTAACAAGACAGGTTCGCTGCGTTGGAATCATCTATGGAATGCTAATGCGTTCAGCAATTTAACACTCATCTACAGCTCGTATGATCTACTAACGTATGTGAAGGTAAAGATCAACAACGATGAATTTTCACAGACGTTTTCTTCTGGGATACAAAATGTAGGTCTGAAATATGATGTCAACTGGACACAGTGGGCAAACCATACTATACGCATTGGAACACAAATCATTGGTTACCAATTCGTGCCAATGGCAACGACATTCAAGCTCAGTACGAAGAGATTACGTGAGCAGAGTGCCACTGCACTCTATTCATTAGAGAGTGCTTTATATGCAGAGGACGAGATCCAAGTCAGTGATTATGGTCGTATCAATGTAGGGCTTCGTGGCGCGTATTATGGAATAGAGCGATCGCATAATTTTTTTGTAGAGCCACGTATATCGGCAACGGGGTATTTGACTGATGATATTTCGCTTAAGGCGGGGTATGCACTAATGAACCAAAATCTTCATCTTCTTTCGAGTACGGGTATAGGGCTTCCCACCGATTTGTGGGTACCTGCTACCAATAGACTCCCACCGCAGAAATCATGGATCGCCTCATTGGGGGGAGTGTACGATATCTCCCCTATTCGGAGTACATTAAGTATCGAGGGCTACTACCGTGAGAGCAAAGGGAATATTATGTTGCAAGAGGGTGCTTCTTTTCTCGATTCAGAAGATTTGTTTGGGCAGCAAATTCGCTATTGGGAGGATAAGGTTGTGCGAGGTTGGAGTTGGTCGGCAGGTGTAGAGTTTCTCTTGCAGCGCAAAGTCGGGAATTTAACGGGATGGCTTGGGTATACACTTTCATGGACTCGCGTACAGTTTCCCGAGTTGAATCACGGGCGGAGTTTTTGGGCGACATACGATAGGCGACATGACGTTTCGTTGGTTGCGATGTATCGTTTCAATGAACATTTTCGGATGGCACTTACTTGGGTCTACGGTACTGGAAATGCATTTACCCTGCCGCGAGCAGTAGCTCCTAACAAGAAGCTTTGGGGAAGTATTGAACAAGCAACCGGTGAATATATCGACTATAGCGAACTCAATGGAGTGCGCATGGGGGCAACGCATCGCCTCGATTTAGGAATTCAGTGGATAAAGAAATTGAAATATGCTGAGCAGATCCTATCGCTCGATATTTACAATGCCTATGCACGTAAGAATCCATTTTTTTATACTGTTGAGCACACAACTAAGAATTTTCACTACGGAGGTTACTATAGTTCGGAGTATGTATTAAAGAAATTCTCTTTGTTCCCACTCCTACCCTCGTTGTCCTTAACTTATAATTTTTAAGCAAGATGTTTACTTGGCTGCGCAGAGATGGTTTGTTGTTACTACTCGGTGTTGTAAGTGTAGTATTCTTGCAGAGTTGTAACCCACTTTCAATAGCAGATGATGTGGAAATTCCACAAGTATCGCCCGAGTTGATCCTTAATGCCTACTTGATACCCGAGGAAAAGGTGCACCATATCTTTTTAGCAATGACGTTGCCTCTAAATTACGATTATAGCTCTTACTATGCTTCGCTTCGAGACTATCCGAATAAGAGGATGCTGTCTATGTATGGAATCATACCCGATGCACAGGTAATCTTGAGCAATACTAAGACGGGCGCAACCTATCAAGTTCCCTTCGATCTCGAACGAGCAGAATATCTATTTGAGGATACTGATTTTGCAATAGTGCGAGGAGGTAAGTATACAATTGAAGTAAAACATAGGCGTTTAGAAAATCTGAAAGAGGAGTTTACAATATTGGATTTCGCACCACCCAGAGTAGAGTTAGGGAGCGAGGGGGTGTTAGCTTGGGTACGGATATACGCGGCAGCCCATGAGAATCGATATTTCTGTGTGCAGATGAGTTTGAGCGCGAAGAGTGAATATTGGACAACCAAGACAAAAAAAACTTTTTTCGTTTCGACTGCTCAGAGCGTAGATGGTGTCATCAATGTACGTCATCGTTCCGTAACTCCCTTGGAGGATTTTGATTCGCCACTACTTGTGTTGGATACCGTGCGGATATATGAGCTGGATTCTCGAGCTTACAAGTTTTTTAATGCACTCGAACGGAATTCGAAGATTAATGGAAATCCGTTTGCGACACCAGCACTTCTGAAAAACTATGTAAAACATGGCTTTGGTCTTGCGACGGGCGTACTGGATCACGGTTTTTTTGTATCAGGAGAGTAGTCTACGGAACAATGTAAAATGGGAGCGTAAGTGTTGTTTTTTGTGAATTAGAGAAAAGGTAATATCTTTGCAGTGTTGTAGGAGAAGAGAGCGAAACCTCTTGGTGCTTACGCAGCGAGGTTTGACATTGTTGGAGAGATGGGTGAGTGGCTGAAACCAACAGTTTGCTAAACTGTCGTACTGGGCAACTGGTACCGGGGGTTCGAATCCCCCTCTCTCCGCAGAACGGGGTATAGCGCAGTCCGGTTAGCGTATCTGCTTTGGGAGCAGAGGGTCGCAGGTTCGAATCCTGCTACCCCGACACAATCAAGTGAGTGTTTGAGTAGGATGAGATTAACAGCATGGGCGAGCCTAGTGATACTACTGGGTTTGCCTTTTTTTTTATTGTTGGAGGGCTGTGTCCCTGCTCGTGAGTTTAAGGCTTTAGATCAGAAGTATAAGGGACTTCAAGACCATGTTGCTGTACTAGAACATACGAATGATACGCTGGATAATGCACTGAAGGAGGCTCGTGCTGAGCGTGCTACCATGTTAGCGCGAAGCATTGCTGCACAGCAATATAGCGACAGTCTGGCAGGCGAGTTACGGCGATTATTTGAAGCAAATTCGCGTCTTAAAAAGGATTATACCGACTTAGAATCATTGCACAAGAGCTTGCTCTCGAACAACCAACGTGAGATGGGTAAGATGCTCGCTGAGATCCAACGAAATCAATCAGAATTGCAAGGAAGAGAGGATGCTCTTAAGGAAATGGAGCGACAGCTATACCAACGGCGACAGGAGCAGGAGCGAGAGGCACAGCGGCAGATTGCAGATCAAAAGAAGTTGGATTCGTTGCATACACATCTGGAGGCTTTGGCGGCAAGTATAGAAAAGAAAAATCAGGCTATCGCAGAGTTACAACGAGCACTGGCACGTCAGGATTCTATTTCTCAAGCCATCCGTCAGCGGGTATCAGACGCCATGTATGGCTTTGAGGGCAAGGGGTTGAGTGTGTATCAGAAGAATGGTAGGGTTTATGTTTCCTTGGAGGAGAAATTACTCTTTAAGCCTGGTAAGTACGATGTGGATGCAAAGGGACAAGAGGCAATTTTAGCCTTGAGCAAAGTGCTCTCGCAACATCCGGATATTCGTATTGAAGTTGAGGGACATACCGATGATGTACCAATGAAAGGCACTGGTGCAATAAAGGACAACTGGGATTTGAGCGTAGTGCGTGCGACAGCGATCGTGCGACTTCTAACGAGTGCGGGCAGGGTAGATCCACATCGTATTACGGCCTCGGGTAGAGGAGAATTCTACCCTTTAGATGCCGCTAAAACTGCAGTAGCAAGACAGAAGAATAGACGAACTGAGATTATCCTGATCCCTAAAATTGACCAAGTACTTGAGCTTATAAAATAAATCTTCGAACGAAAGCTATGATACGTTTCATGAAATTTCTGGTGATCTGCATAGGGGCGCTAGCGATCTTTTTACTCTCGTGTAAGAAGGACGATAAGTTATTTGATTTTCATCGCGATTGGTTAGTAGAACAGGTAAGTAAGGCAGGAGTAGAATTACCCGACCATGCTTCGGTGGGCGACAAGTATTACTTTGATAAAGACGATAAATGCTACATAACTCCTAAGAATACTGGAAAGAGAGAGACACATACTTGGGAAAAGGGGAAGGAGTTGAAATTTTTGTACATAGACGAGTTGCGCTACGAGATCTATAAGGCAGAGGGAGATGTGCTGGAATTTGGTCAAGTAGTTGAGGGAGTGGATGTTCTGACATATCATCTCCGTGCGAAAAAGTAATAGTTAACGACTAATAACAAATCTCTTTTCAATATACCAAATTAAGTGGAGCGAGTATTTTTATAAGAAGAAATACGCCAGTGAGCTCCCCTATAACGACGAAGGTTGATAGATTCTTTTTTTGGAAGGTTATATTGACTGTTTCTGTAGACAAATTATAGAAAAACGCTCAGAGGAGTACTAATAAAGAGGGACACTACTTTCGCGAGTTGTGTCCCTCTTTACGTCGTTTTTTTGAAAAAATATAAATTGCTGCAGAATAATGTCATTAAAAACATAATATTTGAATGAGGAAAACAATTGGGGTATTGGTTCTATTGTTTTTTAGCATAGTGCTCTGTGCTCAGGAACCGATCCATTTTGGCGAGCGAGATGTATACCTCGAGCCCAACGTTAAATCGTCAATACGAGGCACGAAAGAACAGAAATCAAGTCTAGAACTAGGAACTCCTACGGGACAAAAACTGAATGTCTTAGTTCAATTCAGCTCAGAGAGAAGAGATTATGATGCACTGGCAGCCAAAGGGATTGAGTTAGATTCCTACCTAGGTTCGAATGCATACTATGCACAAATAGAGCCCGGCAAGCATCCGAACGATTTTGTTGGTACGGGACTTTGTGCAGTAGTCCCCGTGCAAGAGGAATGGAAATACCCGCTCTCGTTGTTACAAAATACTCCACCAGCGTGGGCTCAACAGGGAACACAACTCCAGATGCAATTAACATGGTTTCCTACAGTTGATTGGAGCAAAGTACGCGATCTATTGAATATTAGGGGAATCGAGTATGCAACTCCCACATTGTTTGCGCGGAGCGTGCTCATAAAAGGTACTAGCAAGCAGCTGAGAGATCTCGCAACCGCTGAGTGTGTGGCGCTTCTAGCATGGACAAAACCTCCACAATCGATAACCAACCGTGATGCAGCACTCTTGAGTGGAGCAGCTGTTTTGCAGCAAACGTTTGCATTTGGAGGTCGTGAATTGCTCGGCGATGGGATTCGTGTGGGAGTCTGGGATGCGAATGTAGCACAACACGTAGATTACGGCAAACGTATTCATGTAAAGGAGTTTGAGATTGGCTTGGCGGCCTCGGGCGGGCATGGTATGCACACAACGGGTACAATAGCAGGTAGTGGATTGCTCAATGAACGTGCTCGTGGGATGGCGCCCCATGCAAACGTATGGACATGGAATTTTAATATGCAGTCTAATGGTAAGACGGCAGCCCAAGAAATGTATGAGACATACGTAGATGAACAAATATCGCTCACTTCCAATTCGTATGGCTTGAAGTTAGCAGATGTTTGCAATGTTGCGGAGCACCTCAATTATACGGCTCTTGGTGACCCCAACTTAGATGCACTCGCCTACTTTGTACCCACACTAACACATGTTTTCGCGGCAGGTAATGATCAAGGTGAGTGTAAGCGTCCCTACGGACATTCAACTAACTACGGGAAGAATATCATCTCGGTAGCAGCCGTCAATTCGTATGGTCAGATGAGTGAGTTCTCTAGTTTTGGACCTCTCTTGGATGGAAGACTTTTCCCTATAGTAAGTGCTCGAGGCGTAGGGGTTTATTCGACAATACCGAACCAGAGTTATAAGCCCGATGATGGAACTTCTATGGCTTGTCCCGCAGTTACGGGGCATTTGGCTCTACTTACGCAACGCTGGAAACAACTTCATGGGAATGTGAATCCGTATAATTATTTCCTGAAAGCACTCATTGCTAATACAGCAACGGATGCTGGCAATATTGGTCCAGATTACAAATTCGGTTTTGGTATAGTGGATGCTGTGGCAGCGATCTCGGCGATGGAAAAGGAGTGGTATCACTTCGATGCACTAAAACAGAACGAGACCTTCAAGGAGTTAATGCTGACAATACCTGCAGGAGTAAAAGAGGCGCGGGTGATGCTCTGTTGGAACGATCCTGTGGCAAATAAACAATACAAAGCTGGCGAGTTGCCGCTTGTGAATGATCTGGATTTGATAGTAGAAAAAGAGGGTAAGCAGTATTTCCCTTACACGCTAGATTACAAAAATCCTGAGGCGGTAGCTGTAGCTACAAAAAAGAATTCGGTAGATAATATAGAGCAAGTCGTTTTGCATAATCCACAACTTGGCACTTACAAGATTGTTGTCTCGGGGAAGGTGCGCCAAGGTAAACAGCAATCCTACGCTTTGGTTTGGTATTTCGAAGATTCGAAACCTGCCCTATATGCACCCTTGGCGGGCAGCATTTTTGCTCCAGGCGAAAATGTGTATATCCGAACGCAACACTTTGATAAGGAGTATGAGGTAGAGCTATCAACGGATGCTGGAAAAACGTATCTCTCCCTCGGGAGTTGCACAGCCTATTCCACTTTTAAAATTCCTACCTCAACAAAACCTACGACTGAGGCTAAACTTCGTCTAACAGACCGCTCGGGGAATATTTTGGTAATGGATGGGGAGTTTGCTATTATGTCTCAAGTACAAAACCTTGTATTAGATGATAAGGCTTGTGAGACCGAAGGGTGGCTTCTGAAATGGGATGCCGCTCCCTACGCAGCAAAATATAGGATTTTGAGAGCGAACCTAGAGACGGAAAGCTACCAAGAGATTGCAGAAGTTGCGGCCCCCTTAGTGCAATATCAGCTCCCGAAAAAGGACGTATCGAATAGTGAAAAAAATATCTATGCGGTGCAGGCTGTGAGTACGGAGAATATACTCGGACCTAGGAGTATAGGAGTTCTAGCACGAAAGGCGATCCCATTGGTCTTAACCGCGAAGAATTTGCCGTATCGCGAGACTTTTATCGAGCTCCCACTCCAGAATGCTACAATCACTCCAGGTGCACATCTTACAGTAAAGACGCAGGATGTACCTGCTTACTTGGGTTTACCTCTGGGTTCGCAGATGTTGGTCTGGAATGCAACAGAACAAGAAAAAAATTGGGATAAGCCGTTTGAACGCAGAGACAATGTCGGAATTGTCGATATCTGTGGATTGGATTTGACAGAGTATAAAGAGAGCGCTCCAATATATTTTCGTCCTCATTTTACGATGACCCCGAATATCAATACTCCTGGAGCTTTGGTACGTTTATTAGTAGATGGGAGGGTCGTAAAGGATGTTTTGGATAGAGAAATGATAGAGGGGGATGGCGATGAGCATGATGCTGCGTGGGATCTTTCTAGCTATAAGGGGCAAAAAATACATCTAACCTTGGAGTTAGCGCTCGAGACAGTAAGCGATGTGTTTATTCTGGTGAACTATTCGATAGAAAAAGGCGGATCGGAACAAGATGTGGCTGTAGACTGGGTGAATCGCCCAAAGATTAAGGATAGTGAACGGCTTGGGGTAGAAAAAGTACAGTTCAAAGTAGCGAATAAGACCTACGAACCAGTGACCAAGATTCCTGTCTCCGTTCAGGTGGATGGACGTGTAGTCTTTACGCAAATCGTTGAGAAGTTGAAACCCTACGAAGATAAGATTATAGATTTCAACTACGATTTTACTTATAACGAACCCCATAAATTCTTGGTAGAGGTGCGTGTGGATCTTGCCAACGATATGGAGAAAACGAACAATGTACAGCGTTTCGAAGTGTATAATATGGGTGACGTCCTACGTATGCCAGAGGTTGCGTATTATAGTTTCCTTGGAGTACGCTTCCCACATGTCCCGTACATTACGAAGAAAGTGAAAGGTTCGCAGCTCTTTGTGGATGGTGGAGGTTCTCTTGCACCCTATAAACCCGAAGAACAAGCGATTTTGCAAATCTTACCGCGCGATTCGAACAATGTTGTACAAGCGACTTTCCGAGAAATTGCCTTAGCGAAGGACGATTCCCTCTCTGTCTACGTATCTAATGTACCAGCCGATCTGAAGGTAAAGGCTAAGGATGCTACGTATCATCTGACGGAGAGTTCGCAAAAAGGGAAAATTTTTGTATCGGAGGCGGACAATGGTGGTCTCACCTTCCGATTGGTTGGTTATAACGATCGCCCAGGTGAGGGATGGATAGCAGAAGTCCGCGAGATAACACAACCTAATCAGTGGCGTATAAAAAATCTGAAGGAGATAACTGGTTTCGCGACGAATAAGAGTAAGATTGAAGTATCTATAGAGAATCTACTCCCCGTTTCCTGTTACAACGTAGGGCTTACACTTTATACAGAAAAGGATACGGCTCGTTTTGTGATACCAGAGCTCCAGCCTAGCGGAGAAACGAAATTTATTATTCCGCGAGAGTTAGATGTAATACCCCCCATGCGTACGGATATGCGCGTTGTACTTGCACGCGATGGTGATAAGAAAGATAATGTAGCCACTTTGACGATTTCGCATGATAAGATTTGGAATGGTGGGACTATTCAAAATCCACGGAAGCTCTGGATAACATCGATTCAGACACTAGGACAAGAGGCTAAAGCGTTGAAATCTTCGAGAGCCGTATACTACGATCCGTCGTACATTCTACCTCTTTATAAGGGGAGTCAGAATGCAATTCTTTTCTCTTTTGAAGGGACTGTAACGACCGATCTACTTCCTGCACAGCTACAGTTGTGGATTGATGCAAACGACGATCAGGTGTATGATGAAAAGGAGCAATATACGTTTGCTTTGAACGAGTCGGACTACGAATGTTGGGCAACAGTAGATCTCGTAAAACTGAGCAGCATAACAGAGGGTGAGCATCGCATGCGTGTAATGCTCTCCTCACCAGAAGGTTATAAAACATTTAAGGCGAAGGGCGAAATCCCATGGGGGCACGTAATAGATTTCAAGACTAAAATATCGGATGCTAAGAGCCCCTACGAGCGCGAACTAGAAATAACAGAGATTCTAGATCTTGATACAAAGCGTGGACTGGGGATGGAAGAGATCAAGTGCAACGTGAAAAACAATGGTCTCGAGGCTCTGAGTAAGGTAAAGGTACGTTACAAGGTGAATGATCAAACGCCTGTAGAGGAAGAGATCGCATGCGATTTACGCCCTCACAGCTTTGAAACGGTACCATTAACATTTACTAAAAAAGCCGACCTGAGTGCGGTAGGTAAGTACGAAATTACGGTTGAATTGGTAGATACCGATGGTAATGAGGCGAACAACCGAGTATCAAAGACGCTCTATAACATAGCAGCAAAGAGTGATAAACTCTATAGCCTGAAATATGTAGGAGATAAAGAGGAGTCGCTATTGTTGCCATGGATTGGGTTGGATATAACCACACAAACAACGCTAGAGGGTTGGTGGAAACTTGATGCTTCGCAACGTTGCGATTTAGTTAATAGCGAAGGCTTGTGGCTTGCTTCGTACGTAGGCGAACGAGAGGTAGCAGACAACACCTTGGTTGTAAAAGTCGGTGAGGGAGGAGGTTTTGCTTCGTTGACACCCGTATTACAACCTGGCAAATGGCAACACATTGCAGTTTCGATGCATACCGAAGGATTGAAGGAATTCCAAACAACACACATGAAAGTCTATGTGGATGGTATGGAAGTCCCGATGCGAAAAGTAAGTAATGCGGGCTTCTTCTTCTCAGATATTTTGTTAAACGTAGGGCTTAAGGGCGAGAATGCGATGTTCCGTTTGTGGAAAACAGAACGTACAGGAGAGGAGATTAAGAATAATATGTTCCAGAGTGTGCGCAAATCTGATGAAAGTCTACCCGATGAATGTTTGGGTGAGTTCCTTTTTACAGAGGGGCAGGGGAGAGTAACGGCTTATGGAATCGAGCGTCATGGACTCATACAATCTGAACGCGCTGATATTTGGAAAGAGATCTCGGAGCTCGTGAGCGATGTCGTTGCACAGGGGCAGGTAATCCCTGCAAAACATGGGGGAGCAAATGAGTTTACGATAACCATGCCTGAGAACTATAGTCAGCTCGATAAAGTAAAGCTGAATTTTGTTCGTGGGTGGTCTGGAGCTAAGGTGTATTTCAAAAACCAAGAGATTCTCCCTGATCAGGATTTCGACTTTACTGGAGCGCAGCATTCTATTAGTCTCATTGCAAAATTAGAGGGACTCTTTGGTAAGAAAATAGAACAGCAGATCACTGTAAAATTGGAAAAAGAGCCCTCTGCCGCTTGCAATTTGGTGCAACTTTCGCTTAAGACGGATAAAAACCCGGGCTTGAAGTCCGATATTGTACTTCAGAATCCCGAGGAACTCATCGATCTCCGAGTAGAAAACAAGTCGGCTACGGAAGTCTTAGATCCTAGCAAAGTTGTATTGGTTGTTAATTCGATATCGCCTAATGCAAAATTATACTTGGGAGGAGTGGAAAAGAGCGTGGAGAGCGAGATCTTGCTGGATCTCCGTTCTCCTCAGCTATTAGAAGTGCGTGCAGCCAATGGGCGTAATTTGCGACGCTATCTACTGCGCTTGGCCTATATACAATCGATAGAATGGGAGACTACGAAGATTGAACGAAAGTATACGAACCAAGGATTACAATTGAGTGCGAGAGCGTCTTCCGGGCTACCTATCGTGTACCGTAGTAAAGATCCGAAAATTGCGACGGTAGATAAGTCGGGAAAACTAGTCACCTGTGGTATTGGAAAGACTCAAATAGTAGCAACGCAACCAGGCAATGAATTTTACCTTCCTGCTACCCCAATAGAGCGCGAGATAGAGGTGCAGCGTATCCCACTTACCATAACAATGAAGGATGCTGTAATGGGAGCGGGAGAAGAGTTGCCAGAACTTGAACTTGAATACGATGGTTTGCAATTTGAAGGTACGGAGGCTCTCTTTGAAACAGAATACAGAATTCTTCTAGACGGAGGAAAGTCGTGGATTCCTACGATGCTTCCATTGACTCCAGGTGCCTACACAGTAGAACCGAAGGAGAAAGGACCTGTGGATATAGATGGTTATACTGTAACTCGCCAAAAGGGTAAACTCATAGTAAACCCTGCTAGGGAGGCAATCGCGGTTACGTTTATAATTGTGGATGAAAAAGGAAATCCTCTGCAAGATGTGAATTTGCAGTATAAGAATGTGGCGGGAATTGTGAAGAATGGAGATGTTGTAGCACTCCTGCCAGACAACTATACGGTAACGTTAACGAAGGAGGGGTATACGTCGTACCAAGAACTTATCGCAGTAAAAGGAAGTGCGTTAGAGGTAAAAGCTACACTTTCCAAGAAAAAGCATCATTTACAGTATGTAACAGGAGCAAATGGTGTGCTCCAGGGTGCTAGTTCGCAGTACGTTGCAGATGGAGGCGATGGCGAGACGGTAGTTGCTGTACCCTCGACAATTACGCATCGATTCAAACAATGGTCGGATGGGAATCGTGAGGCTGCGCGTAAAGATATGTCGGTACACGGAGATTTGAGTGTAACAGCTGAGTTTGAAGCTTTTGACTGCAAGCTGACGTATTCCTTAGCAGAGGGGGGTAAATGGGTAACCCATAATGCCATGCAGACGGTAACACCAGGAAATGATGCTGCTACAGTTACTGTAGAAGCTCTTGCTGGGTATGTTTTTGTAGGTTGGTCTGATGGAGTAAAGGAAAAGAGTAGAACGGATAGGAGGGTGTTGAAAGATTTGAGTGTGACGGCACTTTTTGCGCGGGCACATCTCTTGAAATGGACTGAAGACTTTGAGTTGGGCGAGAGACAGATCGCCGACTGGGACTTTGCTAAACCCTTTGAAGGGCGTGGTTGGCTCTTTAGTCCCGTGGCGGCATTACCAGAAATTAGCTCCCCACGAGGTAATTTCTTGTTGTTAGATCCTCGGAATGATAATGCAAGACCATGGTATGCCGACTTGTGGGCAAAGAGTCCGTGGTTTTCTATTGCTGATCGTCAGGCGACAGCTAGTGTGGAAATTAGCTACGCCCGGTATTTCAAGAGCGATTTTACTGAAGGGCATGAGGTATCAGCAGTTTTGGAATATTGTTTTGAGGACAATGGGTGGAAGAAGGCTGCTGATATAACAGAGGATTTTACAGGAGCACTCACTAGCTATACGATTCCCGCCTCTGAGATGGTTGGGCACACTGCACTTCGCTTCCGTTGGAATGTTACAGCAAAGTCCTACGACATCTATTTAGCAATAGATAATATCACGGTACACTATGTACCAGAGAGTACCGATCTGATGTTGAGGTATATTGCAGACGAGCATGGTCGGGTAAAAGAGCAGGCCAAAACCGATACGTACACTTATTTGGAGCTTCATACACCTGCAGGTAGCGAGGGGGTGGCAGTAGAGGCAGTCCCCGATGCGGGTTATGTATTTGCTGGGTGGTCGGATAAGAAAGAGACTGTTGTACGTAAGGACAAGGCTGCAATTACCGTAAAGGCTCTTTTTACATTAGCTCCCAAAACGATGTACGAGGTGATATACATAGCAGGAACTAATGGAGCGATAGAAGGGCAGAATTACCAAAAAGTCCGTGAGGGCGAGAGAACTACCCCCGTGAGTGCTGTTCCTACCTCAGGATTTAAGTTCTCACGATGGTCTGACGGGAGTACGGAAAATCCGCGTACAGATCTTGCTACAAAGGATATGAAGTTTCAAGCACACTTCGAATCTATTGAGCCACACTATTCCGTAGAACTTGTAAAAGAAGGTGAGGGAGAGCTAGAAATAAAAGGTTATGATAGGTCGCAGCTCAAGAGTATTAAGACGGGAACGGAGCTGACAGTGCTTGCTACCCCAGCCAATGGTTGGGAGCTGAAGAGTTTGGTAGCAGGCTCTGTAGATATTAAGCAGGCTAGTACATTCAAGGTTACAGCTAATACAGAAGTTAAGGCGATATTTAGCAAAAGTACGGCTGTAGAAGAGCCGCTCTTGACACAAATACGAGTAACACCGAATCCGTTCGATGAGTTGCTACATATAATGGGTGTATCTGAAAATGGACTGACGTATAGATTATTGAATGCACAAGGAGTGGTTGTTATTAAGGGAAGCCTAGAATTAGGTGAGACTGTAGTAGAAACAGGACAACTAGAGTCTGGTTTATTCCTCTTACAGCTTACCACGCCGAGTGGAGCTACGATGACAATAAAGGTTGTAAAACAGTAGTAGAAATCTGGTCTTGAGATGACGGACATTGCCCTAGGTGATGTCCGTTTTTTTTGATACTGTTCTAAAAAGTGGAGCTTACACACTTTTTGGACACTACCTATTTATCCTTCAAACGCATCCAAGTGGAATTATTGTCATAGTCTAAGTTTTTCGTATAAAAGAGCTGTTTATCATCAGAAAAATGATAAATATACCGTCTGACATAACTACTTCTTTTACCTCCTCCCGTATCCAGTATGTACAAAATATTTCCCTCAGTGTAATAATATTCTGCATAACCACTCGGTTTTCCATTTTTCTCAATATGTTGCCATGTCCCATCTGGTGTTAAGATATAGCAATTACGTCCCTCACGAATTTCATCTGTCACTAATTGCCACTTACCAAAGAATCGTTTATCACGATCCTGCGATTTAAAATGCGGCACTTTGGAGACATCTTCTGAGAAACAGGAGATTAAAGAAAACACGCTAAACAAAGACAACAGATTAAACAAAATAAAAC
>CBDEMG010000070.1:0-37995 GCA_965240855.1 uncultured Bacteroidia bacterium | reverse complement strand
TTCTTTGCGGCGGCGGTAGTATTTGTAACCCAAAAAGCCTCCGATCAAGACGAGCAGGCCTAGCAACCATAACCATGCAGGCGAGGCAATAAATGCTCACGAACATATTCGTTCCAAGCCCCTTCGCGTCCAGCAAACTTTTCATGGATTTTACGAACCACCTGAACCAGAAAAGTTCCTGTTCCTGTAGCAGGATCAAGAATCTGTAAGCGATGCGCTGGTTTAGCCGATTTACTTTCAACCATACTCCTATCAGCCAAACCGTCGCGTAAATCAAAATCGCGTTGCAAAATTTCATCCACTATACGGACGATAAACTCTACAACGGGAGCAGGGGTATAGTAAACACCTTTAGCCTTTCTGCGTGCTGGGTCGTAAGCTGCCAGAAAATCCTCGTAAAAGAGCATCACTGGGTCTTGTTCCGAAGATTTGCTACTATCAAGGAGCTGCCGTACGTCCGTCGCGCCAAATACCCCGACGAGGTCATCTATTATCCAAACAATGCGCTCGTCAAGATCGTACACCCCAATCCGCTGAAACAATTTGCGTAAAAAAGGATTGCTCTGTGGTATTAGCTTTGCTGCAAGCTCTCTGGTAAAGGGCGTAGAACTCTCATTATGATACCGCGCAGCAAAAAGCCCGTAGACAAGGGTTTGAGCGTACCAGTCGGAGAATTCTTGGAAAGAAATCGTACGTTTCAAAATTCCCTTTAAACATGCTAATAATTGCCGCTCCTCTTCGAGATCACTTGTCGGTGCTTCAAGAATTTCTAGCAAAGTCCTCGCCAAAAAACGAGCTCTCTCTGACATAAAAACCGCCAACTCATTAATTAAACTAATCGAATTAGCCGATTTCATAAATTATTCATAATCAACAGATTACTATACCTGAAGATACAACAATACAATTTCATAAGTTAACAAATCCTATGATTGAAGCTCTCTTTAGATAAAGAGGCTACGCAACTAAGCTTTAATCATCACTCGACAACGTCGAACGATTACAGCCTCAAAACGAACGGCAAAGTTCCAAAAACTGATCTGCTTTCAACGACGCTCCGCCTATCAAACCACCATTTATGTACTCTTGGGCAAAAAGCTCACGCGCATTAGTCGGATTACAACTTCCACCATACAATATAGGCACCTCTATACTCCATTGTTTCAGTATCGAATTGTGAATAAAAGCACACTGCTCTTCTGCATAAGTGGCACTAGCCGATTTTCCAGTGCCAATAGCCCACACGGGTTCGTAGGCTATGACAACCTTGTTCAAATCAACTCCATTATCCAGTGCTCGCAACAATTTCTCATGATACAAGCTCACACAACTAGCTCCCCCTGCAAGTATATCCTGAGATTCTCCTATACAAAAAAAGACCTCAAGACCACTTGTCTGGGCCTGGATTATCTTACGATGCAAAAGAGCTTCGTCTTCTTTAAATCGAGCTCTACGCTCCGAATGCCCAAGAATTACTGCCTGTACTCCACAAGATGCAAGCATCGCTGCCGAAACCTCGCCCGTATAGGCACCATTAGCATCCGCCGAACAGTCTTGTGCACCTACTCGGATACGACTGGGTAATACGTCTACCAAGTACTTCAAATAAGGATAAGGAGGAAATACATAGATTTCCACATCATCATCGATCTCTGCACTCTTAGCGCTTAATGTTTTAGCAAGTTCCGAAGCCTCTTCGTACGAAGTATTCATCTTCCAATTACCTGCCACTATCTTACGTGCCATCGTCAGTTTCTTTAGTTATATCTCACCTATATACAAATATAACAAAAAAGATAGCCCCAGAACTAACTCTGAGGCTACCTTTACTTACACGTAAGTCAAAAATTACGTTTTCCCCTATTGCTTTACTACTTTGTGTACAGCAATGCCATTCTCCGAATGCAAGTGCAATAAATATACCCCCGCATTCAAATTAGATGTTTCTACAGTTACTTCATCAGCCGTAGCAACTCCAGAACGTACTACACGCCCCGTCATATCCAAAAGCTCAAAGCTCTTTACCTGCCAATTCTCATTCTTGAAGTGCAGTTGGCTCGCAAACGGATTCGGATACACTACAATACTACGCAACTGCTCATCTTCTACTGCTTGCGAGGTTACTGCTACAACAGTTATCTTACATGTTGCAGTCTTATCACCCAACTTAGCATGTACAGCAGTAACACCTTCTTTCACCGCATGTACCACTCCATCTACTACAGTAGCAACCGAGGCATCGTCCGAAGTCCATTGTACATTAGACAAATCCACATTGTTCGGCTCTACTATTGTACGCAAGTATGCATCATTTCCCTCCCAAAGCTTCATCTCTGTCTTTGATAATTCAAACTTTTCTGCCTTAGGCACGGGTATCACGGTTATCGTAAAGTCCTTATAAACTGTTTGTGGATCAGATTTCAAGTAGGCACGTACACTCACTGGATTTCCAATATTCTTACCTTCTACTTGCTTACCTGATATCACAATCAGATCGTTCTTCGGATACAAGAAACCTACCTCTTTATCTTCAGCATTCTCATTGTCATAAGTTACAGTTATAGGCTTTATAGTCCCGATCACAACTTCCATATCCGCAACATCAATTGCAGTTACCAGTTTGTTCGTATTATGCTCGTATACCTGCACGAAACATACACTCAAGACAGATTCTTTGTCGCGCAATTTCGCTGTTATCACAGCTGCACCCTTAGCGACAGCATGAACCTTACCCGTTTGATCTACAGTTACGATTTTATCATCACTCGTCGACCATACCAAATCTCTGTAATTCGACTCTTCTGGTTCAAAATCCTTTGCTTCTATCGTACGATCCTCTCCTACTTTAACTCGCAAGTTCATTGGATCCAAACGGAAACTCGTTGGATAATTAGGCGCTTTTACAATTATACGACACGTTGCCGTCTTACTCTTGTCAGAATGCAAGCTTGCCGTTACCTCCACACCCTCAGATGTTGGCTGCAAACCTCGTACATAACCACCTACCACTTGCACTACATCAGGAGAAGCCGACACCCAATCTACCCAACGATCCGTTGCGTCGCTCGGAGTAAATTGAAGCTTCGTGTTCAAATCTAACTCACCCGCATCGCCATACTCAATTGTATACACAGCTGGAGAGATATCGAAGGTCAGATTATCTGTCTTTTTCGCCTCGCGCACCGTTATCTTGCTTTCAGCAAATATTGAATGGTCATTTTTCAGCATAGCTTTCACGGTAGCCTGACCAATCTTCAAACCTGTTACCATGCGCGTCATCTCATCAAAAGAGATAGCATTATCTTCATTCACAACTTCGTACTCTACATCCGCTATCGTAGCATAATACGGAATCAATACTAACGACAATGCGATCTCTTGATTCACACCCACAATCACATCCTTAGGCATCAATCGTATATTTTTCGCCTTTACATGGGGATTAACCGTCACTTTGCATTGTGCTTTTTTAGTAGGATCTGAAGCCAAAGATACTGTAATCAACGACTCCCCTACGCGCTTGGCCATCAACATCTTTGTTATTTCGTTGTACTCGATAACTTCCTCATCCTCTATCTCCCAGCGTACATCCAAGTCTGTTGCATTCTCTGGTTTATATTTCACATCGAAATTCTCGCGAACTTCATCCACGGTCATCGTCAATGCAGGAGGTAGGATGAGATCAGTAACCTGTATCAACTCTATACAATATACCTGTTTATGTTCATCCTTTACTTCCGTTGAAGTTGCTCCCAACGCTTTCGCGGTTATCGTCACAGGACCACCCTTCTTGAGCCCTTCTAATTCACCCGTATTTTTGTTCACTGCTACTATAGTTGGATCCGAAGATTCCCACTCTACATCCAAATTCGAAGCATCTATCGGTTTTATAACGTACGACAAATTGCCAGCCTTCCGACCTTCTGCAACATTACGCCTCTTATCTTTATCTAAAATCTCTATCGAAGACACCTCTTTCATATATACCTCGACACTACAGATATCCGAGGCGGTTGGATTATCAGCACTCCGTACCATAATCACTGCACTCCCCTCTGCAATCCCCTTCACAACACCATCGCTACTCACGTCAGCAATCTCCGGATGGTTACTCGTCCAGTATACCGTCTTGTTCGAAGCATTAGCGGGTCTCGTATTGTAAGTTAACTGCTGTTCTGCTCGAACGGGGATGCGTATGGAACTCTGATCTAATCTAACATTATCCACTGCCACATAGTTTTTAACTACGTGTATCTTTACCTTCGCAATATGATTCCCACTGGTAGAAACAACCTTCACCTCGCATACACCTATCTTCTTACCTATTACAATATCATTTGTACCAGTCTTCTTCTCAACACAATCGTTACTTAAGGTTACTTCATAGGTCTTATCTGTCGTGTTAGCTGGAATAAACTCAACACGTAGCTTCAACTCTGTACCTATCCCTATCCAAGCATCGTTCAGTGGATACAACTTTATCTGCTTTGCCTCCACTTTGTATACCTTCACTTTTATTATCGTATGCACTGGACGCTTGTTAACATCAGAAGCATTTATATCTGTCCTCTCATCATCATCCGTAGCCTCAACCCTAATATCTACTTCTCCCTCCTTCTTCCCAGTCAAGACTCCTGTCTGAGGATCCACTTCAGCAATATCAGTGCTAAGCGACGTAAACTTCAGAGCATCCTTATCTGTAGCATCATTGGGCAAAACAGTCAAACTCCGCTTCAGATTAAGCTTGTCGCCTATCGCTACCTCGTTTTCTCCCTTATAGTTCAAATCCGTGATCGCCACATAGCACGTCACATCGCAATCGTCGTAAGCTCGATCTACCTCAGTATCTACCTGCATACGAATATGCGTACGTCCAGCTTTCTCTCCTTCTATGGTTAGAAGCGAACTCGTTATACTCTTCTGCTTTACAATCCCTGTCGGTTTGTAAGTTATCGTAGCCACCATCGACTGCGGCGTTCCATTCGCCAGTTTAACCTCGTACTTTAGCGATTTCTGACCACCCCTCTTTACACGCAACTTCAATGGATCGGCAATCAATAATAATTTTGTACCCTTCGAATCGCCTTTAATATCCCAATTCTTCGGGCTATTTGTAAGAGCAGTCCTATCACTTTCAGCTTGCATAAACCTCAGGTTATCGGCTACCACCTTTACATTCTTAACGTCCTTATTATTTTCACTTCCATTCCAACCTTTCAATGTACGGTCGTAATTCGCTATCCCCATTCCGCAACTTGCAAGAGTAATGGTTTGCCCCGTCATATTTCTCAAATTCCACTGACCGAGTGAATAATTAAACGACTTTGCATCGCGAAAAGCCTCAAAAAGTGTTTGCAGATTCTCTGTATTCCAACCACTAATATCTGAATTAAATGCGGAGGCTCCCATAAAGATAGAGTCCATGTTATCTACCAGAGAGACATCCCACTTACCTATATCTTGATTAAACTTTTCAGCCTTGAAGAACATCGCAGACATATTCTCTGCCTTGCGAGTATCCCATTTACTCAAATCCGAATTGAAGTTGTTACATCCATAGAACATACCCGAGAAGTTCCTACATGCCCCTACCTTCCATTTCGACAAATCGCTAGCAAAAGCCATACTAATAGGTATACGCTCGGTTATCTTCGTATTACGGAACAGATGCGCCATATCCTCTACTAAATCCACTCTCCAACGACTAATATCCGATTTGAAGTTGTGCGCATTCATAAACATACCCTGCATATATTTCAATTTCTTGAATTCCCATGCACTCAAATCGGCATCAAACTTCGTACATCCGACAAACATATACGAAGCATCTACAACATTTTCTACTACCCACGCCTTAAGATTAGCGGTAAACGCAGCACACCCTTGAAACATAAAACTCGTGTTCTCTGCGTTGTTAAGCTTCCACGTACTCAAATCTTCATTAAATAAGCTGAGCGTCGTAAACATCTGTGAGAAATCTACACCCTTCCGCACATCCCATCCTTTCAGATTCTTTGGCGCAACCTTCGCCCAAGCAAACATTCGAGAAAAGTCTTCGCAGTTGCTTACATCCCAATTCGTGAAATCGGTATTAGGATGGCTTCCTGAAAACATCGCGCGCATAGATTTTACATTCCCCACCTTCCAGTCTTTCAAATCCTGCTTCATCTCTTTACAGTTCATGAAGAGCCTATCCATATTCTCTACTTGAGAGACATCCCATCCTGCCAATCCTTCGCCTTTAAATACTAAACATCCAGAAAATGTGGAATTCAACTGCTTTATATTGGTTACATCCCAATCTTTAAGATTGACATTAAATTTCTTACAGTTGTAGAACATGCTTGAGAGATCATCGGCTCTAAACTTATCTTCCTTCTTAAACCAAGTATCTAGCCCCTTCCCTGTGATCTCTTGGCAATCGTTAAACATACCAGCCAACTTCTTCACATTCTTGACATACTTAACCCACTTAGAAAAATCAATCTCTTTTTTATTTCCTAAGTTTATACATCCCTCAAACATCGCTCCCATCTCGAGTGCAAACGGCATTTCCCATCCACTGGGATCAAAATTCAATGTCGAACATCCTCGAAACATCGCTGTAAAATTACGCCCTGCACGCACCCCTGTTTTCCAGTTTTCTAAATTTGTCCCCTCAAAAGCTGAGCATTTGTCAAACAGGTAGGAAAAATCTACACATTTTGTAACATAGTTTCCCCAGCTAGACAAATCTACATCCAAGGCCACACAACCCCTAAACATCTGAGTCACATTCGTAACAGAACTCAACTGCCAGGTCTGTAAACCTTCCCCTTTAAAAGCCTTACAACCAGAGAACATATAGGCAGCCGTTGTTACATTGCTTACTTTACTAGCCCAAGCGCTCAGATTATTTATCTTCGTTAATGCCGTACAATCAGCAAAAAAACCATTATTATCGACAACCGTTCCACCACTCCAAGTGGTAAAACTCGGAGCATCATCAGCTGTTATTACCGTTAAGTTAGAGCAACCACGAAACGCATCGTACATTCCTACAAACTTACTCGTCCCCCAGTGTAAGATATCATAGAGATCCTTGTTGGCATCAGTACGCTTTTTATCTGCTCCCAACTTCACACTCAGGTTATCTCCATTAACACACTTTACCTCCACGATATACTCTTTGTTTGCAACTATAGACTTATTATCATAAGTCTTCATTATCTCATTTCTCTCATGCTGAGCATCGGGAGTGTATTGATAATTCTTTGATTGTATTTTGTTGAATTCGCTACTACTTGGCGTCGAACCATTCTTCTCGTAACACAAGACTTTCACATTATTCGCCTGTATAGGAAACACTATGCTATTACTTCTAGGTTTCCACTGCGTTACAAATGCACTCTGATCAACAATCCTGCTCCCGCGTTGCTGACCATATGCCGTACTAGCTCCCCACATCCCAAGTAACCCCAACAGCAAAGACAAGAACGCTAGTCTCCTTGCCCCGCCTTTCCAAACCGATTCAACTGTTTTCATATCTGTGTTTTGTTTATTGCAACTCCAAGTGAGCTCCGTGCACAACCTCGCTCACGAATAGAAACGAAAAACACGTGCTCTACAGTTTCTCTATTCTTCTATCCAAAGAACTTCTTTACACGAAGCTCCTAAAATTTTCCATAAACGATGAAAAAAAAACTATAAAGTCTCTCATCTTTAGTAATTTAGAAACAATTCAGAAAACTAAAAAACAATGTAATCTTAAATATTTTCTGTATTTGTCTATAAATTTAGAAAACTTTCACACACTATAATATTAGTCTACTATTTTGTATCTTCATGCAATCCATTTTTTTTTGCAGACGAAATTGACAAGTAATCACACTGCACAAAAATAGCGGCGCATATACAACACGCCGCTAAATTACTGTGGAAGCTACTCTCCAATATTACCGCTGCCCTGCTAAACGCAAAGTATCACATGCTATTAATGAGAGGGGTAAATATCCCACCGATTAAACGAATATAATCTCTGCTAGAACCAGAGCGCGTTACTAGTTACTTCGTTCCCGCAAGGGACTCTATATTCGCCGCCAGGTTCATAACCTCCGTCTCTATAGAACGCAAAAGGACATCAAACTGCTCCGAAATCTGCGTTTCATCCTCTGCATTCTGCTTAAGCATATGCACTGCCTGCTGTATGTGGTTTGCCATCTGTTCTTGCTCTTGTATCATACTCAGTGTATGCTCTGTCTGTTGTGCAAGACTACTCACTGCGCTCTCTAACGTTAGGAAGTGCTTACCTGCTGATTGAATATCTCGTACTGCTTCCTGCGTCTGACCACCAACATCTTGAGCCACTAACCTACTCTTCTCGGCCAGAGCCTTTACTTCGTTAGCGACCACTGCAAATCCGCGCCCCGCTTCTCCTGCACGTGCCGCCTCTACTGCTGCGTTGAGTGCCAAAATATTCGTTTGGTGCGCAAGCTCATTTACTTGATGTATATTTTTCGATACCCCTTCAATACAAACTATAAGTTTTTCTACCAACTCTTTACCCTGTTTAGCGCCCGCTACCGCACCCGTTGCCTCACGCGAGACGATTGTCGCATTCGACGAAGTATTATGCAAAGCATCCTGAAACTCTAAAGAGTCCTCACTAAGAGCTTGACTTGCTGAAGCTTGTGTCTCTACACTATTACGAATTCTCTTCGTTCCATCCGAGAGCAATTGACCACTATGTCGTAGCGAATTCGATGTCTCCTGCATTTGCTCTATCGTATTGCGAATCCGCTCTTGCAAATCGCGAAGATATGAAAACGCACGAGCCAACTCACCTATCTCGTCATGACGACGCTTGATATACTCTGGGAGAACTACACTATTATCCCCTCCAACGAAACGCACTACAAAATTCCGCATTGCTCCTAACATATTCGTAATACGCTTAAAGACTATAATCACGGTTGTAATAATTATCAATAGAAAAAGAACTCCAAAAAGTATCGACTGCTGCCGTACACTATACATTGGCGCAATTAGCTCCTTATAGGGAATCAGTGCTACCATTGTGTACGGAAATTTTTCTACAGGAGTCCATGCTATTTCAACCTTCTCACCCTTCCATACTTGCTCTCGTAAGTAACCTTCCTTTGCCTTCGCAACTGGACTACTAAAACCTAGAAGCTGAGAAAACTCTTGATTCACAAAATCAGGTGTCGTAGCAAAAGCTACACGTCCCACCGAATCCAAGATCATCAGCTCAGTTCCTTCCGTTAGCTTCCCCTGTGCAAGAGATTTCATTACAGTATTAGATTGAAAGGCAAAACAGACCATACCAAGCGGCTGATTAAGATCTGTCCCAAGCGTAACATTCACAAAGAAATAGGCGCTACTCAACATATTGTTGTAATTGTAGTTGAAACGTACGCGCCTACCCAAGGCTAGATGTTTGAAATAAAATTGGTGATCATCTTTCTGATTGTTCGGGTCGAGCTTAAAGAGCACCTCAAGAGTCTCATCCATGTACTCCAGCGTACGATGATTAATAAACGAGATCTTCTCATACCCGAGTGCTTTCAAACTTGTTAAACGCTCTCGCACATATTTGCGCAAAACTGTATCGCGCATATCACTGGCTAAGAAATCGAGTAATACCTGATCCTTGCTAAACAACTCACTCAGTTTCATAGAACTCTCAAGCACTGTTATCAGATTACCATTCGCTACCCGCAGATACGTACTGCTCTTAACGCCTCGCACATCCTCCAACCAACGCTTCCGAGCCGATGTGTAGATTGTCACCGACGAGGCTACTGCTAGGATTATCATCCAAATCCCAAAAATGAGCAGCATCTTCAACAATAAACCGCCGCGTTTCATCTATATCTATTTTTGTTTATTACATACTAAATATGTAAAAGAATATACTGAGCTGATTTGCATAAAGTTTCAGAACTCTAGACGAGAGGGCGAAAGAAAAAAGGGCGCGATCCATATCACGCCCTCTATCCTTTAAAACAATTACCCTCTAAAATCCGAACAGGTCGGAGATCTTTACTTCAACTATCTTACCTAGTTTTTCTAATGTAGGGCGATCAACATATTTCATATCGCCAAGCATCGCATAGTCGTATACCAAATTTTTTATAGTTGATTTCTGGAACGCTACTACGTCGCTCAGCTTCATACTGGGTACTTGTGCATAAACTTCGGCATCGGGATCCTGCTCCAGACCCATATTGCGCAAATAGAAATATAAATTCGGCAAAGTTCGACCATCATAACGCCTCGTACGCAACTGCTCAATCATGGCATTCTTAGCAATCGCAAACGCTTTCTCCGATTCGGGCATATTCAACAATATCTCGTTAAATGCTTTGATCGCCTCAGGCAACTTATCCGATTGCGTACCAATATACGAGTGCATATAGTACAAATTCTCCTTGCGTCGAGGTTCACGATACATAGCATAGGCTGCATACGCTAGTGCTCGTGCCTCACGTATTTCTTGGAACACGATAGCATTCATCGAACCTCCAAAATATTCGTTGTATAAATCGCGTACGGGAGCTTTGGCTGCGTCAAAATGCTCGCCATTAGTTCCATAGTGGTTCAAAAAGACTTGCATCGCTCCATCATAATTTACAACGTAGACAGTAGACTCGCCCGCAGGTATACGCTCTTTAAAGTCATGAAGCAACGAAGGCAAAGCTACGAGCGTCTCTGCTGGCTTATGTACAGAATTCAATACATTCCCCAACTCTTCTTTAGAAGAGGGCGTAAAACAAACAACAGTATGCGGCATAGCAAAGAGACTTGCTATCTCCGCAACCAAATCTTCAGGCTTCTGCTTCTTTAGTTCCGCATTGCTTAGCACCGTATTAACTGGATTCTTCGCGCCATAGTGTACATACTCAAAAAGCGCATTGAAGACCGTTTTCGGATCCTTATACTTATCCGAACGAGCCTTTAAGGTCGCCTGTACATACTCATTGTAAAGGGCAGGATCAGGAATTAACGAACGAAGATGACTCTCGACCAAAGACAGCGTCTCGCTCATCTGATCGCTTAGTCCTTCCACTTTTATCGTGGTTAAATTCTCACTAGAGGTAATACTGTAGCTTGCTCCAAGCTCATACAACTTGTTGTTGAACTCCATTATATCGTAAGCCGAGGACGATAGATACTGGGCATATTCCGTCGCAACTTCTATCGTCCTACTATGCTTTGTTCCAAACTCAAAACGATATGTTACACTAAAGAGTGAGTTTACTTTATTTTTGGAGAGAAGTACTTTTACCCCCTCGCGTAAATCGTAGTGTTCCAGCTCTTTATTAACATCTGCAAAAACGGGCTCAATCGGTTTTGGTATGGTATTCTGAATACGACGAACAAAATCGCTTACCGTATCTCGGTTCATTTGGATAGGCGTAATCGCCGGTTTAGCAATCTTCACATTCGCCTTATTCTCCCCCTGACGCTTGTAACAGATTGCATACGCATTAGTTGTCAGGTATTTGTTAGCAAAATCTACCACTTGCTGTTTCGTCACATTACGCATCTTATTGATAGACTCCACCTCATCTTTCCAAGGATGACGAGAAATAAACGAACTCACCATCATTTGTACCCGCGCATTGTTCGATTCCAAGTCGTGCTGCTGCTGAAACTCCCGGTTACGGACTATCGCCTTGAGTAATGACTCATCGAAATCCCCCTTACGTATCCTCTCCACTTGCTCGAGTATCAAATCTCGCACGTCCTCTAAGCTCTGTCCTTCCAAAGGCGCAACAAAAGTCGCAAGAAGGTCGTAATCCGTCATGCCAAAACGGAAAGCTTGAGCTGAAAGCGCTTTCAACTTCAAGTTTATCTCTTGATCCAACAATCCTGCCTGCCCATTAGACAAAAGCTCCGTGAGAATTGCAACCAAGTAATCATCGTCAGTCTTCGCACCTGGCATCGGCCAAGCTATGGCTGTTAACTCTTGTTGCATGCCATACACATTGCTCTCTTTGATCTTTTCCATGGGTTTGAGGGCAGGCGTTGCAAGCTCGGGCAAATTGGGGTTCGAAGGCATATCGCCAAAATACTTTTCGATAATCTTTAGCGTCTCGACCGGATCAAAATCTCCTGACATACAGATCGCTACATTGTTTGCTACATACCAAGTTTTATAGTGGTTCAGAATATTTACTATCGAAGGATTTTTGAGATGCTCCTGCGTGCCAATGGTTGTCTGTGTTCCGTAAGGGAAATTCGGGAAGAGTGCATAGAGTAACGAATCTATTACGCGGGTTACATCGTCGTCCATCGTCTGATTCTTCTCTTCATACACAGCCTCAAGCTCGGTATGAAAACCTCGGATTACCATATCCTTAAAGCGATCGGCCTGTATCTCGCACCAGCTCTCTATCTGATTGGAAGGAATATCCTGTACATACACCGTTTGGTCGTACGACGTAAAAGCATTCACTCCCTGTGCTCCTATAGTGGCCATCAACTTATCATACTCGTTTGCTATCAAATACGAAGAGGCAGCATACGAAACACTATCGATCTTGTGATAGAGTACAACTCGTTGTGCCGAATCTTTCGTCTTACGATACTCTTCGTAGAGATTCGTTATCTCATCAAGTAGTGGCTTTTCTGCCTCATAATTCATGGTCCCATAACGCGGAGTCCCCTTGAACATCAAATGTTCTAGATAGTGCGAAAGTCCCGTCGTTTCTGCAGGATCATTCTTACTCCCCACTCGTACAGCTATGTTGGCCTGTATACGCGGTTTCGCCTTGTTGACAGACATATAAACCTTCAGACCATTCTTGAGTGTATAAATCTGCACACCAAGAGGATCGCCTGTCACTGCGGGCTCTAAAGTTGCACCGCCAGACTGCGACTTATCACAACTCGGCACAAAAAAAAGGAGTAGAGGCAGTAATAAACCCGCTACTCCTAGTAGATATAACTTTTTCATCCTAACGGAAATAAATTGACAATTCTTTACAAAAGTAGTATTTTTTGAGTATGAAAGACTCATTTATTTACATATACATAAGCTCGTCTCGCTCCCACATTTGCAATATATATTGTCCCACAATATACAAAGCCATAGGACTCCAAAATATGCTGCATACGATGGTTGTCTTGGTGTATATCCGCACGGAGATCGAAGCCAAAACCTCGAGCCCAATCAAATACAACATGCGCGATTCCTCTTTGTGTCCCATCACTCGCCATACGATGGAGGGTTACATACTCGCGTTCACTTAACCACTTTCCCTCTATATAAGCATAGCTAGGATCTGGTGTGCGGAGCATTACGAACGTAGACACTAGCACATCATCTATCGCCACGACATAGCACTGCTCCTGAGCAATATCCTTCAATACTGTTGCTAAACTATGCGTATTCTCCTGCCACTGATTATAGTTGCCATCTGTTCGCATACGCAAGAGACCCATCTTCAGAAGTTCTAAAACCCGTGGTGCATCTGCTACACTCGCCCTCCTTATCATTTTACAGAGGAAATAGTTACCTACTCCCTAATTGTATGGGGACGTAATATAGCACTCGCTTCTTCTACTTTTTGTGCAAGCTGCGATTCTTCTTTTGTCTCTACTATAAGACGCAACAACGGCTCAGTATTCGACGAACGAATACTAAACCACCAATCTCCAAATTCTACTCGATAACCATCTTCTTGCGATTCAAATGTCGGTATCCCCTGCACAAGAAAATGATCACGAACCTCTCGCATAAGTTCCTCTTTCGAAACCGCGGGCACTATCTTAAAATTCAACTCTCCACTATTGTAATAACTCAAAGCTTTTTGTACCCACGCATGTAGACTCATACCGCTGAGTTTCATGGCACGAATAGTACACAAAACCAATTCGGCTGCCAACAGACCCGAATCAAAACAATTGAAATCGCCAAAATAATAATGACCCGCAAGTTCGCCTCCAAACAAACTCCCCGTGGCTCGCAACTTACGAGACATAAAAACTCGCCCCACGCGTCCTACCTCTACTGCCACGCCCAACTTCTGCAAAAACTCCGTTACTGATTTCGAGGTACGAATATCCACCAATACCGGCTGCGACTTATCTCGCTCCTTCAACCTATAAAAATACTCACCAAGAAGTGCTATTATCAAGTCCGGGGGGACAAGTTCGCCCAACTCATCAAGGAACATCACGCGATCACCATCCCCATCAAAAATCACCCCAACATCGCACCTATGCTCCACCACTAATTCTTGTAGAGCTCTACGATTCGATGCTATCGTCGGATTCGGTCCCTCTGGTAAAAAATCCCCATTGGCCTTGTCATTTATATACATCTCAGCATCAGGTAATACCTCATGTACTAATTTCCCGACCACTCCATGCATACAATCAACAACATAACGCAAACCATCGCGCTCGCTCGCAAAACTCCGCAAATAATCTATGTAAAGCCGATGTGTATCTTCCGAACGGATATCCGCCAAAATAGTCGTCTTAGGGACAGGGTTGGTGGACAACGCTTCGATAGTTTGCAATCCGTTATCATAACCTATCGGTTCGCCTCCCTGTCCTGTTACCTTGAAACCGTTATACTCTGGCGGATTGTGCGAGGCCGTTATCATAACCGAACAATCTAGTCCCAATCTCCAGTGCGAAAAATACAGCTGCGGAGTAGTACATACACCCATGTCTACTACCGCTACCCCAGCGCGACGTACTCCCTCTGCAAACCAAGCAAAAAGCTCTGGCGAGGTAGCTCGTACATCACGACCCACCCCAAGCCCAGTACGTTTGACGAACTCCTTTGCTATATAATAGCCATAACGCACCACGGCTTCTTTATCAAACTCTTTGCCCAACCGACCTCGTATATCGTAAGCATGAAAAGGAGAACTAGAAGCAGACATCCTAATTTATTTTTTAGACCAAAAATTCAACAACGATTGCAGAAGAACCAGTCCATCTGTATTGCCTTGATTAATATCGCAAGCTCTCTCAGGATGAGGCATCATCCCTACTACACAAAAATTCTTACTTGCAATGCCCGCAATATTATCTACCGATCCATTAGGATTTGCGAGATCGCATACTTTCCCATCTACATCGCAATAACGGAACAAGATCTGCCCATGGACTCGCAGTGCGGACAAAGTATCTTGATCTGCAAAATAGGATCCCTCGCCGTGAGCAATCGGAATTTGTAATGGATGACTCGGATTCAAATTCGCAGTAGGCAGACTAGGCTTTACCTCGGGAAGCAAATGTATGTTCTTGCAAACAAAACGTTTCGGTGTGTTGATTCGTAAAGCACCTGGCAATAACCCCGCTTCGCAGAGCACCTGAAATCCATTGCAAATCCCGAGTATCTTACCCCCAGACTCTGCATAACTTTTCACAGCTTCCATAATCGGCGAAAAACGCGCAAGAGCTCCTGAACGAAGGTAGTCGCCATACGAAAATCCACCAGGGATTACTATAAAATCTACAGAAGGCAACGCTGCATCTTTATGCCATAAACGAACCACATCGTGCCCCATGATTGCGCCGAAACAATACTCCGCATCGCGATCGCAATTCGACCCTGGAAATACCACTACTCCTACTTTCATCAACTATGCTCTATTTTGTACAACCTTCGTTACACAAAGATATAAAATCAATACTGCTAGCCTTAGTAAACAATACTTTTTGTTTATACTTGTTACAAATCGACGAGCGCGTGACTTCTTAAGTCATCCATATTCTTAAAATAGATGAAGCAGTACACCACTAGTTAGAACTAGAAAAAAAACAATATTGCTACGCGTCCCTCGTACATAAAGAAAGGTATAGCAGATCATGCAACATAAAAAAAAGAATATGAAGGGGAGAATATAAAACGGATCGCGCACCACTAAAAGAGAAAGAAGGGATAGTAAAAAATCGGATATAAAAAGATTGCGAACCAAGAGATAGCTCATTTTGTGTATCTTGTGTGGGTTGTGCAATCTGGGTAACATAAGTAACCACAACAAAAAAACAAAAAGTATATAGAGAGGACGCACTGGATTTTGTTGCACCCAAGAACTCACATCCGTCGGCGTGAAAGTTAGAATTCGCGTTACTGGGTAATACTCTAAAACATCGCCCCCGAAAAGCCAACACAAAAAGTAAATAAATACGCCCGTAAGTGATACGCCTAAAAGAATGAGTAAGACCCCACGAACTCCCATATAATTGCGGTTAAGTAGTATGAGAATGGGTGCAAATGCAAAAAGAAGCGTCGGAAGATAAAAAAGAGAGGCAAAACCCGTCAGAACACTTATAAGAAATACTCTACTCAAAACGTAGGGCGACTGTGTGGTATTAAGTAACATAGCCAGTGCTAACTCCAAAAAAAGCAACGCAACTAGCACAGGAAGCAAATTGTGCCCTCCTAGACCTAAACCTCCGACAAGAAGCGGTACAAAAAATACAATCAGGTACGATTGCGAGAGTCCTGAAACATAACGTATTACCAACAATCGCGCAAAAATACAACCTCCTATAAGGAGCACATAACTTAGTGGATACCCCACTACTACAGGAATTCGACTCAGCAGCCTACCACCGATAGGTAGTACACTCTCATCGAGTGTTAGCCAAGAAAAATTGCCAAACGAGTACGAGAACAATACACTGATTAGTAGCAGAAGAAGACCGCTAAACAGTGCACTAGGGTGGTGTCTATTAAAAAAGTTTAACACGGGAAAATATTCTTACTGCACACCACACTTAAGCCCACCCACCACCACTCTCCTTTCAACGCAAAGTTGCTGAAAATTCTTTGTTGAACACAGCAAGCAACTTTTGCATACAAGTATCGATTGCCTTATCTGTTAGTGTTTTCTCCGTATCCTGTAATAGGAAACTCATGGCATACGACTTCCTACCTTCTGGGATTCCCTTCCCCTCATATACATCAAAAAGAACTACATCTCTTAACAACCGAGGCTCTGCTCTAAAGGCAGCTCTCTGCAACTCATTAAAAGTAACTCTCTGATCCAGAAGGAGTGACAAATCGCGCCGTACCTCAGGGAAACGGGGTAAAGGAACAAAAGAAAACTTTCGCTCACTATAGAAACGCTCTAGTGGATCTAATGCAAACTCTGCATAGAATACCGGGATTTTGATCCCAAAACGTTTCAAAAGTATTTGCGATACCTGAGCCAACGTCGTCAAAACTTCCTTGTGATGAAATAGATGTACATGGTAATCGAAGCAATTGCTTTGCGGCATAAAAGCATACTCAATCTCCGAGTATGGCAGACCATACGAGCCAAGCACCCCCTCTACATAGCCTTTCAATTCGAATATTGTCGCCTTGCGAGCCTCACCAAGCCAAGTAGCACCTTCTAACTCACCAGTCAGTACAAGACACAATACCGTAGATTCGTGTACTCCTCCCTTCGTACGAACAAATCGACTCCCAACTTCGAACAAACGTAGATTCTCTTTCTGACGCGTCACATTGCGAGCGACAGTATCAAGTGCTCCAAAAAGCAAGGTATTACGCAATGTATCCAGATCGCTACTCAATGGGTTCAGTAACTGTACTAAACTTCCGAGAGGTTCCAGTTGCTGTGCATCCTCACCGCGTATTAGAGAAAGCCCCATAAATTCTTGAAAACCTGCTCCTACGAGCAAATCCTTTACACACTCAATATGGGGACGACGATAGTTGTTCCCTGAATCTAGTGCAAACGCTATCCGATTCTCTCCCAATGGGGGGAAGCCTCCGATGCGTAATAATTCCTCCACAAGATCCGCCTCGCGCGTTACATCAATTCTGTAGTACGGCACTTCTAAGTCCCACTCACCATTTCCACAATCGGTATACGCTATTTCCAATCCTTCAAAAATCTTCTGGATTTGGCTATTTGCCATCTCGTAGCCAAGAAGTCTCTTTGCACGCGCTAAATTGAAATGCACTTTATGGGAAGCCAAATGTTCAGGATAATAATTTACATTAAGACCTACTGTTCCCCCCGCAAGTTCCACAATAAGCTGGGCAGCGCGTTCAAGGGCATACTCTGTAAACTGAGGATCAATCCCTCGCTCGAAACGAAACGATGCATCTGTATTCAAACCATGTGCTCGCGCCGTTGAACGAAGACTACGAGGTTCAAAAACTGCCGCTTCCAAAAATATATCACGTGTCTTCTCTGTTACTCCAGAGTTCGCACCTCCCAAAATACCAGCAAGACATAAAGGCGTATCTCCGTCGCAAATACACAGATCCGTTTCGCGTAAAGTGCGCTCCTTTTCATCCAAGGTAACAAACTTAGTATCCGCAGGTAATGTATGTACCGAGACCTCTCGCTTTGTAAACGCTTGGAGATCAAATGCATGAAGCGGATTCCCAACCTCGTGCAGCACATAGTTAGTGATATCCACAACGTTGTTAATACTACGTACACCTATCCCTTCTAATGCCTGCCGCAACCATTCGGGCGACGGTTTCACCTCAACTCCGCGTATTGTCAGACCACAGTAGCGAATACAGCGCCTACTATCGACAATACCTAGACGTATATCAGTGTTCCATGGCTCATATTGCATCGGTTGCAACTGAGGCAGGTGCGCTTTACAAGGCGAGTGTTGATTAAGATAAGCAGCAAGATCGCGCGCTACTCCATAATGCGACATCGCGTCAGCTCGATTGGCCGTCAGACCTATCTCAAAAATGGTATCGTTTGTTTTCGTAAACAAGTCTGCAATTCTAGTCCCTACTACACTCTCAGGAGGCAATATCATTATACCCTCATGGCTCGTCCCCACTCCTATCTCATCCTCTGCACATAGCATTCCTTCCGACACCTCACCACGGAGCTTGGCTTTTTTTATCGTAAAGCTATTCCCTTCGTGGTCGGAGAGTTTCGTTCCTATCGTTGCAACTACGACTTTCTGTCCTTTGGCAACATTGGGGGCGCCACAAACAATAGCTAAAGGGCGTTCGCCTCCCACATTTACTTGTGTGCAGTGTAATTTATCGGCCTGCGGATGTTTCTCACAAACAAGCACCTCGCCTACCACCAACCCCTCTGCAAATAGACCACCAATCCTCTCCTCGTGTTCTACCTCCAAACCGATGGCCGTTAGAATCTTCGAGACCTCCTGTGCACTCAAATCCGTCTTCACATATTGCCGTAACCAGTTGTACGAAATCTTCATCTTCTACACTGCTCTAACTATGTCTAAAAGCCACTCTATTTCACACTTATGCGCGAGATGTACAAGAATCCCTTCTCAGTATTGTATGTCTTAGCAGGATCTTTTAATACAAAGAAATAAACTCCATCCGCAAGCTCATTGCCTCGTTCGTCTTTACCATCCCACTTAATATGTTTTGCCTCTACTTGATATACTACCCCCCCATTACGGCTAAATACCATAAGTGTCAGCTCCGAGGTACTCTCTAACTCGAAATAATCGTTCACACCATCGTCGTTGGGTGTAAAGATATTCGGGATCTCTTTAGGTGCTTGTGCTTCTACCTGTGTAAAAGGGAGAAGCAAAAAAAAGAGAGAAAGTAACCAATAGCGTACCTTTCCCTCAAATACATCTCTCATGCTTATGTGTCTTTTCTTTTCAAAAGAGCAGTGCGGACTTATATTGGTCAAATACCAAAGAAAGCACTAAGGCAAAGTTAAATATTTTTTGTAAGCCTTTGTACCAAGTGAAAGTTACTAAAGAACTCCTTACCTACAACACGCGCTATAGTGTAAACTGGGATTGCCAAAAACATCCCTAACATCCCTGCAAGACTCCCCGCCATGAGAAGGACTATAAACACTTCCAACGGATGCGCCTGTGCACTACTCGAATATATATACGGCTGAAGCAAAAAATTGTCTATTACACGCACTACAACGAAAATCACGACTATCCAGAACATCAATTGCCCTATCGACAAGGGAGTTTCCCCCGTACTCGCCAAGCCTAAAGCGATCAGAAGTGCTAACCCAAGCGAGATAAGAGCTCCCACATAAGGGATCACATTCAAGATCCCAGCAATAATCCCTATAACCAATGAGGTATTGAATGATAAACCCAAAAAGGAAATCCCAACTACTGTAAGTATTGTTATGATGATGCTCTCCACCAAAAGACCAATAAAATACCTCCGAAGCAGTTTCTCGCTTCGAGTAACTGCGTGTACTATATTATCCTCATATTTCTGAGGGAAGAAAAAAGTAAGACCATGCAGGAAGAGACCATCATCTTTCATAAAAAAATAGGCTATAAAGGAAACGGAGAAAAGTGCTACTAATGTATCCGTTATAAAAGATGCTGTCGAGGTGAAAAGTGAGCGAAATAAATCAGCATTCACAAACATATGAATCTGTTTTTGCATCTCTTCCATCAACGAGAAGTGTTCCGTTCCAGAAGGTAATAGTCCCGTTATATACTGATCTAACTCTCCTAATGGTATTGCAATACTCTGGATTACTTGGCTCGGTGAAATATCGCGCAACTCCTCAAATTGCGAGACTAATAGCGGAAAAAAAGAACGAAAAAGCACACCAAAAAAAAGGAAAAGTGCTCCCAATGCTACTGCTGCACCGAGCGCCTCCGGGCAACGATGACCACGTATCGATATTCTGCACAATAACTGCACAATGGGACGTCCCATCAACGAAAGAACCATCGCAACAATGATATACCACACTATACTCTGAAAAAACCAAAGTACATACCCAATGGCGGCTATCGATACGATGATGATGATGTAGCGCGCTAACCTATTCATTATATCTTCTCCTCATATCTTCTCATACAAAGATACGCTACCTTTAGCATGCTAGGTTACAAAAAAGGCACTGTCGTACGACAATGCCCTACACCTTTTTATACTTCTAGCTAAGATCTCTAGTATTCCTTTACGCTCAACTCACCTCGAAGCACCATCAATGCATTCAAAGCTAGTGCTGCCATTTCATCCTCACCTGGGTAAACTGTTAAGGGTGCAATAAAGGACACCATCTTCTTCACATACTCTACCAAATACTTGTTGTGAGCTATTCCACCCGTCAAAATTATCCCATCAACCTTACCACAGAGCACTACCGACATCGCGCCAATCCACTTCGCAATATTGTAGCACATAGCATCTTGTATTAGCTTAGCCTTCGCATCGCCCTTACTTGCAGCCTCCTCCAATGCTTGTGCATTGTTGTACCCCACATGAGCTACCATGCCCCCCTTACCATTGATGAATTTCTTTACTTCATCCTTAGTAAGGTTAGAGCTAAAACAAAGCTCAACGAGTCCACCAGTAGGCAACGATCCTGCACGTTCTGGAGAGAACGGTCCATCACCATCGAGTGCATTGTTGACATCTATCACTCGCCCCTGTTGATGAGCTGCTACCGAAATTCCTCCACCAAGATGGGCTACAACCAAATTCAACTCTTCGTATTTTTTGCCCTTTTCTTTAGCAAAACGACGTGCTACTGCCTTCTGGTTTAGTGCATGAAATACCGAGATACGAGGACACGTAGGAAGACCTGATACGCGAGCCACTTCGTTCATTTCGTCTACTACCACGGGGTCTGCTATAAAAGCTCTAGCTCCTGGTATTCCACTAGCGATTGAAGAGGCTATTAATGCGCCAAGATTGCTCGCATGCTGACGACACTCTGGCGAACGAAGATCGCGTTTCATATTCTCGTTTACTTCGTAAACACCAGAAGGAATCGGACGCAACAACCCCCCACGCCCTACAATAGCGACAAGGTTAGATAAATCGATTTTCGCATTTTGAAGCTCACTGAGAATTAAGTTCTTACGAAATTCGAACTGTGCAGCCACATTGGGATACTGCGAAATCTCCTCCGTACTATGACGTATCGTTGTTATAAATATCTGTTTTTCGCCCTCAAATACGGCAATTTTCGTCGAGGTAGAACCTGGATTGATGGCAAGAATCTTTTCTGCACTCATTGACTATATATTTTCTCTATTCAGTTTATAATCTCTATCGCGTAGCATTGGCCGCAAGGGCGATCGAATACATTTTCGACTCCACACTATCTCCACGAGAGGTGAGGATACACGGCACTTTGGCTCCCATCACCATGGCTCCCAACTCTGCCTTTGCAAACTTCGTACAAGTCTTGAAAAAAACGTTACCACTCTCTATATTGGGGAACAAGAGGCAGTCTGCATCGCCTGCAACATCGCCTGTAAGTTTCTTAATCTTTGCCGACTCTGCATCTATAGCAACATCCAATGCCAACGGACCATCTATCTTAGCACCTGGGATCTGACCACGTTCGGCCATCTTCGCAATCAATGCTGCATCTACACAAGCTTGCATACCTACCGACATCTGCTCCGTAGCTGCAAGCAAAGCAACCTTAGGAACTTCAATCCCTAATGAGCGAGCTACTCGAACAAGATATTGCACAATAGCCAGTTTTTGCTTGAAATCTGGGGCAGGTATTATAGCAACATCGCCTACCACCAACAATTTATGGTAGACGGGAACTTGCATTACCGTAACATGCGAGAGCACTGCCTTCGGAGGTAATAACCCGTTATCCTTATCTAAGATCCCTCGCATATACTTATCCGTGGTCACAAGTCCCTTCATCAACAAGTCACCCGCACCATCATTTATCATACTCACAGCCTTAGCAACAGCTTTGGTATCTACCGCCTCTTGTACTATCTCGAAACGGTTGATATCCACCTTCAGATCAGCACATACTTTCTCGATCGTAGCCTTATCCCCTACCAAAGTCCCATCTACTATCCCCAATTCTACCGCTTTAGCGACAGCCTCTATCGTATGTGCATCGTTCGCATATGCTGCGATCAATCGCTTACGTGGTTTGCTACGCAATACGTCAAACAAATCGTCCAGTTTCGTAATTGCCATTGCCTTTAACTCTCTAAATGTTAAAACTTATCCATAAACTACTAAAAAGCATACACAAAGATACGAACTTTGCTTAGCTTCTATAAGGCTATGTGTTACACCCCATTTACATGCACCGAACTCCTACTATTTCCCTAAAACAACCTCCACCTCGCGTTCTAACACTACCCCCATCTTCGCAGCCACATCCGCCGCTATTTCTTCGCTCAATGCTAGAATCTCCGCCCCGGTCGCTCCACCATAATTCACTAAAACTAATGCTTGTTTTTCGTACACTCCAGTATTCCCCCGCCGATAGCCTTTCCAACCACATTGTTCTATAAGCCAACCCGCCGAGAGTTTATAGTAGCTTTTTCTGTCCGTTGCATAATACGGAATCTTCTCAAAACGAGCTTGTAGCAATTCTAAGGTTCGTTGTTCTACTTCAGGATTTTTAAAGAAACTCCCCGCACTTCCTAGTTGCGAAATCTCTGGCAATTTCGAAGCTCGTATCGTCAACACAGCTTCTCTAGCTCGTGCAGGCTCTTTGAGATTGACTTCTATGCCTAAACGGCCGTATTTCGATGGCAATACACACTGCTTTTGCAACGTAAAAAAAACATGGTGTACGATATACCTCCCCTTCCATTCTCGTTTAAATCTACTCGTCCGATATCCTAACCCTAGCTCCTTTACATCAAAATATTTTTGCTTGCCTGAGGATACCTCCAAGACTTCTACTCCAGTTAAAATCTCGGAAACTTCTGCTCCATAAGCCCCTATATTTTGGACAGGCGTTGCTCCTACTGTACCGGGAATCCCCGAGAGAAGTTCTGCTCCCCAATACTTTTGCTCCGTAGTCCAAGCAACAAAACGATCCCAGTCATAGCCAGCACCTACACGGAGACGAACTTGCTCTGCATCCTCTTCTATTATCTCCAAATCTGTGTTTGTCATACGAAATATTCGCCCCATAAAATCACCTACAAAAAGAATATTAGCACCACACCCCAATACAAAATACGGGGACGAATTCTTCTGTATATCAGCTAGTGAATGCCGCAATTCTGTTACATTACCAAACGATTCAAGTGATTCGGCACGGGTCTGTACGCCAAAGGTATTGTAGGAAGTGAGATCTACCATAGTCCTATTTTTCTACTCATACTCTGCTACAAAGTTAGAAGCTCTATTTTTCTAAATTCAACAACATCGCATTCAGAAAAACGAATTTTACTACCTCTCTCATATCATAGGGTCATACCATCAAGATCACTAAAAATAAAAACTGAACTTTGCGTGTAGAATTAAGACTCGCGCTAAAAGCAAAAAACTCTTCTTAATGGAAAAAACACTTCCTCGTATTGTATACATGGGAACCCCCGATTTCGCAGTCTACTCACTTAAGGCTTTGTACGAAGCAGGATATCCCATTGCAATGGTCGTCACAGTTCCTGATAAGCCAGCAGGACGCGGTCTGAAATTACATGCCTCGCCAGTCAAAGAATATGCCCTTGCGGTAGGCCTTCCAGTACTTCAACCTACGAAGCTCACTGATCCCGAATTTGTTGAAGCGCTTCGAAATTCAAAACCTGATATCGGTGTTGTCGTTGCCTTTCGCAAACTCCCCAAAGAAGTCTATACACTCCCTCCTCTAGGCTTTTTCAATCTTCATGCCTCACTCTTACCACAATACCGAGGCGCTGCACCCATCAACTGGGCTGTTATAAATGGTGACAAAGAATCTGGTGTTACCACCTTCCTACTCTCCAATACTATCGATGCGGGACAAATCCTTCTACAAACCTCAACACCCATTGACACGAATACCACTGCTGGCGAATTACACGATGTTTTAGCTACTCTCGGTGCTCCACTTGTTTGTCAAACTGTAGAAGGACTCTGGCAAAAGACTCTCTGCCCAAAACCTCAAGACGAAACGAATACCTTACGACCAGCTCCCAAAATCTTTCGCACAGATTGTAAAATATCTTGGAATCTCGAGGCGGCTCAAGTACACAACTTCATTCGCGGATTAGCTCCTACTCCGAGTGCTTGGACAACAATGCAAATAGGTTCGAAAACCGAGGACGTGAAACTATTCGACTCCTTTTGTCTGGATTCCACTTCTAGCCTCCCAGAACTCTCTTGTGGCGAAGTATACGTACACCCAGACCACAAAACACTTGTCGTAGGATGCGGTCGTAGGACGCAAATTTATATTGCGGGTATCCAGCCAGCAGGCAAACGTCGTATGACAGTACACGATTTCCTACTTGGACTCACTCGGCGCGATATCCGTTTTATTTAACTCACGCCACAAAATAGCAGAAAAAACTATTCATCTTGTACTCTTATCATATACTGACTTTCATCGTTCTGCCGCCCAAACTCCCATCGGATTTTAAACATTGCATAACCTGGAATTGTACGGTAGATACTCTCCGAACGAACTAGATCGGTATACGAGATCTCCTTCCACTCTCTCATATTAAGATTTAAGAGGTTTGTACCTGAGAGCACAGCAGAAATTCTATACGGGAATTCGTACGAGAGTTCTGCATCAAGCCCAAAGAGTGTAGGACTATTTTTGTCTAATGCACTTATAGAGTAACCGCCTCCAATCTCAGCACGGAATTTATCGTAAGTAAAAAGGAGCTTTATGTTTGCCGAGGCTGTGTAATCAATAAATGACCGTAAATGTTGAATCTTATTAGCGCTACGTGCTGCATTTACCCTCATATTAACATTAAAGAACGAGGAATAACTACTCCGAGCTGAGAGCCCTATCGACTGACGATTGTTATAACTATCAACCTTCGCACTATCTACCAATATATCGTCTTTCGAAAAGCGTGCAAAACCATCTAAGGATACCGTCCAGATTCCTCCAAAACGATTAGAGAGCTGGAGGAGAGAGGAGATTCTATCAGAATCCGAGATTTCGTAAGGCGAAGATACACTCAGCAAACCATACTGACGCGTATGCGTGAGTGAACCATAATCTTTCATATAATCAGTATTGAAATAAATGCTATACGAGGCCTCAGTAGGATAATAGTGATAATAGAGCTGTCCATTGTAGCTATTATAAGCTATTTGCGAATAGTTATGGTTTTGCGAGAGACTCGAATAGTTCAATACCTGCATTCCATATTCCAAATTGTCAGCTCCCTCGAAATTAAGAGTGTTGTATAGATCTGTCCCGATTTTCATTCCAGGTACTATCTCATAACTCAACGAGAGAGCCGGTGCAAAATAAAAATCTGAAAGCTTTTTAGTACGTTGTGGTTGTCTTGCTTCTTGCGTGTAATATGACCCCTCAAGTCCTACATTGACATTTAACTTCTCATCTACGTAACGCCAACGTACTCCGAGATCGGAAGATAACTGTCTATAGTAGAGATCTGTATTGAGTGCTCCATCAAATCTTGGATCAACCGTTAGTGGCGTTGCCGAAACAAAGTAGGATCGCTTCTTTACATCGTCCAAAGTTCCATTGAGATAGATCTTACATTCTTGATAGTCTGTTAGTTTCATTCGAGTACCGAGCCGTAACGAATGGGTTTGTCTATTCTTTTGGCTTACAAAACTTAACTTGTAGCGTCCCCCATCAGGAGCTAATAAGAGTGGCAATAGCAATTCGGAGGTGTTGAGGTCGTAAGTCGGCTTATTTTGTTCGCCATCCATACTCCAAGACAAAAAGTAGAGATGACTATTCGGACGAAAATAAATACCCCCTTTGGCACTCCAATTCAATGGCTCTTTGTGCGTGTTTTCCAAGGTATTGATCAGACGCGTCGCATAAAAATTGTTAATCGTACTCTTCGAATCCAACGTTCCAATTCCCGCACTCGCTCCTACCTGTAGCATTAGCAACTCTGCAGGATTGTAGGTTACCCCAAAATTCCCCACGGCATGCTGTATCTTATCGTTTATCGCATTGCCTTCGGTAAAAGTCTTGCCTTGCTCTCGCCCCGTGATAAACGTATGCAATACCTCTGATTTAGCATCATGCTCTGCTTTAGTTGCCAGCGCTGCAGCATTCACTTTTAACTTTTTCTCTTTATGATAGGAATAGAGCATATGTGCGGCATGTGCTATATTGGTATAGGTATTATCTGGTGGATATATTATTGGCGCTATCGATTCCTCTAGTGACATGCGCAATTGATAGCCTCCTTCTGGGTTTTCCAATCCCCCCTGCATCGAAATATAATCCATTATAGAGAAAACCTCCTCTGCCACATTGTTAGAAGCAGCAAGAGCTGTAAACATATGCCGACGCCCCATATAAGTCGCTTTGAGATTCCCCATATAAGCATTCCTGTAACCGCCTCCAGCTTCTATCTTACCAAAGACGTTTTGCATCATACCCTTCTTTACTCCCACATCTATTACTGTCTTATCCACGTTCTGAAAGCCACGGAATATATCATATTCACTATACCCTTCAATAACACGCACCGTATCCGCAACATTCGCATCGATGTTTTTCGTGGCCATTGCGACATTTTTACCAAAATAGTCTTGTCCGTTGAAAAGAATCTTATCTACCTTCTTCCCCTGTGCCGTAACCGCACCATCTTGTGCTACTTTAATGCCTGGGAGATTGGCTAGTACATCGCCAAGAGTCTTTTCCATCCCCGTTGCATAGGCTCTAAGATTATAACCTACGGTATCACCTTTGCGGCTCATCCCGCCTCGACGCGCTCCAATCCGTACAGCATCGATCTCCTTAGGATCATCGCGGAGTACAAACTCTAGAGCTGTTGTACTCGGAAGCGTCACTTCGCGCGATTCCGTAATATACCCCATTTGATGAGCTTGCAACCAGTATTTGCCTGCACGAACACTTTTGAGACGAAATACGCCTGCCGAGTTACTTACTGTATGCGCAACTATCGAAGAGTCCTGCGGATTTATCGTTAGGACAACTGCCAAAGGAATCGGCTCACCACTCGCATCTTTCACTGTTCCATGTACAACATCCCTCTGAGCAAAAGCCAAAATAGAGGATAACAATACGAGTATTGTGCAAAATATCTTAACCGTGTTTCTCATTATATTAAATTCTATTACTAAAATACGACGTACAATTATACGAATTGTTACATAATTCAACTACTTCGAACTGAGGCAGAGTTTGGCTAATCTCTAAATCTGATTCTTAATATTCTCTTACAGCTCTCTTGTATGCTGACATCAGTTATACTACTTTTGCATTGAAAGTTTTATACTTTCTACCTTTAAAATTATAATAACTATGACTCACTCGCTCCCAGAATTACCTTACACTTTAGACGCACTCAATCCGCATATTTCGAGGCAAACTCTAGAATTCCATCATGGAAAACACCACCTGAATTACATCAATACACTCAATACCCTCATTGTCGGCACTCGTTTCGAAGATGCTAGCCTCGAAACTATGATTTGCCAAGCCGAAGGTGCGATCTTCAACAATGCGGCACAAACATGGAATCATACGTTCTATTTCTCCACCTTCTCGCCTAAGCCAAAAACCGAACCAACTGGATCGCTACGCGAGGCTATCAACCTCGCTTTCAATTCGTTCGATCTCTTCAAGGAAGAATTTACTAAGTGTGCACAAACACTTTTTGGTTCAGGATGGGCGTGGTTAGTACTGGACGAGAAACTGGAGCTACAAATCCTACCAGAGAGCAATGCTGGCAACCCGCTCCGTAATGGACTAAAGCCCATACTTACATGCGATGTATGGGAACATGCCTACTACCTCGATTACCAAAATCGTCGTCCCGATTATCTGAAGGGATTCTGGAATCTTATCGACTGGACCATCGTCGAAGCAAGATTTCAACAATCTTTTCTATAAAAAATATGAAAGTTAAAAATTAACTGTGAGGTCGCAGGTATTGTTCCGTTTTTTACTGCAGGATATTTTCTATATAGCTCTTATTCTTTTCATACTTAAGATCGTGCAAGACACCTGCATTCACTCCAATACGGAAACTATAGCTCCGTAGCTGACCAAAAGGTACTACCGTGAGCGACATACTCCAACAATGCAAATCGCGCGTTATTGTGACAGAAGTGGTACTAAATTGATTCGCCACAAAGTCGTACCCAGAATAGAAAGAAATGTTCCATTTCTGAGCCAATGAGATACTACCCGAGAACGAAAGCGACTGTATACTAGATCGCCGCTCTCCACGCTTAGTATACGAGAAATTGTAATTCAACGACAAATTCCAAGGAGCATTGAGTGCATCATAGCGCATCACTAGGAAATCGGCCGCTGTTGCATGCTCAAAGGGGATATACCCTGGCAAATAACTCACATACGTAGTCTGGAGCTTATCGCCCTTAAAACCCAGCACTTTGTTTAAAGAAAGACTCGCCGTCAAGCTGAACGATTCGAAACGTAGAGGAGATTTGTTACGCTTCACGTAATATTCGTTAAGAAGCCTTCCGTCCTTATCGCTAGCATACACCGAATAGCTGGCATTGGCAGAAAGATTGAGAAATTGGAGAAGGCTCGTATAAGCACTAATACTCACTGGCGACCAGTGCATCGAATCAGCGAGGAAATTATAACTCGTAGAGAGCGAGAGATTCTCCAGAATAGGAATCTTGCGGTCTTCTACCTTACTAGTATCTTTCAATTCATTGGGAGACGACTCTTTCCCCCTGAGCTTCATCTCTATATTATTTGCTAGCGAGAAGGAGACTGAGCCCATCTTACCAGCTGGAGGTCCGCCGTAGAGTGTGTTTTCGAAGTAAGAATATTGCATCGTCTCGCCTGCAGCATTCTTCTGAACCTTACCAAACATGTTTAGTTTCGGATCGCTAAAATTTGGGTGATAGCCAAGAGAAATAGAGGGCGAGAGAATATGTCTAATCGCTTTTACAGGACTTTGTGGGATAAAAGTATACATCCCATAAAGCTTTGTCGAGAACCCTAAGCTGGTATTGAAATGCCAAGCTCGTGCAAAACCATCTACAGTATCGCGCACGGGACGCAGAGCATTCTCATCCCAATGATAACGCGTAGTGCGCAAATACCAGTTTTCGTTATAGTTGAAGGCGGGCGAGATATTAATATGATTAAGCAGCGTAAAAGAAGTCGAGGCGGTTGCTCTGTGTTGCATCCCATTGCGCATCTCACGTTTTATTCGCTCTGTGAAGAGGAATTGCTCCTTAATATTCACTGCATTCTGGAGCGACGTATTATACGTAAAACCTATACGCTCATACCAACGCTGTGCACCTATCGGATTCTTACGCTTAAAGGGATAGAGACGCTGAACGTTAAAACCAAGATTAGGGACAGTTAGGTGCACGACGCTATCTCGCGAATTCTGTGAATGATTCAGCGTTACCGAGAGCGAAAAGGGTTTGCCCGGAAAACTCCGCGTATAGGCGATAGAGGACATTATCTGGTTCGAGAGAAAATCCTGAGCATTCTTTGCATTATAACGATTGAAGGCCGAAGACCCAAAAGTAACATTGGCCTTGAAGGTCGAATTCGGATTCCAAGCTCTATCCTGCATATGATTCCAAGTAATACGATACGTAGTATTGATATTATGCTCTGGTGTTTTCTCTTGTCCAGAGGTTATATAGGAATAGGAGTAGCCAAGACTGCCTGCAAACTTGTAACGTAGATGGTAGTTCGATGAGAGACTTACATCCCATGAACCGCGCGTATAGTAGCTGCCCCGTATCGTGAGATCGAAATAATCGTTCAGACCAAAATATACACCTCCATTGCGCAAGAAAAAGCCTCGTGTTTGCTCTTCGCCGTATTCAGGAGGTAACAGTCCCGAAGAGCGTTTTGTCGTATTGGGGAAAAAACCAAAAGGAATACCGATCGGAGCTGGAACATCAGCGATGACTAGATAAGCAAGATCTGTAAAGATCTTATCGTGTGGAACGACTTTTGCCTTAGTAAGGGCAAGATAAAAGTGTGGGTGTTTAAGGTCGCAAGTCGTGAATTTCCCACTCCCTACATAGATCACATCGTCCGGCATCTTCTTGATCACTTCTCCATGAAGGTAGCCTTCCGATACGTTTGTTATTACACCCGTGATTCTTGCCTTCTGCGATGCAAAATTGTAGCTAATGTCAGTCATCGTATACCTCTCGTTCCCCTCAGTGAAAATGGGATCGCCATGTACACTCCCCGTAGAATCTTGCGAACCTTTGGCGTAAAGCTGTTTTTTTTCAAGATCTAGATCGATATACTCTGCCTCAAATTTCTGATCCTTATAGGCAAGTTTAGCCTTGCCATACATCTTTACATGCTTTTTACGAACGGAGTATGCAATGGAATCCGAGGCGCTCGAGACCACCTTCGCATCCAAAGCACCATTACTAGAGCTAGGAGCTTCTACTATCGTTGTATCACGAGGCACTAGACTAGGAGTTTGCACCGTAACACTATCCAATTTTATTAGGCACAACCCCTTAGCATCGCCTATGCCATGGTAATACAGCACTCCCAGAACTATAATAATTAGGAGCTTAAAGAATAATCGTACCTTTGTACCGTGCAAAAAGATCGATATTTGTTGATCAAAGGTAGTGCAAATTCAAAAAGTAGTGTATGTGCCTTGCTACAATACGACGATATGTGTGCCTTACCCTAACAATACTAATTCTAGCAACGAGCGGCAGTCTGGTTGTAAAAGCTCAGCCAGTGAGTGGTTTACTCAAGACTGTAGTAATTGATGCAGGGCATGGCGGAAAAGATCCTGGTACTGAGGGAAAGAATAGCAAGGAAAAGAATGTGACGCTCGCAGTGGCACTGAAACTTGGAGCACTCATCCGTAAAAACCACCCCGAGGTTAATACCTTTTTTACACGTGAGACCGACGAATTTATCGAGCTAAACCAACGCGCAGCGATTGCAAACGAAAAACACGCAGATCTCTTCATCTCCATCCATTGCAATGCCGCACCTTCACCCGTAGCAGTGGGTGTAGAGACCTTCGTTATGGGGTTGCATACTTCAAAATCGAATCTCGAGGTCGCGCAGCGCGAAAACTCAGTAATCTCCTACGAAGACGACTACTCCACAAAATATGAAGGCTACGACCCCCGATCGCCAGAATCCTTTATGATCTTCTCGCTCATGCAAAACGTCTTTTTGGATCAAAGCCTCGAGTTTGCCAGTGGCGTTCAGGGACAATTTGTAGAAGGGCTCTCGCGTAAAGATCGCGGTGTAAAACAAGCGGGATTCCTCGTACTCTATAAAAGTGGGATGCCTTCTGTACTCATCGAACTCGGATTTTTGAGTAACCCGCAAGAGGAGAAATATTTACTCTCCGAAAAGGGACAAGAAGAGCTAGCACAAGCCATCTACAACGCGTTTGTCGAATACAAAAAACGTTGGGATAGGCACGCCGCCGAGTCGATTGCCAATATTCCTACTACCTCACAAAAAAAAGGAAACAATACACAAGAAGCAAACAATCCAAAGACTCCGAAAAATAATACTACCCAAAGCAAACGAGTGTATCGGATTCAAATTGCCACTCTCTCGCAACCCATTGCCGCCTCGCATCCGTTACATAAGTTGTATCCCGACCTCAAAGAGAAGAAAGAAGGGAAATACTATCGCTATTATTCACACGAGTTCTCTGATATCAAATCTGCACAACAAAAACTCAGTGAAGTAAAACGCAAGTATCCCGACGCTTTTCTAGTCGCATTCGAGGGCGAGAAAAAAGTTAGTCTTTAACATTTAACATACTCCCTAGCAATATCTTCACCATGCACAAACAAACTCGTCAAACCTGGTTGATCGGGATTTTTACACTCATCGTTTTCCTTGCTGGCATTCTAGGCTACCAATATCTAAAAGGGAAGGATCTCTTCCATACCAAGAATACCTATTTTGCATACTTCGACAATATCGGGGGGCTCTATGTAACCAATAAAATTGTCGTCAATGGCTTAACCATCGGTTACGTCTCCGATCTCCGTTTTGCTTCCGATGGTTCTGGACGTATTCTTGCCGAATTTACACTCCCCTCCCATATTCGTCTACAAACAACAACGCATGCAGAAATCGTCAATGCAGGGCTCATTGGCGGCAGCATCGTTCGCTTTTACGATGCTCTAGGAAATGGTCCTACGCTCCTACCGAACGATACCATCCCTGGTACAAGCGAAAAGCCCTATACCGAGACTCTCTCCACGCAACTCTCTCCACTCCTTGCCAATGTAGATAGCGTACTCAATTCATTCAAAAATGTACTCAGAGTAGCCGAACAGACTCTCTCGCAACAACGTGCAGAGGCTGCCTATCAAGATGTACAACAACTACTACAAAACCTTCGCACTACTACAGCCGCACTCCCTGCAACGATAGCTAATATCAACAACACCGTAAAAAGCGTTGGAAACAACCTCGCTACTGTGCAAAAACTCGTCGTTACCACTATAGATTCGCTCCGCCTTCCATTACAGAGTGCGATGCTGCGCGCTGATTCTTTGTTACTCTCTGCCTCCAATATAGTCCGAAATATCGAGGCTGGTAAAGGAACAATGGGGCAATTAATACAAAACGAATCGCTCTATCACGAACTGAGTTCCACCGTACGTTCGTTAGATTCCATTCTCACCGATGTACAGCAGCATCCCTCTCGCTACTTCAAATTCTCAATCTTCTAACAAAAAAAGAAGGAGTGTTTTTGCACCCCCTCTTTTCTTCTTACAATTACAGTGTTATACGATAAATTTCTCCATCACTGCCTGAAGCGTATGAGCTTGTGTATCTAGCTCTTCTGCACTGGTAGCCATCTCTTCGCTCGTGCTCGCATTTTGCTGTACTACGTCGTTGAGTTGTTGTATTGCCGTATTAATCTGCTCAACACCAGTCCGCTGCTCCTGACTCGCTACGGAGATCTCCTGCACTAATTGCACGGTACGAGTCACATCTGGGATTACAGCCTCTAATTCGTTCTTTGCCAAATCGGTTACATCCACTGCTACCGACGAGAGTTTTTGTATCTCCTCAGCTGCTATTTTACTGCGTTCCGCAAGTTTACGAACTTCTGAGGCAACCACCGAGAAACCTTTGCCATGCTCACCAGCACGGGCTGCTTCTACTGCAGCATTGAGTGCTAAGATGTTTGTTTGTGTAGCAATCTCATTTATCACATTGATCTTGTTTACGATATCGCGTACTGCGCCTGCCACCTGTTGTGCCGACTTCCCTACGCCTCCAATCTTTTCTTCCACAGTCTTAGCAATTTTCTCCGTCTCCATCGCACTCTGCGTATTCGAATCTATACCTGCACTCATCTCACCCATCGCACTACTAATCTCTTCAGCACTTGCCGCCTGCGAATTTGCACCCTGCGAGAGTTGTTGCGAAATCTTCGAGAGCGAATTCGAAGCATTCGAAATATTATCTGTCCCCGTGCGAATCTCACGAATCGTATCATTTATCATCGTCGACATCCGGGAAATCGAACGCGCTAAATCGCCCACCTCATCTTTGTAGTGCAAGAATGCCTCTGGTACTCGATTACGAAAATCTCCATGAGAGGTTAATTCTATGTCCTGAACTGCAAGCCTCAGATTTATCGATATGTTACGTGCTATAAAATACGATAACACTCCAGCTACTACTAACAATAGTAGCAAATCTATCACCATAAATAGTTTCCCTTTGGCTTCTTGTGCAACACGCAAATTGTAACTAAGGTCTGAGACCTTCGAATTCTCATCCATTATCTCCTGACTAGCCTTCACAAAATATTGCAGCTGCGCGTCCATATTCTCTGCAATTGGCATTAGATTAGCTAGAAGCTTACGATATCTTTGCACCTTTTCTATTATCCAATCGGGCAAACCTGCAGGGAGTTCAGTAACTGCCAGTTTCTGAGCCTCGCGGATAAATCCTATTTGTTTCAGATCAAAAAAACGATCGAAATTCTTTACCGAACGTACTGTTATATGCGAAAGTTCGCTGTAATAGCCCGAACGACCAACTCTATCTACAAAATCTTCCAAACCATGTGCAACCTCTTCATTACGTTGCTGGAGCTCCAAAGTCAACTTGCGAAATTCTTGAATCCTCGCTTTGTAGGACGTCACATCATTCAGCAATGGATCCAAAAGGGTAACAAGTTGCGGTAGATTCAATTCTATGGCTTTCTCGTGTGCAGAAGAAGTGTAATGCAATACACTATCGAGATTACTATCTGCTGCCTGAAAGCTCTTTTCGTCGCGCGAGGTCGTATAGGTGCGCATATTCAGACGCGCACTGATAAAATTACTCTCAACAAAGCGTGCATCCGACTCTAAACCAGCATAACGGGTTGCCAAACCTGTCAGATAATTAGTATAAAGCCCAGCGAGACAAACTAGACACATTAGGAGTCCAAAACCCCAATACAACTTAGCGCGTGTACGTAAATTTGACAATTTAAACATTTTTATTTAGCTATTTAGTTCTTCAATTTTAGTGAGTGAGGGAGTAAACAAGAAAACCTGAACCGTAATCTCCTAACAAATATATTACTAATTATTCAAATGCGAATATTGTTTTTTTTTTTTTTTTTGACCATTCGCAAGCATTAAAAAGAGAGGAATCTAGTGCTCATTGAAATTGAACTACTTTTGCTAAAAGTTTTACCAACACATGAGCGATAAAAAGCATAGAGCTGGGTTTGTGAGTATTGTAGGGAATCCGAACGTCGGGAAATCTACCCTAATGAACGCTCTGGTAGGCGAACGGCTCTCTATTATTACGAACAAATCGCAAACTACGCGACATAGGATATTCGGCATTGTAGATACTCCAGAATACCAAATTGTATACTCCGATACGCCTGGGATCTTAACCCCCAACTACGCACTGCAGGAGGCAATGCTAACCTCAGTAAAACAAACTTTCGAAGACTCGGATCTAATTCTCTATATCACAGATACCATCGAACAGTTTGACAAGCACCAAGAGATCCTCGCAACAATTGGTAAACTCTCTATCCCAAAACTCGTTGTGATCAATAAGTTGGATCTTACAACCCACGAAAAGTTGGAACAGCTCGTAGAACAATGGCTCACACTCTGGTCTGAAGCTACGATATTGCCCGTCTCAGCCTTACATAAGTTTGGCATCGAACACATTCAATCTTGGATTTTACAACTCCTCCCTGAGGGAGAAAAATATTTCCCACCCGACACTTTAACAGATCGCCCTATTCGTTTCTTCGTGACCGAAATTGTGCGAGAGAAAATCCTAGAATTCTGCCAAGAGGAGATCCCCTATTCCGTAGAAGTTTCTGTAAGTACATATCAAGAAACTCCTACAATCGATAAAATTGAGGCTATAATCTTTGTTGCACGCGATTCACAAAAAGGAATTTTGATAGGACGCGGGGGGGCGATGCTCAAGCGTATCGGTACTGCAGCTCGCAAAGATATCGAGACGTTTTTGCAAAAAAAAGTATACCTCCGCCTCCACGTTCAGGTAAGCGAAAACTGGCGTAATGATGCCGAGAAACTCCGCGAGTTTGGTTACACTGAGTAAAATCATTCCATCTCACAGTACCGATTTCATTTCATTCAAAAAAGTATTTCGATGTCTGGTATAGTAGCAATCGTAGGACGCCCCAATGTCGGGAAGTCTACTCTATTTAACCGTTTAGTAGGAGGTCGCACAGCAATCGTCGACGAACAGGCAGGTGTTACTCGCGATAGGATCTATGGACAATCGGAATGGAATGGGCGAGAATTCTCTGTAGTAGATACAGGCGGCTACGTACATGGTTCAGACGATATCTTCGAGGCTCAAATCCGAAGACAGGCTGAGATTGCAATAGAAGAGGCCGATCTATTATTCTTTGTTGTAGACGTTGTAACGGGAATTACCGACCTTGATCTCGCTGTAGCACAACTCCTCCGACAGTCCCAAAAGCCCGTACTACTTGTAGTAAACAAAGTAGACAATCACCTACGCGTCTCGGACGCCTACGAATTTTACAAATTAGGACTCGGCGATCCCTACCAAGTCTCTGCCATTAATGGAAGCGGTACTGGCGATTTATTAGACGAGATGGTACGACGCCTTCCCGATAAACCAGAGAGTGAACTCGAAGAACTACCTAAGTTCACCATCGTAGGTCGTCCGAATGTTGGGAAATCCTCTATCGTCAATGCTCTGCTAGGAGAAGAACGCAACATCGTAACTCCGATTGCAGGTACTACAAGAGATGCCATCGATACGCGCTTTAACCAATTTGGCTTAGATTTCCTATTAGTAGATACCGCAGGTTTGCGAAAGCGAGGAAAAGTTGAAGAGGATCTCGAATACTACTCCAATATTCGAGCCATTCGTGCCATCGAAGAAGCGGATGTCTGCCTCCTTGTAATCGATGCAACCCGCGGCTTCGAAGGGCAGGATCAGAATATCTATCAAATGATCATCAAGAATAGAAAAGGGGTAGTTATACTTGTGAACAAGTGGGATTTGATTGAAAAGGATACACATACCGCCGACGAATTTGAAAAAGAGATCCGAAATACAATTGCCCCATTCAATGATGTTCCTATATTTTTTACTTCAGCAATAACAAAACAGCGTATTCTCAAAACGCTCGAGGGAGCTATGCAAGTCTACAAAAACCGAAGTAAACGAATACCTACAAGCCAGCTCAATGAACACATGTTAGAAATCATCAAAAATACCCCACCTCCTGCATACAAAGGAAAATATATTCGAATCAAGTATATTACACAACTCCCTACACCTTGGCCAGCTTTCGCCTTTTTTGCCAATCTACCACAATATGTAAGAGAACCCTACAAACGTTTTCTTGAAAATAAACTCCGTGAACTATTTGATTTCCAAGGAGTTCCTATTCAGGTCTCAATCCGACAGAAGTAGCTTTCTCTCTTATATATCGAGATTTCGTTACATAGTTATTACATCTAATGCAACGGATGAGTTATATCATAGCCCCTTTGATAAAGAATTACAACTCAATAAGGAAACAATAGTAGCTCTATAATAACCTCAAAAATCAAAGTAGTAAAGAATTTTGTCGGGTTAAAGATCCTACTCCACCTCTTCCTTCCACTCGCCGATATTCCGAGTCTTCTCGTCGAAGCTCACC
>CBDEMG010000069.1:0-62222 GCA_965240855.1 uncultured Bacteroidia bacterium | reverse complement strand
GTCAACCCCGTTTGAATAACGGGGTTGTAGAACCCCCTTGTGGGGCGAGTATTTTTAGCACGGCGGTAGAAACCCCGTGCTCTTAGCAGAAGGCATGGGTGCGCAAAGCGTGTCTGTATTGATGTTAGTGTGGGTGAAACCTCCACGTTCATCTTAGCGGCGGGTTACCCACCCGCCGTGGAATAGATGGGGCTTTGTAGGGACAGGTCATGCCCTGTCAGATTTTCGATACTGTCCTAAAAAAGTGTAAGCTCCACTTTTTGAGACAGTACCAAAAAGAAAAATGAGGTGTATAACAAAAACGGATTTAATGTACTACTTCTGAGTAATACGAATTCTTCCAGTAAGAGGAGATGTTATCTAAAAAAATAGGGATAGATACAACCTCTATCCCTACAAAAGCATATGAATAATATATTATCTACACTCTCTTACTCTCTAATGCTTCGAGACTTTATCGCCATCATAAGCCCACTTCAGATATGATGCCCCCCAAGTAAATCCCGCACCGAAAACTGCAAATATAATATTGTCTCCTTTTCGTAGGCGCGACTCCCATTCCCATAAGCACAATGGTAGCGTCCCACTTGTAGTATTTCCAAAATGTTGGATATTTACCATCACCTTCGAAGGATCGATGCCCATCCGCTTACCCGTAGCATCAATAATGCGCTGATTTGCTTGGTGAGGACAAAGCCAAGTGACTGTCTCGCCAGTCAGTCCATTGCGTTCCATAACCTCTAATGCGGTATCGCCCATGTGCGAGACTGCAGCTTTGAAAACGGGCTGTCCTTCTTGGTAGACATACTGTTCTCGCGAATCGATATTCTCCTTTGTAATCGGAGAGCGTGAACCGCCATTTTTAACGAGTAAATGCGTGCGTCCTGCACCATCCACACGCATTACACTATCGATGAGCCCATACCCCTCCGTATTAGGCTCTAACAGAATAGCGCCAGCTCCATCACCAAAAATTGGACAAGTGGTTCGATCTTCATAATTCATAAGTGAAGACATCTTGTCGGCTCCCACTACTACCACTTTTTTATGCGTGCCAGATTCTATAAATTTCGAGGCAGTTACGAGCGTGTATAAAAAACTCGAACAGCCAGCATTAATATCATAGCCAAAAGCATTGGTGATTCCACACAAGTCGGATACGATATTGGCCGTGGCGGGGACAGGCTGGTCGGGGGTCACAGTCCCCATGATCAGCATATCAACCTCCTCGGGCTTAGTCCCCGTTTTCTCTAATAGGAGGTTGACGGCTTTTGCTGCCATAAAGCTTGTCCCGAGATCTTCCCCTTTTAGTATACGGCGTTCTTTAATCCCGATGCGTGTCATAATCCACTCGTCAGAGGTGTCAACCATCCGACTAAGCTCCTCATTTGTGAGTACATAGTCGGGGATATACCCTGCAACGCCCGTAATACTTGCTAAAGTCTTAGACATGAAAAGCTTGTTTAAATTTAGCACAAAGCGATGAGCCTATCACCTTACTGGTCTGACGAATCATATTATTGATCGCACGACCATTCGATATCCCATGCCCTATTATCACTGGTGCGTTCACGCCCAGTACAGGCGTCCCACCATAGTGCTCAAAATTGAATCGATCTAAGTAGGGATCATCTATCCCGCGCTCCTTGGCTATCATATAGAAGGACTCCGCTTCCTTTAGGACAATATTGCCAACGAAACCGTCGCAGACAATAACATCTACACGTTTATTAGAGAAGAGTTCGTTTCCTTCTATATTGCCTGCAAAATGAAAATCTGTACAGCTAGCCATCAACTCATGCGTAGCCTTGGCTGTAATATTTCCTTTTTCGGCCTCTGCTCCGATATTCAACAAACCCACTCGTGGAGTCTCTACACCAAAGACATACTGAGAATACAACGACCCCAGTACACCATACTGTACTAATACTTCGGGCTTGCAGTCGGAATTTAACCCTGCATCCAAAACGAGATTGCATTGTGTCTCGTTTACGGGAATGTACGCGGCAATTGCCGGACGCGTGAGTCCAGGCACAGTCTTGATAAAAGCCATTGTACCCGCCATCATAGCACCCGTATTGCCTGCACTAGCAAAGCCATCTATCTTGCCAGAAGCCAGATATTGAAATCCTACTGTGATACTCGAATCGGTCTTCTTGCTGATACCACTCACAGGATGATCGTTCATAGTAATCACTTCACTACAATGAACAATCTCGTATTCGGAGGTCTCCGCTCCGCGTTTAGCAAATTCTTCTTGCAGGAGTGTCTTGTCGCCAAAGAGTACCAACGTTATATCGTTGGTGATCCACTCTCGCACTTGAAGGACGCCGTCGACTACAGCACTCGGAGCATAATCGCCCCCCATTGCATCTATCCCTATACGCATCTTATCTTACGACTTGGCGTTAGGTACAAACCTATGCTTCTGATTTCACTATGAGCTGCTGACCACGATAATACCCACACTCGGGGCATACACGATGACGCTCTACTAATGCTCCACAATGCGAACACGTCGAAAGGGTTGCGCCTGCGAGTGCATCATGCGTACGACGTTTATCACGACGCTGCTTCGAAATTTTCGATTTTGGATGTGCCATATCTTTTTACTCCTCCTTCTTCTTTTTGCTTTCGTTTCCTGCAGCGCGAGCTTCCGAATCTAACGATTCGAAGGCTGCGCCACATATATTACCAAGGCTTACGCCCTTATGTTCTCTCTGTATATAACGTAACATCTGAGTATCACAAGCAGATGCATCCGTACCAAAGTCGCCGTGCTTCACGCTCATCGGGAGTCCTAGGTACAAACTCTCACGAAGATAATCGCCCAAATCGAGGCTTTCGCGTGCAGGAGAAATCTCCCATACCACATCGTCGAGTTTTTCTTTATCGCCAGTTACTACATGCACCATTAATTCGCCATCGTACGTCAGTGGTACGCTAAAGGCTTGCAAACAACGTGTACATGAAAAGACGCCAACCCCCTTCATGCCAATCTCAAAATAGTATGTACCCGCCTCTCCATTCTCTGAGCCTATAAAGTTACCACGAAGAGTCAATTGAACGCTAATATCCAATACGCCGTAATAACTACTATTAGCAAAAAACTCTGATGGTAAAGATTCAGTGCGTAGAAATCCAGAATTGCGAACAGCTAAGAGATTAACTAAATATGTAGGCAATAACTCACACATTACACTTCACACAACGTGCAAAGATAGTACTTTCAATATGTTTTGCCAAAGTTCCCCACTTGTGCTAAACTATGAATTATCCCCGTATCCAGTATTTCTCTCCCAGATTTCTAGAAAGTTCTCGTTCAAAAAAAAATTACTTTTTCCCTAAGAAATGGAAGTGACTCCCGTAGCGTTCGAAGGCTGCTCGATCCAACATTTCTCGATCATCAGGATGTGCTACCGACATTATCAGGCGTGCACGCTCTTGAAGCGTCTTTCCATAAAGGTTTACTGCACCAAACTCCGTAACGAGCCAGTGGATATGCGCACGCGTGGTAACGACTCCCGCTCCAACTTTCAGTGTCGGCACTAGCTTACTTTCGCCTTTGCTGGTGCGTGAGGGCATTGCTATGATCGGTTTGCCCCCCTCGGAGCGAGATGCTCCGTACAAGAAGTCGATCTGTCCTCCCACACCTGAATAGAATTTTGTACCGATAGAATCCGCACACACTTGTCCTGTAATATCCACCTCGAGAGCAGAGTTGATGGCTGTCATCTTAGGATTCTGGGCGATGATAAACGGATCGTTCGTATACCCCACGTCCATCATTAACACCCCAGGATTATTATCTACAAAATCGTAGGTCTTTTGCGATCCCATGAGGAAGGTCGATACGATCCGATACCGATCGGTTTTCTTCTTCGATCCGTTGATAATACCCTTTTCTACTAAAGGCAAAACCCCATCAGCAAACATCTCGGTGTGGATACCTAAGTCTTTGTGATTTGTCAGACAGGCCAGCACTGCATTTGGGATATTCCCAATCCCCATCTGTAGTGTTGCTCCATCTTCAATCAGTGCAGCACAATTCTTACCGATGGCTTGTTCCTCGATACTAGGAGTCCCGAAATGAACCTCTTCCATGGGCTCATCGTTAAGTACCCAACGATCGATATTCTCTATTCGGATCATCGCATCGCCCCACGTGCGGGGTACGTGCTTGTTAACAACGGCGATTACACACCGTGCTTTTTCTATAGCAGCCAGAGTCGCATCGACAGAGCTCCCTAACGAGACATACCCGAATTCATCAGGTGGCGAAACTTGTACCATAGCAACATCTACAGGTAGTACGCCACTCCTATAGAGCTTTTGCGTTTCGCTCAAAAAAATGGGGATGTAGTCTGCATACCCTGCTTGTGTGGTTTTGCGGACGTTTTTGCCCACAAAGAAAGAATCGAGTTGGAAGATCCCCTCATACTCAGATTCGCTATAAGGAGCGGGAGGTTCGGTATGTAGATGGTGGACATGGACATCTTTCAAACCAGCCTCCTTTGCATATTTACACAGCGCATCAACAAGGATTGTTGGGGTCGTTGCAACACTCCCCAAATGAATATGATCGCCAGAATGTACTACTTGTACGGCCTCCTCGGCACTCATATATTTCAAGCCACCTAACAACATTTCCTCACCGTTTTTTATTTTCGAAAAAAGTTAAATATATCGCTTCTAGCGCTTTATTGCAATTTAAAAATCGACTGTAATTGCAATAAGTTGAACAAGTCTTTAACAGCTTGTTGCGGATTGGTTAAAACCAATGTCCATTTATGTTCCTTGCATAAACGCAATAACGATAAGAGTGCACCTACCCCTGACGAGTCGATATAATCGAGATTCGTCAGGTCTAACACCAGTCGCCCATTTTCGCCTTTTACAATACGAGCAAATTCGTTCTTGGCCTCGCCAGCCTTTGCTATGTTCAGTTTACTGCCTGGATCGAAACTAACTCGAGTCTCACCTCCCGATACCGTTACTTGAAACATCCTGCTTATCTCCTACTTTTTTCTAATTCTTCTACATAACTCATTAGTGTTGCTAACGACAAGGGGAGTTGTGAGAGAACGGAAGCCTTTAGCGCCTCCAGATTCTCTACTGTTGTATTGTTCTCCCGCAATGCAACATCAAATTCACCTAACAAGCGAGGCAGCGTGGTTAATCCTAAGGACGACGCACTACCTTTCAGCTTATGCGTTGCTGCTGCTAGAGTCGTTGCGTCTGTAGAGAGCGAGAGTGTTTGTAACTTCTCCTTATAGCCCCCCATCTGAGTCTCCAGTTCTGCAAGCAATTCGCTAAGGAATTCCGTACTAGTACCCAAAGAAGCTAACCACTCCAAATTTAATTGCTCTTCCGATAAGGTTGCTATCATTCTCTCGACACACCGTAATTACATTACCTACGAATCGATCGGATTCGTAAAAATATCTATCTATACAAAGATAACTTTTTCATTTTACTTCTGCGCATAAGTAGCGAGACTCCGTTTATTGTTAGCGATTCCTCCCAATCTTGTCGCGCATTTATCAAAATAATGGAATAAGAGGCTTGGTTTCTCAAAAAGTAGTTTTCTGTTTACAACAAGTACTCCTCCTTGGCTTCCATTTTCGCAAAAAACGATAACCAAAAGACACTCCCAAGACTCCAAAACCATAGCGGAGACTACGAGAAAAATTGATAGAGGAGGCCTCTCTAAAATATTTAGTGGGGCAGCTTACCTCGCCGATACGAAACCCATACCCAAAACACTGGGCGAGAAACTGATTATCGAAGATAAAATCGTCGCTATTCTCACGGTAGGGGAGTGTCTCTAGTACCTTACGTGCATAGGCACGATACCCCGTATGGTACTCACTCAGTTTTTCTCCTAACAACAAGTTTTGAATAAACGTAAGAGTACGGTTAGCGACGTATTTGTAAAGTGGCATGCCCCCCTTCAGCGCTCCTCCTCCTAGGATTCGCGATCCTAACATTACAGGGAATAACTCATTTACGATGGGGTAGACCATCGCCTCTAGCAAGAGAGGGGTATATTGATAATCTGGATGTAACATCACCACGATATCCGCGCCAAGTGAAAGTGCAAAATCATAGCATGTTTTCTGGTTTGCGCCGTAGCCTTTATTCCTATCGTGCTGAATGATATGTTGCAGTCCTAAACGATATGCTTCTGCCACTGTATTGTCGCTACTTTGGTCGTCTACCAAGACTATCTCGTCTACAATATCGCGAGGAATCTCGCGCACGGTTCGCTCCAATGTATTCGCTGCATTGTAAGCTGGCATAACGACCACAATACGTTTACTTCGTATCATATCCCTTCTCAGATGACACTACTCTCCTCCCAGTTCCTCCGAGCGAAGTCTACACTCTTTGGCACGTTTATCTCCCACCTTGGCGTAGCAAACACCTAAGTTGTACCATAGGCGAGCCTCGTTGGGGAAATCATGCGTTAGTTCCTCAAACTCCTCAATCGCACTCCTAAAATCGCCTTTAGCAAAATATACTAATGCTAGCCCTTCCCTTATAGGGTAGGGGATGGCGATCTTCTCGTTTTCTAAAATTTTTCTTGCCTGTAGAAAATATTCACGAGCCTCATCTGGACGCCGTTCGTCTAGACTCAAACGCCCTAATCTGTAATAGGCTTCCTCATTATCGCCATAGATATATAGCCCAGATTCGAGACGATGACGTTGCTCTGTTATACTCCCACTGCGAGTTGTGCGATTGAGCTTAAAAAGTAATGTAGGTTCGCTCGAACCGATATGGTGCACCAAGTCTATATAATCGGGCTGCTCACGGAGTACTATTCCAAGCATGATATGCATCGTGTTGATAAAATGTTCGGTTCGTTCGGCTGTATAGCGACGAAGACGACCACACATGATATACTCCACTTTGTTCGAATCTAAATAGCGACGGATCGTATCCGCATCCATGCTCGGGAGCTTAAAGACGCCAAAGAACCTCCGATTGCCATAGATTCGAGAATTGTTGGGTTTCCTGCAGGCCACTACGACACTATCGGGCAAATTCGTACCCACCCACTCGCTCATTCGAGAGTAACTCTCCCAATCGGGTGTGTACCCCGCAAACCTATCGCCTTGCAAATTGGAACGAATACGGGCGATATCTACTTTCGCGGCATTCTGTACAATCAGTGCAGTGGATCCTATCAATACGAGCACTGCTACGATAATATTCATGCGCGAGCGCGCGGTAGGCTTTAGTACAACAGAAATTCCCTCTACGACAAAGAATAAAAACAGTGGGAAATAGACAAGCACTAGGCGTAACTGATTCCAAGCTACTTGTTGCGTTAGAAATGTAATCCCATACATTGCACCAAGGTACAGACCTAGAAAGGAGAGGGTTTCCCGCTTTTTCACTAGAGAGCGCACAAGGATAAAAAGGAGAAGTGCAATAATGATAATTGTCATTGTCCAGTTGTCTTCGGCAGAGGACAACCCCATGAAGGTCATTGTATGGAAGCTAAAATATTGCTTACAGTTAACGAAAAAACGCACCACAAGCCCCCATAAGTCTTCCTGTCCTGCGGCAGCATTGTAAAAATCTATTTGTAGCGCTCTATTGAGTTGTCCTGCGAAGGTTGCATCCGTTACGCCCCATACCCATTGTCTGTAGAGTGTAAACAACAATTGTAGTAGAAGGAATATGCCGCCAATGTACAAACCGCGTCGCCAATCTCGACGAATTGCAAAAAAGTATACCAAGATCGCCAAGAAGGCGGCATACCCTACATTACGCGTTAGTGTAAGTAAAAAAGTTAGACCTCCCAGGAGGGTAGAGTAAAGTAGTTGTTCGCGAAGCCGCATGCCCCCTTCCAATTTCTTTTCGAAAACGAAAAGGAAATAGAAAATACAACTCTGTAGTAGTAAAAATAAAGGTTCGCTATACGTGGTACTCGCAAGCTCTATAAAACTCGGAGTTAGAGAAAAAAAGAATAGACCTGCAACCCATGCGAGAGGCGTAAGCAGTTTGCGGAACGCCAGTCCCAAGATTATTACAGCAGCCAACGAGAAGAGTACGGACAACAGCTTTAGTGGTACTAAGCTTATACCACCTAAGAGAGCCAAGAGGGGGCTCAGAAGTATTGGATAGAACGAGCCATGCCAAGAAGGAAAGGCTACACCATCCCAAAAATCCTGTGCTGCAAGGACGTACCACGAGTCATCGCCTCCGATGCTCACCTTCGGATCGAAGCGTAACCCCATAAGCAAGGCACTCCCCACGATTGCCAAAAAAAGAAACCAACGCCAGTGATCTGCTATATAGGTTGCTAACTTTTCGCCTAGGAGTTGCTTATGGAGTGTCTTCTCAGATTTACGCATCACACTTTGTGAGGGCATTCATAAAGACGTCTTCGTTCTCCCCCTCATGTAAATCTATCTCTCCATGCGCCTGCTCATAGCGTTGTAGGTTGTCGCCTAAGGCTCTAAAGAGACGCTTAGCATGATCAGGAGTCATTACTACGCGACTTACTACCTTTGCACCAGGATGTCCTGGCATGATGCGAGAGAAGTCCAACACAAATTCCGAGCTCGAATGCGAAATTATAACCAAGTTCGAATAAACACCCAGAAACAAATCTTCTGGGATATCGATCGAAAAATTTTTCTCGTCGTTATTGTTCTCTCTCTCTGCCATTATGCTATAATGTTTTTAATTGCACAAAATTAGCAAGTTTATACATCTATAAAATAGTAGGATCTACACCCCTTAAGCCATTAAGCAAAATGCAAAAAATGTACAAAACGCTATGTATTGCGTTGGTGAGTGTATTTTTTATCTCGCTTCACTCTCTATTGCAAGCACAAACCTTGCATCAACTACAAGAAAAGATAACGCATCCTCATACTACGCTACATCTAGAACCATCATCACCTTATCTCTGGACTGTCCCTATCTCGTTCATTGTCTCAGGAACTATTCTACTCAATCGTCTCGGGTGGTTCGATCTGAATTCTCAGGTCAAGGAGAAGCTCCGTTATAGAGAATATAAGGCTCGCTATGTCGACGATGTATTGCAGTTCCTTCCCATGACTGCCGCCATTTCGCTCGATACGTATGAGCTCTCGGAATACAAAAATTGGCGACCTTTAGTAGAGAGTGCTTCAAGCATCGCACTGATGGTAGCGCTTGTTCATACTATCAAATTCCTGCATATAGAGCTACGCCCAGATAATTCCGCGTGGAATAGTTTCCCTTCTGGACATACAGCTACAGCCTTTGTCGGAGCAGAACTACTCCGGCAAAAACTCTCCAAAGAATACTGGTATATCAGCCTTGCGGGCTATACACTTGCTGCCTGTACTGCATATTTGCGCATATATCACAACAGACATTGGCTAGGCGACACGCTCGCAGGTGCAGGATTGGGAATTGCTGCAGCTTGGCTTGGAACGACAATCTCTCGTTCTATTTTTAATGCATCTAACAAATAGTATTTACATACATGGCCAGTAAAAACAAATACTACGTCGTTTGGAAAGGATTTAATACTGGGATCTTCGATAGTTGGGATGTCTGTAAAGTACAAATAGAGGGGTTTGCTGGAGCACAATATAAAGGATATCCCTCTCGTGAACTCGCAGAAATAGCCTTCAGAAGAGGATACGAACACAGAGACGAAACACTCGGTCAGCTAGATATTTCGCGACTCGACCAAAATAAACCCATCCTCCCCTCTTGGGCAGTAGATGCTGCGTGCAACATGTCTACGGGTGTTATGGAATATCGAGGTGTAGATACGCAAACTCACCGAGTCCTTTTTGCCTGTGGTCCTTTTTATGATACAACCAATAATGTGGGTGAATTTCTAGCCATCGTACATGCGTTAGCGTTACTACAAAAACAAAATACGCCCTATGCACTAGCTCTACCCATATACTCCGATAGTACTACGGCACTCGCATGGATTAAAAAAAAACAGGCCAATACCAAAATGCTACCTACAGAGGGCAATGCGAAGCTGAGAGAAATTATTGCAAGAGCCGAAAGCTGGCTTTTAACGAATAGTTGGACTAACCCACTTCTAAAATGGGATACTGCTCACTGGGGCGAGATCCCTGCAGATTATGGACGAAAATAGCGTTCAATCCCTCGAGAATATGCCTACGGATATTCACCAAGTTATTGCAAATTCTCTAAAAGGTTCGTCACGTCGTTGGTGGAGACTCCCCCTTTACCTCGTACGTCCGACTACTGTAGCCAATAAGCGAGCAAAACAACCCTATATGCTTATTGCGACTCTCGCGGTTGCTATAAGCCTTGCCGCGATGCTGGTTGCAATTTGCGTCTCGCGTGGCTTTCAAACCGAGATTAGCAATCGTGTCATTGGTTTCCTAGGACATATACAAGTGCTATCAATGGAGCGAAATGCCTCCTATGAATTGCATCCCATATTTGCTTCAGCAGATCTGGTTGAAAAAATCCGTAAATGTCCTTCTGTACAAGATATTGCTCCGTTCTGTCAGAAACCTTGCATTATCAAGACCAAAACAGATATGCTCGGAGCCGTTCTCAAGGGGTACGAAAATACGCAGCAGCTCAGCTATTTTGCCAAGTTTTTAGTTAGAGGACGACTCCCTAAACTCGATTCCCTAACTGACGAAATTCTTATCTCCGAATACTGCAGCAGAGCCCTTAATCTTGATACGGGAAAACGTGCTACTATCTATTTTGTCGAAGACCCTCCCCGTGTCTGGCAATGCAATATTGTCGGGGTCTACGAAACTAAGTTCGAGAACTTTGATAAAACCTATCTCTTTACGCATCTCCACGCGATACAAGAAATGAATGGTTGGACTAAAGAACAAATCGGAGGCTATGAAATACGACTCTCAAACTTCAAGGAGTTATCTGTCACCCAAGATATGTTAGAAGAGTATACGCTCGGGACTCTACAACCCGACGGCTCACTACTCCGAGTGGAGAGTATTCTAGATTCACATGCCTCACTCTTCGACTGGCTTGCTTTGCAAGATATCAATATCCTCGTGCTCTTTGTCCTTATGCTACTTGTGGCAGCTGTAAATATGGTTACGGTGCTCCTCATACTCGTTCTCGAACGTACGCATACCATAGGACTTCTGAAAGCATTCGGAGCAACGACCTCTCAGCTCCAACTCCTTTTTCTTTTACTCGCCTCTCGAATTCTCCTCCGCGGTCTTCTATTAGGCAATACCCTTGCCCTTGTACTCTGTTATTCTCAGTACCGTTGGCAGTGGCTACAACTCCCTCCTGCCGAATACTATGTAGACTATATCCCCATCGAATTCAATCCATGGGTAATATTGAGTGTCAATCTTGGATCGGTACTCTTGACCCTCCTCCTGATGTTTGGCGCCTCGCACGTAATAAGCCGTATTGCTCCAAGTGAGGCTCTAAGACAATAGCTTTCTGACTTGTGCAATATTCGTTTAGTAGCCAAACTCTGGTGAGAAGTGCCGTAAGTGTTCTACATCTCCACGCATACTAGTTATCGTACGGAGTAGCTTCTCTCGATCTCGGTTCAAGATTCCTTCCAAGGGTAGACTATTCGACACATGGTTCGAACGGAAAATCGTCTCCTTCAATGCAAGAGTCGTTATAAATATTTCAAGCTCTCCTAGAATATCAACGGAGAGCATCGGTTCGAACTTTCCTTGAAAGTGTTGTTGATAGTCTTCTAAACCTCGCGGTAGAAAAAGGGTCAGCGTTGAGAGAAATTTGGGTTGAAGAAGGTTGAGTAATGTAGCCGACTCTATCGCATGTTCTTGTGAGTATACTCTACCGCCGAGCCCAGAGATGATCATGATAGAAGTAGCGATACCTGCTTCATGTGCTTTCATCACCCCCTCTTGAATAGAAGCTCTCGTCTCTGATTTCCGAATCTTCGTGAGCAACGTCTCTGATCCCGTTTCTACCCCCACGTAAAGCAACGAAAAACCTGCATTGCGGAGTAACTTGAGCTCTTCTGCCGATTTGCTTGCAATATCCCTAGGTAGCGAATAGGCTGATAGCCGGTGTAAGTGTGGAAAGTAATGGTGTGCAAGCTCCGCAATGCGTAGTAGACGTTCGGTTGGGAGTACAAAGGCATTGCCATCGGCAAGAAAAAGTTTGCGCGTTGCTGGGATGAGTGCCGAGAGTTGGCGTAAATCGCTCTCTATCTCTTCGATGGCAACGATGCGGTAAGGTTTAGAGCGATACATGTCGCAAAATAGACAACGATTCCAAGCACACCCCAGAGTGGCTTGGACTATCGCTGAGTTGGCTTCGCTGGGTGGACGGAATAGGGGTTCATCGTATAGCATGCGATTCTATAATAGTTAGGGGGTTATCTCATAGTTTATCACGGCTTTTCCATTTCCTGTTACCAAATTAAAAACTCCTCTCTCTTTAGTAAATTGTCCGATGCTGAATGGTGTAGTTCCTTCAAGTGGATACCCTGCCGATATTGCCCCAGAGGAATTAATCAGCCACAATTTTTTGCTCGCTGCCGAGTAGACTCCGATACGACTATCGGTCGCACTGAAACGGAATTGCTGTAACCACGGAGATAGCTCCTCGCCCAGTTGGGTGCGAAAGCGCATTTTGCCTTGGAAGTCAGTGGAGAGTACATCGCGCCCGTGGGTATATACCAATTCGTGCAGTGCATCGTGATCGAGATCGGCTATCACACCGTAGCTCGAGGAATGCCACTGTTCTAGTGCAATGCGCTCTATACCACCATCTCCGATCCCAATTTGCACAAATTCACCCTCCTGATTCACAGTCAAAATCTGAGGGGAAGCACCCAATAGCACTCCGAGAGGAGCCCCCAAGGCGCGCCCAACACTTTGTTTTGTACGAAAACGTTCGCTCCCCTTTCGATTAAGGAAGTACATACGATTTGAGTCGCAAGCTACGATGTAATCTTTTCCACGCGTAGCAAACCAGACTAGGGGGTGTATACTATTCGTCTCGAGTTGTGGTGGTTGAAACCCCTCGACACGCTTACCTGTACGATCATACATATAGATGCGGCGATTACTACAAGCTACCACAAACCGATAGTCTCGTTTACCCTCGTAGTCGAAAATAGCTAGGGGAGCATACGTTGGGGCTGGAAGACGTATAGGAAACCCTGCTACTATGTTCCCATTGCGATCGATCGCGTAAAGCTTATTGCGAGTACAGAAAACGTATTGTAGTTTCCTGTTTTGTAAGAGATCTACTTGTTTAGGTTCTCCTACGATTGCCCCTTCGAGCTGAGCTCGCCAGAGAATGCGTCCCGCTGCATTGATGAGGTAAAGTTTCCCATTCGCGTCCTGTACTAAAATCTCTTGCGCTTGTGTATTATGATTCGTTACAAAAATAGGACGCCCTATGCAGGGCGCATCCAAATTTATATTCCATCGATTTGTACTCGTAGTAGTAGTTGAGGATTGACTCTCACCTTGTTGAAATATGGCATTATAGAAAAGGATCTTTCCTGCTCCACTCGTTTGTATCACCGTACTGCTGAGTGAATTAGCAAGCATCGCCCCCCGTCCTGTCCGTAAACCACTCTGTGTAGAAAAGAAGAGCGAGGCGAAGTTCTTTCGTTGTGAGGGGGCACTGTAGTACATAAAGTTGCACTGCGATTGTAAGCCCTCCTTCGTTTTTTCCCATCGTTTCGTGCTCTCGAGTGTATTTGTTCGTGCTTTCGATAGTGCTACATGTTCGATAGCTCTAGGTGTCCCTGCAAAAACAATGAAACGATCGACCATGGCATAGTAGCGCCCTACCTCTTTAGGAAAGGGAAGACCGAAAGACGACTGAAAGTAAGAGGGATCTGAAGAGGAGAAAATTACTAATTCACTATCGCCTTCCATTTGCAAGTGTTGTAATGTCTCGTTGGTCTGTTGGCCAGCCTTCCCACTTTTAGTAAGTTCGGAGCGGAGTACTCCAAGTGCATGAGATGTACTACGCGGTGTTAGTACTACTAACCAATTGCCTATACCATTCTGCTCATCCCAAGCGAGTGTAATTTCTTGGATCTCCGCTTTAGCAAGTAGCGAATTGGGAGGGCGTGTATTCCCAGATTTCTTTAGTGCGAGCTGTTCGTGGAGTTGTTCTGGATTTTTATCTCCCCATCGAAAAAATACAGGACAAGTGCTAGGTAAAATCTTTTGGATCTGGAGTGGTACGCTTTTCGCTTCATGGTATTTATTGCTACTTCTTTTGCTTTCAGTATTCAGTGCAGAGAGTCCTTGTATTGAAAAGGAGCCTACCTCTTCGGCAATGTCAAGACCTACCCAAGGACACCACTGTGCTAGATTCGCTACCAAGCGTTGCCACATCCCATTGAGCTCGGAGGCTATATAAGGAGCGTAGCGTGGTATTTGTAGATATAAATTCCACGGTACGTTGCGACTACTGGACTGGAGAGCGCGCAAAAAATCATCATTCTCCAAAAGCGAGAACTCACTACCATACATGCGGAGTGCATTCTCAAGCAGTATCTTCGACGATGCAATACAACAAAAGTTTTCTTTGCTTGCTACGTGGAGTGTCTGCTTGTTTTGTTTTTCGTCTATAGTAAAAGAGAGAATTTTTGATCCAGCATAGCTTTGCGAAGCGATCGGGGTAACTCGCGGGAAGAGTGCTCCTACGACATCCTCGGCGTTCACATTATTCTGCGTCATCGGAACCAGGAGTAGCGTCGCTAAATTCCGTTCGCCTATTAGATGCCACGATAAGTAGCATTCGTTCTGTACCATAGTACGTAGGAATTCTGGGTTCTCTACACGGAGAGAATCCAGAGCTTGCGAAAGATGTGTTAGCCACCGTCCTGTAGTAGATAGTCTTAGTATCGACCATAAAGTATCGAGCGAGCGTTGTTGTTCTAATAGAGCGCGCCAGCTATTTACATGTGCGATTAGGAGAGCATCGGTCGGTACGAGCTTTAGTGCACCATTTTCTTGTATCGATGCATTGCGAACCAGTGGGGAGAGTATCAATAATCCCCCAAGGCTTGCAACGATGATACAAACCAAAACCACTATACGTTTCAAACTCTATCCTCCTAACTACAAAAGTACTACAATGTACTCTATGCTTTTAAGACCCCCTGCTGCAGTTCTTAATTCCACTGTGTGCTCAGTACATTAGCGCGATGTTTTACTAAGGCTCTTTTTTGTAACTTGCTGTTAAATTTCATATTATGGCTAATGTCGAAAAAGTATCGATCGGAGTACAAAGCTTCGAAAAATTACGACGCAACGCTTTTCGTTATGTAGATAAGACGCAATACATCTATCAACTCATATCGCAGGGGTGTATCTATTTTCTAAGCCGTCCGCGACGTTTCGGAAAAAGCTTGTTTCTCTCTACGCTAGCGGCCTATTTCCGCGGACAAAAAGAGTTGTTCGACGGGCTATATCTCGAAGAGGCTGAAAAGGAGCTCGCCATCGAAGAAAACCGCCAACCTTGGGTGAGTTACCCAGTGCTTTTTTTAGATCTGACAGTGCGCAATTATCGCACAGAGTCGGATCTGCGCGAACACCTTTCGATAAAATTGCAAGAATGGGAAGAGGAGTATGGACTCGAGAAAATAAGCGAAGCTCCTGAAGAACGTTTTGCCTACATAGTGCGAAAAATTTATGCCAATACGGGGCAGCAGGTGGTTATCCTAGTAGACGAATATGATAACCCTCTCTTCGAAACGATGAACGACCCTGAGGTGAACGAAATCTATCGCGACATACTGCGGAGTTTCTATACGGTCATAAAAGCCTATGACCAGTATATACGGTTCACGATGCTTGTTGGTATCACAAAGTTTAGTAAGATTAGTGTATTCAGCGGGTTGAATAATCTAGAAGATATAAGTCTACTCCCTACTTATGCAGGCATCTGTGGAATTACAGAAAAAGAGCTTAAAGCGAATTATGCAGATAGTATTGTAGAGTTTGCTACAAAACTAGAGTGTACCAAAGACGAATTGCTTGGCTTGCTAAGAAAAAAGTACGATGGATATTTATTCAATGAGGAGGGGGAGCATGTATACAATCCGTTTAGTTTATTAAATGCATTGAAATCTAGAAAATTAGATAATTTTTGGTTTCGTACAGGAACCCCCACCTTTCTCATTAAGTACCTTCAAGAGACGCAGTATTTTATTCCAGCTCTAGATAATAATGTATATCTCGATGAATATGAATTCGATCAACATCGCGCAGATATACAAGCCCCCATCCCGCTCTTATTTCAAACAGGTTATCTTACAATAAAAGAATATGTAGTGGAGGATCAGCGCTATCGTCTAGGATTTCCGAACGACGAGGTTCGTCTAGGTTTCCTGAAGAGACTTTGCGAGCAGTATCCTCCCGTATTTAACGATCTGCGTCTTTCTAGCGTAGACTTTAAGCGTAAGATTCAAGAGGGCAATGTACCCGCATTTATGACGCAGATTCAATCCTTGCTAGCTCGCCTCCCTTATGATACTGCTCCTAAGGACGCCCTGCAACCTCGCGAGCGTAACTACCAAATTGCAATCTTTTTGATCTTCGAACTCCTTGGCGAGTTTGTACAAACCGAGGTGATAACGAACTCGGGACGCGCAGATTGTGTGGTTGTAACGGCAACAATCGTCTATATCTTCGAGTTCAAACTCTGGAGTGCAGGAACTCCAGAGGATGCTCTCGCACAGATTCGCGAGAAGGGGTATGCAATCCCCTATAAAGCCTTGAACAAGACTATAATTCTTGTTGGCGTAAGCTTCGACGAGAAGACGCACAACATCGGCGCTTGGCGACAAGAAACCTTCTAGAGAGAATATTGAAGTTGGCTGGATCTATGCGCGAATTACTTCGAAACTATTCCCGCTGAGTTTCAGAATGCGCGAGCCTATTTCCTCTTGTGAGGTATCAAACTGTTCGCTCACAATTAAGTCCACCCGTTCTTTAATCGTGTTGTTTATCGTAGACAATTTCTTGCCAGCAGGTTGCCTCGTAATGTTTGCCGAGGTAGATACTATTGGAGCATCAAGTTCCGCAATGAGTGCCTCGCAAAAAGTGTGTTGTACTAAACGAATTCCGAGTGTACCATCTGCAGCTAAAAGACGATAAGCAACGCCTTTGACATGTGGATAAATAATTGTAGTGGGACGCGTTGTATGCACCAACTCTTCTAGTACTATACTCGGAACTTTTCCTACAAGATGTTCTAAGCGTTCGATACTTTCTACTAGGACGAGCATACTCATCTGTGCAGGGCGCTCCTTTATCTGAAATAGTTTGCCTACGGCCGTGCTATTTCGCGCATCGCAGCCTAACCCCCAAATTGTATCAGTAGGGTAGAGTATAACTCCTCCAGAGCGCAAGATCGCTATGGCGTTTCTCACCTCTTGTTGTAATATAGTATTCATCTTTTCGGTTCTACAACAGCCAACCTACGAAGCATGTCCTAATTTCGTGGGTCGTTTCCCCAACCTAGTTTATCGCGGAGTGCAGTGTAAAAGTTCTTCTCGCGAAAACGAACTAGAAATACTTCTATCGGACTCCGTGTAACGCGTACATCTATTGTTCCCTTAAATTGATACTCCTGCGCATCGATTCCTACAATAAGGGGTACTTCCTTATCTCGACAACGTACGCGCATGTGGATCTCCGAACTATCAGCCAGTACCAACGGACGTGTGTATAAACTATGTGGCGAAATAGGCGAGAGCAATAGTATATGCGCAAGTGGCGAAACAATAGGTCCACCTACACTCAGGCTATAAGCTGTACTTCCTGTAGGTGTACTCACAATCACACCATCGCTCCAGTAAGTACAAAGAAATGTCCCATCGATGCTCGTATTCACTATGAGCATCGATTTTCCACTCTTCTGCACAGTAATATCGTTGAGTGCATAGTGGAACGGCAAAATCTGTCCCTCGCTGCATATTTGAGCTTGTGCAGTAGGGAAGCGTTCTATTGCGTAGTAACCACTCTCTAGCAACTCTTCAATGTGTTCAAGGGCTGCGGCTTGTATTGACGATAGAAAGCCGAGATGCCCAAAGTTGATCCCTACAATCGGTACCCTACTTCCTAGTATATACTGGGCAGCATCTAGTATAGTGCCGTCTCCTCCTATGCTAACGAGAAAATCTAACGAATGTGGGAGCTCCTCGCGCAAAGAATAGGCAAGGACATCCCTCGGAATGTAGCCAAACTGTGAGTAAAGCCGTTGCAGCATCTTTTGGTAAACCCACACTCGCCAGCCTCGCTCTTGCAATCGTTCTAAGAGCTCTGCAAAGGCATCAAAATTTTCGTGGGTTACTCCCCAACCAAATATGGCGACCTCCATATTTTATCTACTGTGGCTAGAGCTTCTCTTGTTATCCGATGCTATACTAACTGTACAAAGAAGATCGCCCACCACAATCCTCTTCGCCTAAAGTGAGTTCTATTAGGCTTAGTTGTAGGCTGTACAACGTACCCAGTCTATTGCCATCAAAGAGTCGCCTCGCGGAGTTGCCTCGGGTTCCACACCACTAATGAAGACAAGATACATCGGCGTATCCAATCCCTTTATATTTTCTAAGGTAAGATACGGCGTATCGTTAATACGCCATTGGAGCGTCGAACCCCTCCAATCGAAGGTGATAAGAAAATAGTCATCGCGCGAGGGGAGTGCCCCTACTCCATCAGCAATATTCAATGTATTGACTTCGTTACGGAGCAAACCACTCAATAAACCTACTTTTTTGCCAGTCGTGGTTCGGAAAATTTCAATCTCGGGTGCGCGTGTATCACCCACCAGATAAAGAGCATGGTACACTCCCTCTTGAGTCTTGATGCGAACTTTAGCTTCCAAACGTCCCTGAAGCATTCGGAAACTCTGACCACTACAAATCAATCCAGAAGTATAACTATAATCCTGCGATACAAAGCCGAGTACCTTGTCCCATGCGAGCGCTTTGCGTTCTTCGGGGTGAGTAGATATTGTCACGGCACTATTGGCAAGAGTAAGATTCTCACCCTCGGTGTAGCAGTGTGGATCGCCAATGAAAGAGTAGCCACGTCCTGCTAGCGCATCTCCCCAAAAAAAACGTGGTAACCAATTCTTTGTGTTGAGCTCCTCCTCGATAAAATCGTCAAAAAAGACCACACGTTCTTTAAGTTGCTCAGCAAACGTCCCCTTGGCTTCATGTGCCAGATACCACTGCATATCGCGAGATTTCGACAACTTCTTCAACTCTTGCAACTTTGCATAGGTCTCCGAATGCAAATATTTCTTCTTGTCTTTAAGATAACGGACGCGTTCCTGAAAAGCCTTCGACTCCACCTTCTTTTGCAACTCTAGATATCTTCGATACTCCACACTCTTCTCCTCTCCTTTACCTTTGAGCGCAAGTCGTACAATCTTATTTTTTTTCAGTTCGTTGTATTCTGCGATTTCTTTTTGTTCGGTCGAGCCGACAAAGTGCTCCTGTGCACAGCGTTCCTGTTCTTGTCTTGGGATCTCGGAGTCGGCCAGCTTCTTTAGCTCGATATAGCGTGCGAACATGGGCGAGAGCGCTATCGATTTGTAGCGATCAAATTCCCGCTGTTGTGCAGCGCGACGCGATTCTATTTTTTGTACACTCGGCATACGCCCCATCAAACGGAGCATACGTACTCGTTGCGCAGATAGACCAGTCATTTCGTTTCTTTAAATTGTATCGCCCTCTTTGGTATTTAGACTGCTATACGTGGTGGTTAATGTAATTCCTCAATCCGAAAGGGGAGCATCGTATTCTCGGAAAACTCTATTCCAGCATCCTCCATATCCATATCCTGAGAATAGAACTGCCAAGCGACAAAGACCTGATGTCCCCTATGGAATATAGCCTCGAGGATCTGAAAGACCTCGAGCAAGAACTTCGATGTCGACGTATTGTAGTAACGGAGCAAAAAACTCACATGTGTTGGCACGGTAGGATGTTTTGCATACTCCCGCAACCAAAGAAGCGAGCGCTTATAAACCTCGAGTGGGTTATTACATAGAGAGACCCCAGCAAAGGAGAGTCGCCCTTCCTTGGCACTAAACGCTACTCGCAGTGTCTTGGGCGTACCCTCGATAAACAAATCCTCTTGCAATAAAGATCCCTCTCTGGTCACAAGTATACTCATACACCGCTCCTTTAGACAACCAAAGGTAGCAATTTCCTAAAAGAAAGGGCTAAACGACCAGTTTGAAGCCCTTGCCGCGAACATTGAGTATCTCGACGTTCGGGTCGTGTTTTAAAATCTTGCGCAGCTTAGTGATATAAACATCCATACTACGCGCATTGAACGAACTGAACTCCTCCCATACCGTCTTGAGTGCATACTCGCGTGGTAAAACCTTGTTCATGTGTAAGGCGAGTTGTCGGAGTAGTTCCGATTCCTTGGCCGTAAGGCGAACTTCGGGCTCACCGGGCCGTTGGATAGTTTGGTGTACAACATCGAATACAAACGTCCCGATTGCAAAAGTCGTAGGCGAGTTTGTAAAACGATGTACTGGGTACGCCAGACGGAGTTTGGCGTAGATCCGCAATGTCAGTTCTTCTGTATCAAAAGGCTTTCTGACATAGTCGTCCGCTCCACTTCGAAGACCTTTCAACACATCAGCCTGCGTTGTTAGATCCGAAACAATAATAATCGGGAACGACGGATTACGTTCGCGTAGACGTGCTACGAGCGAGAGTCCATTCCCATCGGGGAGATCTACTTCGATTACTCCAATATCGAAGTGTTGCGATGCAAATGCATGAAAAGCGTCTTCGCTATTCAGCACCAGCATCACGTTGAAGTGTAGAGCCTGAAAATAGCCCTTTAGAAGGTTGCCATAACTCAAGTCCTTTTCCACTAACAACAACTGAGGTTCGCTTCCATACATATTCGTGCTTAATTTCTCTTATGCTACTATAGAAACCGTATGATTTTAGAGAATGTTACATTTTTTGTAAATTTGAGTCCTCTTTGCAGGGATCACCTACGAGAATACAACCCACAAGAGCCGCCGTTTCGGTTCGTAAACGCCGAGCACCGATCGATACCCCATTGTAGCCTGCATCTAGTGCGCTGGCATACTCGGACTCTGTAAATCCACCTTCTGAACCTATTAGAAGTTTAACATAACCAGCGGCAGTTTTTGAAATTTTTTTTAATGGGAGAAGTATCTCCTTCTCTGTATAGTGTGCAATGACGCCTTGATAAGGTGGAGGAAGAGGATTTCTTAGTAGCGCTTCGTAGGGCACAATATCGTCTATAATAGGAATTCTACTAGCTCGGCATTGTTTCGAGGCCTCGAGTACCAACTTCTCAATGCGATCTAAGCGTATACTACGCCGTTCGGAACGCTCGCTATAAAAGAAGCTAATACGTCCAACGCCCACCTCAACGGCCTTCTCCAAAAACCATTCCGTGCGATCTATATGTTTAGTGGGTGCTATACAAAGCCAAGTCCGCTCGCATTGTGCTATCTGATCCTCGCGAATCGTCTCCACGAAGACTCGTACTTTAGTCTTGGTTATCTCGTGTATTGTTGCGAGAGCACGATGCCCCACACCATCGATCAATTCTACAATATCGCCTACTCGAGCTCTATGTGAGCGAGCACAGTGCACTGTTTCACTCTCTGAGAGCTCATTCTCGCCCACAACAAGTTCGCGTTGGTAATATGTATTCATACGACAAAGGTAAGGTTTTCTCTGTACGAGAGCTAAACTAAGCCAATAAGATCTATTCGTTAACTCGTTTACACAAAAAGCGTTATCAATTATTATAAGCTATGCAGTTTTTAGAATACTTGTTATTATAGTTTGCAAAAAAAACGGAGGTATAGCAAAACTACACCTCCGAATCTTGTAGAAAGTTTACAAGCAAATAGGCAATTGTAACCTAGTGGCTTCTAAACCATTTTTTTGCAGTTATTCCTTTACGACCTTTACAGTAGTGTTGACTCCAGTAGCCGTAGAGATACGTAGTAAATACAAACCAACTTCAAGTGCTTCGGTATTGATAGTACTCTCTCTGTTGTGCAAGATCCCTGAGAGGAGTATATTTCCGCGTGTATCCATTAGTTCGTAGTGAAGCTCAGCTATAGAATCGTTTTGTACAATGCGTAGCACATCAGAGAATGGATTGGGAGCTACTAAGAGCGTTGCGAGTAATGAATTCTCTACAGAAGTTTCTTTCTCGAAGATGGCCGTTACGGTTGTATCGTCCGTTACCTCGAATTCCATAGCCTCTGTAATATCCATCGTACCTGCCATCACACTCTTTAACTTGTAGCCATCCTCGGGTATAGCTTCTAGGGTAATCTTTTTGCCCTTAAGTACCCTTAATTGCGTACCTTTCAATAAATAGTTCGTAGTGTTCAATGTTCCCTTGCCTTCCACAACAAAGGTTATCGTTACTAAGTTCACATTTTCAAACTTTGCAGAAACAGTGAGATCTTCTGTTACATTGCGGTCTGTGCGCTTAGCATTGTTCAGACCATCGGCCCATCCTATAAAACGGTATCCCTCGTTGGCTACGGCCTCTACCTCTGTCCCATCGTTGCCCGCAGCAATTTCTTGTACTCTCTCTCCTACGATTTTCCCACCAACCTCGGCCAGATAGCTAAGTGTTACAGCTTTTACAAAGTTTGCTGTATAGATCTTATTTTCCTGTACAAGGTCGGTGCGAGGATTTTGCTTCGATCCATCATCCCAATTCGAGAAGGTATACCCCATATTCCCTTTGGCTGTAACAGGACTAGTATACGAATCCATTTCAAGATGTTGCGATGCTATACCTTGGATTGTCCCATTTGCACCTGCTTTGTAGGATATTGTAAAGTAGTCCTTAACTTTTCGTTTAAAGTTTGCTGTTACGTTTTTGGCTTCTTTGTCCTTTCGCGGATTGGCTTTTATACCATCGGACCAACCGATAAATTGATACCCATCTTCTGCAACGGCCGTTACTGCAGCTCCATCGACGCCTGTAGTTGTTGTAACCTCAACCGAAGTACTCAACGCTTCGCTACCTTCTACTTTTACCTTCCCATTCATTCCTGCATAGTAGCGAATAATCACTGAGGAGGTCGTAGGCTCGGGATCGAAGGCTACCTTCATATCGTCGTAGAAGAAGTTAAGATCTCGCTTATTGTTGATTACCAAACGGAAACGAATAGCTTTGCTCGTCCCAAGAGCTGCTGCATCGAGGCTTACGGATTTGGTTTGCAGATCCCCTAGGAAAGCTAGATCTACATCTTGCTTAAATGTCCAAGCCCCTCCTTCCAACTGATATTCAATTTTTACTGGCGACTGAAGATCAAGGTAATTCATAGTATAAGCAAAGCTTAATTTTATACCCGAACCACTCTCTTTACCTTCGAGTGAATACCATGGAGAGGCAAGCCACAGGTCGGTATAATGAGGCTTAGCAGGATCGTTGTAGCTTGTCGTTATCACTCCTATACATTTAACGATTGTACCATCTGAACGCTTGTAATTGATGGTCTCCCACCCCTTACCTACTGCAGGTTTCATTGCATACCAGTTGGTAAAGGCTGTTTCCTGTTCGTCGAAGTCGCTCATCCAAGGGAGCTTCTGTGGTTTCATAAATAGTGCTGTGAGGGTCTTCGTATTCATTACATTGTTGTCTGTACGCGAGAGCTCCTTCTCATTGTCATCCCAACCCACAAAAAGATACCCCGTCTTGGCTTTTACTGTTACGGTTTGTGCGTTCGCTCCTTTGCCTACGGTCTGTTTCCATGTAGCCTCGGGGGTAACAAACTCGCCACCCTCTGACAGAGCATAGGTTAATGTGTACGTAACAGGTTCGAATTGTGCCGTAAACGTCTTAGCCTCCGTTACCATATCGGTACGGCTTAAGGTTTTTACGCCATCATCCCACTGTTTAAATCGGTACGACTCATCTTTTGCTAAGGCGGTTACTTGACTCGTCGCCTGTCCAGCGGCAACTGTCTGCTCCTTCTGCCCAGCAATATAACCCTCTGGGGTTGCAGTATAGATTACTTTGTATGCTAATTTCGGAAGTTTGAGAGTAATGGTCGTTGCCAGACTAACTTCAACATCTTGTGTAGCAGATAAATAACCATCCTTGCGTGCAGATACGGTATATTGCTCTGGAAGCAATGGAACGGAAGCAATGCCATCGGCTCCTGTTAGGTAAGTAAAACCATCACAGTTTACGGCTACCCCTTGGAGCGGCACTCCCTTTTCATCTTGGCACAAAAATTTAATCTCGACTGCCTTACTCGATGGTTTTACTATCAGTTTTCCTTTCTCGCAAGAGATCTTGTATGTGCCCTTAGTATACTCGCTCGAGTAATTCTTTGGCGCAAGGACATACTCGCCTACCGCAAGAGGGGTTGTACCATCCCATGGCGTATTATTTACCATTATCTCGTACGCTCTCGTATACAAATACTCCGTACCCTTGTATAGCAACCCATCGTATTCGAACTCTAATTCGGGGAATCTCTCGCCCAGTGCCCAAGTGGCAGGCTTAGGTCTTATCGTCATTTTAGCATGAGATACCTCAATAGTTCGTTTAACTTCGGGAGCAGCGCTATACATAGCGTTCCCCATCTGCGTAGCAACAATCTCCGTTGTACCTACGCCTACCGTCCGGAGTTCGCCCTTGTCGTTTATAGCGATAATATCTGGGTTTAACGACTTGTAAGCTACCACCAACCCACTACTAGCCGTTGCATTTTCTTTAAAGACGTCGGATGAGAAGGATTTCGCTAAGGGGGTAGATTCCCAAGTTATTGTTTGTGCAAAAGCGAGTTTTATGGAATAGCTTTTTGAATAGTGACCATTTGCTGCTACTACGCGTAAAAGCACTGCCTTGCTAAAATCAACGACAACCTCTGCTTTAGACGAGGTTAATTCTATTTTCTGTTTGCCATAATACAACGTTGCTCCCTCCGATACCGCTACTTGCAATTTTACTTGCGTAGGATCAATTCGCTCTGTTGCCGATTTGTTTGCTCCCTCCAACAGCACTAGTTCCGCAGGTTTGGTAAGCTTTATATCAGATTGTAAGCCAGAATTTTTATCTGCAAGCATATCCAGTTGTTCTATCTCGCAAGCGATCGAGAGATCTTTTACAACCTGTACAGTAAATTCTTGCACTAAGTTCGTACCCAAGAAATCTGCAAGCTCTGCTTTAAAGGTTAGTTTATTGTCGGGAGCTGACGAGAAGTCAACTGCTCCACTCAAAACTTGTCCTCCCTGCGATACAGTAACTCCGGGCCATTCGTACTCAAAATCTAGCTTAACACCTGTTAGAGCGTCTTCTTTTGGGAGATATATTTTGTATTCTTTGCCCGTAACTATTTCCGTGGGACGAGTTTGTGTGGGAGAACTTACTCCAGTAACGAGTTTTTCTATTTTCTGCCACTTGTTAGTGCTGGCACTTGTTATCGTAGCAAAGTTGTTGTCCTTATAGGCAGCAAGTTCGCCTTTACCTTCTGAGTAGATATATTCGCAGAGACAACTAGCAGGGAGCTTACCATCCGCCTCTCGTACGCTCTTAAGCTTATTGGTCTTGAGCTCTTCTGCTGTACGGATGTTATTATCCCAAATACGGAACATTGCATTCTGGCCTGCAAGTTTCTTGTTCAGATGTATATCGCTTAATGCGTAGTCAGATCCAGGAGCAAGACGAACCCAAGTAAATTTCACATCGTCTACGTAGCCTACCAGTTTTAACCCCGAGACTCCCGAGCCTACACCGATGGCTATATGTTGCCACTTGCCAGGTTTGAGTACAGGAGTCTGGCTGAAATAGATCCCATCGTTTTTGGAATACAGTACGATTGCATTCCTCGGAACGATGCCTCCTTGTTCGTATGAGGTTACGATAAAGTCCTTGCCATCTATCAAGAATGCCTCTTGAGGTTTATCCAAGCGCCACCAGCCCTCTACGGTCATCTTTTCGAATTTCTTTAATTTGAAGTCTGGTATAAAGAGCGATTCTTTTTCACCTCCAGCAAAAGCCAAACCATAGCGAGCGTTCGTATTCGGAGCGAGCTTGGCAATCTTACCCTCTATCTTGTTGTTCGTGGCAAGTGCATCCTTTTCTTTCAAACGGACTACGACAGTATATACTTTCCCTACTTCTGCAAATGTGAGTTTTTCAGTAAAAGTGAGTTGAGTCTCTTTTGTTGGAGCAAGATTAAGGTTCGAGAATTTTTGTTCCTTCTCGGTATCATTGATTTTTAGAATCAAAGTAATCTCGTCTATTTTGGCTAAACCTTCATTTTTTATGGTTACGGAGACGGGGATCTCGTCTGCGAGATCTCGCCTTGATTCGAAGTTGTTGAATCCGATAACGGCAAGTTCGAATTCCATAGGGAGTTTCCCTTCACTTACCAGAGCTGTGAAGTCCGCAACAGTACCCATCGCGATCTCCTTACCAGCCTTATAACTAGCGAACTCCGCATCTTTGGCTAACATGACCCGCATACGGTGTTTACCTACTTTAGCTGTTGATTTATTGAGTAGATCGAATTCTACATCGATGGCATCCTTATCTGCACTCAAACTTGCTTCGAAACTCTCGTTTGTATCGTCTAATTCGCCGTTATCATCGAAGTCTATCCAAACACGCACCTTGGCAGGCAAATTCTCGCTAGTAGCTTTTTGCGAGAGAAGTAGTTGCATCGTATTCTTTGATTGCAAGTAGAGCGGGATCTCCTTCTCTAAAAAGTATAGTGTGTGTGTAGATTTTGGTAAAGTATACGAATCTTTTGTTCCCGCCATTTGCAACGAGGCGATGGTAAGACGATTGTTTGCGCTAATACTTCCGTTCCATAAAGCATCGTTCACGATTTCGAAATCGTGAGAGTTATTGGAATTGTCGCCATCAATGGCTAAGACAACTTGTCCTTCTACTCTTGCTGGAGTCTTTACTGTGATGGGTTGTGGTACGGTGTAAGTATTTTTTCCAGATTTTAGCTCAGGGATTACGTAACGTAGCTCTTTTTTGCCAACCAGTACATGGTATACAACCGAGTAGTACGACACAGGTGTGAGGTTATTGATCGTTAGCTCGAGGTCGTATTGCGAAGGAGTGCTTGTCTGCTGTTTTGCCGTTACTGCTTCCAAAATCCATTGGTCTTGTAGTGGCGTTTCTATAATTTCTGCTTCCCAACCTGCAGTAGTTTCTCGATTATGTCCTGAAAAGTAGAAACTCAATCCAGCATCGCTCTCTGCATAGAAGGATACGGGCTTAGTATTCTTACCGACAAGGTAAAACTGTGCGTCCTTACTCTGTATATTCTCTATTCCTTTGGCTAGCGCCCCAGTTACGACATATAGCGTATCGTTAGGTGCAAGGTTGTAGTTAGAAAAAGTGGCTTGTACGAGATTACCTTTACTACTGGGTTTGAATTGAATGGCTCCGTTTTCAAAGAGTTTATAATTTTTGAGCGCCCCCTGTCCATCAACAAAACCGATCTTATCCTTCCATGTAGCAATAGCTCGTCCAGGTTTTACTTGAACCTTATCGCCGAATTGTTTGCGTACAGCCTCGGGCATTGGTTCTACATTACCGAGATTGTATACCTCGAACTCCCTCGTATTGTTCTGCTCCAGTGCATCTCCTTCGTAGCTTGTGCGGACTGCTACCTTATAGATGTGTGCTGCTTCGCTCGCGAAGTTGTGTGTACAGCTCATTATAGTCTCTTGGTACGGTAGTAGTTGCTTTACCAACTTCGTATATACGGTTCGATCGTCCACAGCCACCGCTACGGGAACGTCGGTTAGCTTGAGTGCAGAGTTGTTCTTGAGCATAAAGGAAATCGTCTGTTCTCCCATCTTAGCCGATGGCTTAATCTCGGGGTCATTTGCCCATGCAATGGAAATATCAGGAGTCTCGTTTGCTACAAAGAATTTTGTGTGATACAAAGTTGCGATACTCCCGAATCCTTGTACAGCCATTTCGAACGAGAGAGTTACCCCCTTCTCTTTTACAAATTGTGAGAGATCCCATACCGCTTCATGCTCACGATCATCGCCTACTATATTTGTTACACCCGTCGCATCTGCTATGGGGGAGTTATTGGCCAGCAGACGGAGCATAGATGGTTTACTAGCATCCTTCGAGGTTAGCTTGTAGCGCAAAAGTACCTTGAGCTTTGTATCCTCAGGGAGGTTGCTAAGATCGAACTTACAGCTCGAGAGCATCCCAATATTATCGCGACTCTCAGTAAAAGGATCATTCCATTTCGTTGCAGGTTTAAAACCAGCTGTCCAAACCAGCACATGTGCACCAGGTACGTCAGGGCGTAAATCTTCTTCGGCTTTTGGCAGCATCCCGCTAAGTGGGTTTACAACGTCCTGATTCCAGTAGGAGAGTGGATTGCCATAGAATGCATCTGTATAGGGCAGATCTGTCAGCATAAATGTTTTAACGCCTGCTGTTGCAGCAATTGCACCCTCACTACGTGGTCCTTCGATACCATTCTCCGCAATGGCACTTATCGCAATAACATTTACTCCAGGTGTAAACTTACCTTCAGGGATATCATACATTGGAGGCATCGCCGGGAGAAGCGGTGCAAAAGTCCCCAACTCAGAATATTCGCCCGTTGCAATATTAGCGATATAGGCCTTATAATTCTTTGCATCATTTACCTTTTTGCACATCACTCTCCAGCCTTTTGTACTACAAGCTTTAGGCATTACTAATACACCCGTTGGTTGCCCCATTACCGTAAAGTTAGGCGAGAACAAAACCATTGAGTTTGCATCCGTTATGCGGAATTGGGCATTATTTGTCGGTTTTACTTTGCTGGGGAGCACGACCTCGCAACGGTTCGTATAATCACTACCGAGAGTTTTGTAGCTGATACCACCATCTTCGGAGAAATCGATGGTGAGGGGTGCCTTCAAATTCTGAGTATTTAAGTATACGGACTCTCCAGCTTTATGCTTTTCGCCGGCTAGGGGAGCTACTATTTCGGGAGTCTTATAATCGAAATACCAAACAAGACTATAGGATTGCTCCTCCTCCTGTTTTACAACACCACTTACTGTGATGGTATACTCGCCTGCCGTAACATCGCGAACTACGACTTGTTCGATATTATCTACATTGTTTACCCTCTCTACGGCGGGTTTATCGGTTTTCTCTGCATCCAAGGTTAGGGGTAAGTATTTTCTACTCCCCACGACACTTAGATCTAAATTGTTTACAATAGGATTCTCTTTAAAATCATACTCTTTTTCTGCGACAGGGTCGTTCCAGCAGAGCATTACACGTAGTTCTTTTACACCTGCAGGTACGTTGATTTTAAACTCTTGTGCGCTGCCTCCTCGCTTGTATATCCCGAGTTTATACCAATTATTTTCCATAGCCTTCACAGCAGCTATTGCGTTGAGGTTACCAAAACCGAATTCGTAATCGGGACCAACCTCACCAGCATCATCTGCTGTATTTGCAATCAAAGCTTTTAGGAAATAGTTGTATGGCAAGGCACCCGCATGGAGCTGTTTGTAACGTTGTACAAGAAGTGCTAAATGTCCTGAAACGATAGGAGTGGACATCGATGTTCCATTCATGTAGGCATAGGTATTCTCACCTGCTGTAGAATAGACATGTTGTCCGTAAGCTGTTATCGTTGGACTAATGCGACCATCATATAAAGGACCGAAACTCGAGAAAGAGGTTATTGCACCCGAATTTTGTGCAGCTCCTACAGTAATTACGTTCTTAGCATACTGCATGGTATGAAACCATGGCGAAGCACAAGCATTCTGTTCATTGCCTGCTGCATATACCTGCGTTACCGTGGGGTAGGAGAACGAGAGTTTATCGATATTCACGTCGATAATTCCCGAAGAATAGGTTAATAAACGTTCTATGCCGCAGAAGATGGCACGACGAGCTCCGTATGAGTGAGAAGATATGGCGATATTATGGTTGCGGTATGCTTCTAAAATTTCCTGTGCAGTCGATTTTCCATTGGTTGCTTTTTGGAAATTGTGTGTCCAAATTTCTGCCTTTGGAGCAATGCCGCGAGCCTTTGCATTTAGGAGACCACTCCCAACTATCGTGCCCGTGGTGTGCATACCATGGTGGCGCGAATATTTGCTCTGATCGTTGAATTCTACTCGATGTACGCGATTGCCATAATCTAGGTGTGCTAGTACATTCGCATCCCAGATCCCTATCTGTACCCCATCGCCTGTTAAGCCGCGTTCTCCCAGTTCTCTTGCTTGGCTTAGCGTTGCACCTCCTCCCATGCGTGCTCCAATCTGGTTATAGAGCTCTTGTGGTGCTTGTGTATAGGTAATTCTAGCCACTCCTTCGTACGTAGCTAGAGACTCGACGACTTGACGGGGGGCAGCAATCTCTACACTCCGAAATTCGGGAATCGCATTACTGAAGGTTACATTCTGGCTTTTTAAAAGAGCCTCTATCTTCTCCCACGATACCGTAGCAAACCAGCTAAGACGCATTAAAAGATTCTCACCATCCTGCACCCAATCGGGAATTGCTTCTAAACTAGCCAACTTCCACTCACTACGTATAGGAGCTACAGCCCGAATCCCCGTTCCTTGTAAATCGGAAGGGGTGCTACCAGGTTCAATTTCGGCAAAGTATGCGTTGCTCCCCAGATAGTCTCTTAATTGTATCCCCTTATCTTCAAGAGCTTTGTACGACACTTTTTCGGGGTTTACCTGTACAACAACGTTGAGTTTCTCGCCCACGGGATTTCCTAATTCTAGGCTAGAGGTATTCTTTTTATCTCCACGTATCTTACGTTGCACATTCTCCTCGAGGTAAATCTCCTTCTCACCAAAGTGAATGGCTTGCTGAGCCATTAGCGTAGTTACGCTCCAGCACAGCAGTGTTAGTAATAGTATTACTCTTCTCATTCAATTTTATTTTTACTGATTTCTCATTTCTCAATCCTTTAGTAAAGATAGCCATATTGGCATGAATTTTACAAAACTACTTCTCGTTTTAAATTACCACGGTATCTAATTTGTATACTGTTCTTGCAGAGAAGATGTGTAGAATTACTTCTGAAAAAAAAAACTTCTAGGTATAAAAAGTAAAGCATCCTAATAATCAAACCATTATCAAATAATAATTGTTTTAAAAAGTTTTCGCGAAGAAAAAATGTAACATTTATAAAGTTTTTCGTTTAATGAGTTAACAATGAATAAAAAACAACAGGAGGTTCTTAAATGAGTCTTATGAATTTAAAAATTCGGACGAAGCTCTACTTAGCGTTTGGCATCGTGATCTTCTTGGTTCTTTTGGGAGCTATGCTTATTTTCGTTCTCAATCTTAGTGTATATCGAGCTACGGATATAGCCTATGACATTCGTTGGGCAGAATCCAACTTTGCACAAGCTAGGTTGCACATGCGTATTTATCATGCCTCGCTAAATAAGCAGTACTATACTGCGACGGTCAATGGGATGGATAGTGTGGCAAGAGCGATTCGCGATGTCAAAACAAATCTTGAGATTCTTGACGAACCCTTGCTCTCCCAAAAAGTACAGGCACTCGAACAAGAACTCGAGGTTTACAATAGAATTCTACCGCGGTTCAGAGAGTTGCGTGAGATAATTGCAGAGCAATACACAAAATCTACACAAACAGTCGAGCAACTCACAAACCAGATTGCACTCTCAGGTTTCTATAAAGAGGCAGCCTTTATTTCGCAGAATTCGGTAGATAAATACAAACTGTATTTCAGCAACTTAGATCATAGTACTCTCGAACAAGCTTTACAGATTGCCACGGCCGAACTCCCCGTTGTAGTGCCTGAGACTTTGCGTGAAAGAGTGAATAATTATAGGAAACTTCTTGCTCAGTTTGTACCTACAGCGCAAGAGATGTCCGAGAACGTAGAAAAATTGGCTGTAAGTGGTGAAAAGCTATCCGAACTTATGCTTGAAATTGCTGAGGGGAGCTATCAGTACCGTATGGAGAAACAGGCTTGGATTCGTACTCTTATGCTTACGACTCTGACCTTCCTTATCATAGGCAGCGTATTTGTGACGCTCTATATTTCGCGCTATCTTACGTTCCATCTTAAGGATGCTGTGAAGGATGTGATAATGGCATCAAAGGGTGATTTTCGTTTTACAATCCCTGGCAATGTTCTTGCTGGAAGCGATGAGATTTGTCAGCTCGGGCAGGCACTCGATAAGATGTCTTCCATGATGCGGGAAACCGTTAATACGATATACATTGGAACGGAGAATGTGAATAGTGCGGCAAACTCGCTCTCGCAAGTATCGCAACAGCTCTCCGAGGGCTCTAATTCGCAGGCAGCGAGTGCGGAGGAAATTAGTAGTGCAATTGGCGAGATGGCCACTGGCGTAGATTCGAATGCTAAGAGTGCGATGGAGACAGAGCATATAGCACGAAACATGCAAGAGCGTATTGAGGATGTACACCAAAAAGCACTCAATGTTGCTAAAACGGTAAACGGGATAGTGGACAAGATCAACGTCATAGGGGAGATTGCAATGCAAACCAACATATTGGCACTTAACGCTGCTGTAGAGGCAGCACGTGCAGGTGAGCATGGACGCGGTTTTTCGGTTGTTGCTGCCGAGGTTAGGAAGTTAGCGGAACGTAGCAGAGCTTCGGCACAAGAGATCCAAACCCTTTCGGCCGAAGCGGTTGAAGCTACTACTCAAGCTAGTGAGGCGCTCAGTGCCGTGCTTCCCGAGGTAGCACGTACAGTGCAGCTTGTGCAAGATATATCGGGTGCGAGCCAAGAGCAACATACTAGTGTAGAACAAATTAATGTTGCGATACAGCAGCTCAATAATATAGTACAGCAAAATGCTGCTACGAGCGAGGAGATGGCAACCTCTGCAGAAGAGATGGATGCGCAAGCAATACAACTACGCAGTGCAGTGGAGCAATTTAAGGTTAACTAAGCAATAGAGAATGTAGAAGAAGGAAAATAAGGTCAATTATAGATCTGTATAGTTGGCTATTCTGGGCGCGGGCTGTATTATTGCTAGTGAGGTGATAATACAGCTCGTTGCTTATAGAGAATACCGAATTTCTCTAACTTTGACTAACTAAATTAGGGGGTGCACGATGAGTACATTGTTGATAGAAAATATTGCAAAGTTGGTACAAGTGGAGACCAACGAACCGAAGAGGTGGGTAGCTGGTCGCCAGATGCAAAAGCTCCAGTGTATAGACAATGCGTATCTCTTAGTGGAGGATGGCAAAATAAAGCAGTTTGGTACTAGAGAAAAAGCGCCACAAGCTGGAATAGAGATGCGGATCGATGCAAAGGGTGGAATGGTCTTCCCCTCATTTTGCGATAGTCATACGCATCTAGTATATGCAGGAAGCCGCGAGATAGAGTATATTGATAAAATACGTGGTCTCTCGTACGAAGAAATTGCAAAACGCGGAGGCGGCATCAACAACTCTGCTGCTCGTCTTCATGCAGCTACAGAGGAGGAACTCTACGAGAGTGCTATGGTACGCATACGCGAAATTATAAAGTGTGGTACGGGGGCTGTAGAGATTAAGAGCGGCTACGGATTAACAACTGAGGACGAGCTAAAGATGCTCCGCGTAATTCGCCGTATACGCGAGACAAGTCCACTTACAGTCCGTGCTAATTTCTTAGGAGCGCATGCCGTACCGCTAGCCTATAAAGGTCGACAGAGCGAATACGTTGATCTCATTATCAATGAGATGATTCCGCTAATTGCTGCAGAGGATCTTGCAGACTTCGTAGATGTATTTTGCGATGCAGGTTTCTTCACGGTAGAGGAGACGGAGCGTATTCTAATGCAGGGTATAAAATACGGGATGCGTCCTAAAATACATGCCAATGAGTTAGCTTGTTCTGGTGGTATTCAGGTCGGCGTAAAATACAATGCCCTCTCGGTAGATCATCTCGAATTTACGGGCGATGAGGAGATCAAGGCACTTCTCGGTTCAGAGACAATGCCTACGCTACTCCCAGGTGCTGCATTCTTCTTAGGAATGGAGAATCCTCCAGCTCGCAAGATGATAGAAGCAGGGTTACCTATAGCTATGGCATCGGACTACAATCCCGGTTCCTCACCTTCGGGAGATATGAAGTTTGTTATCTCACTCGGGTGTATTAAGTTACGTCTCCTACCAGAGGAGGCTTTCAATGCCACGACTATCAACTCGGCCTACGCGATGGGGATTAGCGATACACATGGGAGCATTGCTGTAGGGAAGGTTGCCAATTTCTATATCACAACTCCGATCCCAAGCTACGAATTTATGCCATATGCCTATACGACTAAACTCGTAGATCGAGTCTTTCTTGCAGGTAAAGAATACTAGTGCGATGTATCGAGGCGAGCAATCGTTAACTTCCTTGGTGAATACACTCTTTCTCGAATTTGAGCAGCGGAAAGGTTGTGGTAAAGTTGCAGATTATATCCCAGCTCTTGCCAATGTGGATGTACAGCAGTTTGGCGTGGCAATACAAACATTAGAGGGCGAGAAAATCGCTTGTGGTGATGCACAGGTTCGTTTCTCTATCCAAAGTGTTAGTAAGCTCTTTGCTTTTGCGATGGCTTTTGCACAGAGGGGCGAGAGTGTGTGGGAGCGTCTAGGAAAAGAACCCTCGGGCACTTCGTTCAATTCTCTTTTTCAGTTAGAGGCGGAGAATGGGATTCCGCGCAATCCTTTTATCAATGCGGGAGCTATGGTGATTACTGATATGCTCATCGAGGATTTCGACGATCCCATGGGCGAGCTCCTCTCTTTCTTGCATAATCTCACGGGGTGTCAAGATATCGATTATGATGAGGAGGTCTATGCCTCTGAGCTTGCCTACGGATCGCGTAATGCAGCACTATGCTATTTGATGAAGAGTTTTGGCAATATTAACCACTCGGTACGAAAGGTGCTGGATCTCTATTTCATGCAATGTTCCATTCGGATGACTTGTACGGAGCTTGCACAATCGGCGCAATTCTTAGCATGTGGAGGGATAAATCCTCTAACAGGAACGGCTCTACTAACTCGAAGTCAAACCAAGCGGACCAATGCTTTAATGCTCACAACAGGGCTATATAACGAGGCAGGCGACTTTGCCTTCCGTGTAGGTATCCCTGCAAAGAGCGGCGTTGGGGGAGGCATCGTAGGGTTAATTCCTGGTGTGCTCTCGGTGGCAACTTGGGCTCCAGGACTCAACGCTATAGGGAATTCTATGTTGGGTATAGATTTCCTAGAAGAGTTTACTACACGTACAGGACTCTCGATTTTCTAAGACGCGATCCAGAATGGTTTTACAGCGTAAGGTGAGTAAGGCGAGAGTTTTTTATCGATTTGAGCTCTGGATGCTCACCGTATGTTTTGCTCTTTTTATCCTTGCAGGACTCTCTACTTTTTTCTCGTATTCTGCCGCCAGTGGGATCGTAGTCGTTGGTATATTGCTTTATATATTGGCTCGTGGAGTTACGATCCTCTCGCGAGGAGTAAAATATGAATCTAAAATACGCTTGCTCCTACTTTTCGGTCTTTTACTCGGAGTAGTGTTTTTACTCATTGGCGTGAATGCACTATTTGCCACTATCGCCTTGCTTGGGATTGATTTTATCCTCCTCTTCAATCTTTATCGTAAAACGAAGTGATGCATATTCAAGAACCTCTTTTAGGGAAAACGCTCCCTGAGTTGCAGGATCTCGTATCGAGGTTGGGTTATCCTCGTTATGTGGCGCGGCAGCTTTGTGGGTGGCTTTACAAGCAGTATGCAATTACTTTTGAGGCGATGACCAACCTCTCCAAAAAGATACGCCAAGAGTTGAGCGAAAGGTTTGTTGTGGGACGCGAACTCCCATTGCAAGTGCATACCTCGTGCGATGGGACTCGGAAATACCTTTTTGCAGCAGGATTACCTCGAACCATTGAAACCGCTATGATCCCCGATGCCCAACGACGCACTCTCTGTGTCTCGTGTCAGGTGGGGTGTAGAATGCATTGCCAGTTTTGTGCAACGGGATTACAATCCTGGGGAGGAAATCTTACAAGGGGTGCGATTTTGAATCAGATTCTAAGTGTAGAAGAGCGTGCAGAACTCTCCAACCTTGTCTTTATGGGGATGGGTGAGCCATTGGATAATATAGATAACCTCCTTGCAGTGTTAGAAATCCTAACAGCAGAGTGGGGACTAGCAATGAGTCCGCGCCGCATTACAATTTCTACAATAGGACAAAGAAACGGACTCGAACGCTTATTGCGCGAGAGCGAGTGTCACCTTGCCATTAGCTTACATACTCCTTTTGAAGAGGAGCGAAATCAGCTAGTGCCAGCTAGCAAATCTCTCTCTCTAAAGGCACTTTTGGATATTTTGCGAACCATAAATTGGCGAGGGCAAAGAAAACTTTCATTTGAATATGTGGTGCTTGCGGGTATTAATGATTCGCCGCGCCATACGGAAGAATTAATACGTATCCTACGCCCTCTCCCCTGTCTTCTCAATCTCATTGCTTACCATCCACACGAAGGTGCACCTTTTGAACGACCCAAGGATAGCACATTGGCACGCATGCGCGACCGTCTCAATCAAGCTGGGGTACATACCACCATCCGAGCCTCACGAGGTATGGATATAGATGCTGCTTGTGGTCTACTAAGTACTACTTATGCGGATAGCTCGTCGTAGTGCTGTAGCAATGATGCAATGAATCTTCACAAGAGGAAAGCATTGATGGGATTGTGTAACGTAGTTAAACGGGAACATATTTAGCAAAGTATAGTCTCAAACTCTCTGTAGGTTTTCAAGGGAGGCTTAGAATAACTTTCGCGGTGTAGATAAGACGTTGTTTATAACCTGCAACGGCAGTCTGTTTCCATCGTTTTGTAGATACGATCGATCCAAATAAGAGATTCGATCAAGAACCCCTTAAAGTAAGGAATGCTATAGGAAACTATACTAGTTTTTAGTGATATACTCGCTCTTGTGTTGTGAAAATTTTCAGTGTAGAGTGCTCGAGTTTTGCTTTTTCTTTGAGATAGTATAAATAACAAATCTACAGAATGTTGCTTCTGAAGCTATTTTTGTGGTAATCATAAATAGGTATAATAGGCTCTTCTGCGAGCTTCTTTGTAGTTTAAAGCAATAGGATACATGAAAAAAAAATTAGGGTATCGTTGTTGGTTGTTGATCTTTTTGTTGCTTAGTACCTCGGTGCTTTGGGCACAGGAGAGTATACAAATCGGCAAATATCGAGTAGAGCTCCCCGATAATGTGCAGCATGCCATACGGGGATATAAAACGCTCGAACTTGGAGCAAGTCATGGTGGAGCTCATAACGTGTTGGTGCAATTTGTAACTATACCAACAACTAGCGAGCGCGAATTGTTCGCTAGCAAAGGTCTGGAGCTGGGCGACTACCTAGGTAATCGTGCCTACCTAGCTACCGTACGCAAGGGGGTGAATGTGCGGAAAAGTTTCAAAGGAACCACACTCCGTACTATGCTCAATCTCGCTGCAGAGTGGAAGCTCTCTGAGCTTTTAACCTCGACGAAGATTCCAGACTGGACGCGTACCTCTTCGCAAGATGTGAGGATTGATATTGCCGTTGCTCCCAACGTTACGGAGCAAGAAGCTCGCGCTGCACTCGAGCTTCTCGGTGCAAAGAGTATCCGAATGGAGGTTGCATATTCCTACATAGGTTGCGAAGTTGCTATTGCGAAACTTATGCAGCTAGCAAGTTTGCCATGGGTACTTTCGGTTTCTCCTACAGGTGCTCCTAAGCAACTAATGAACCATACGGGGCAATCGCTAAGTCGGGGCAATCTTTTAGGAGTACCCACTGCGCTTGGAGGGCGCGGTCTTGATGGCTCGGGAATGCGAATCGGGATTTGGGACGGAAACGTAGTCTACAGTCCCGATTTTGGAAGTCGTGTAACCCGTATGGAATATCAGCTTAGTGCTGGTGGTGGTGATTCGCATGGGACGCACGTGGCGGGAACAATGGTGAGCAGCGGGATGTCCGATCCTGCTACCCAAGGTCTTGCACCGAAAGCACATCTTTGGAGTTGGAACTTTGCACAAAGTACTTCCGAGCGGCTTAATGCTGTTGAGATGGAGGCTCTACATAAAGCAGAAGGTGTAACCCTCTCGAACAACTCTTATGGACTTCCTCTCAACCTTATGTGCAATATATATTTTGGTTTTGCATATAACGTGCTCTCCAAGGATGCGATAATGGATGCGATGATTCGTCGTAATCCTACCTATCTACCCATTTTTGCTGCGGGTAACGAACAAACGGGGTGTAAGGACTCGGTAGTAAAACATTATGGTTTGCCAAAATATGGAACTATGGGCGATCGCACAAAAAATGCGATGATGATTGGTGCTGTGGATGAGATTGGACGTATGGCACCTTTTAGTTCTTGGGGACCACTCGATGATGGTCGTCTAGGACCTCATGTAATGGCAAAGGGGTTCAAGGTGACGAGTACGAATATGTTCGGTGGTACGAATACACTGAGTGGGACGTCGATGGCCTCGCCTACAGCTACAGGTCACCTTACGTTGGTGAGTCAACGCTACAAACAGCTACATAATGGACAAGATATACGTGGCGATTTGTTGAAAGCACTTGCTATGAATACAGCAACAGATCTTGCGCCAGCAGGTCCAGACTTCTCAAATGGTTATGGTTTGCTCAATGCAGAGAAGATGGTTGTAACCCTAGAAAAGGGGTGGCATACGTACCACAAAGGTCTAAAGAATGGAGAGGAGTACTCTTACGAGATCCCTGTTCCGCAGGGGGCTAAAGAGGCTCGGGTTATGATTGTATGGAATGATACGGTGAGTGCGAAAATCTATAAATGGGGGCAGCGTGCTCTCATAAACGATCTTGATCTGAGTGTAGATAATACAAAACCTTGGGTATGTAACCCTGCTTATGGTAAGGTGCAGGAGCCTGCAGTACGTGGAGAGGATCACGTAAATAATGCAGAACAGGTAACATTCAAGGGAAACGAACTTACGGGGAAAACAAAATTGACGGTGAAGGTTGTAGGAAAAGAAATTCCTGCCGGGAAGCAAGATTTTCAGTTGGTTTGGTGGTTTGAGATCCCAGGTAGGATGCGCTTTACTGCGCCTGTGGCTACCGATATTTATACCCCAGGCGAGAAGATCCTCTCGCATATTGAAGATTATGGTTCGAGGTGGACGGGAGAGCGCAAAGTTCCCTCCCATATTGCTATTTCGTATGATGGAGCTAAAACCTTTGTCAATGAAGTGGATTACCCAGACTCCTATGCTTTCATGGCCTACGATATACCTAAGGATGCTCCCACTACAACCAAGGCTGTGTTACGTTTAAGAGATGTGGATGGTAATGTTGCATATTCCGAACCATTTACAGTGGCTCCGATTCCTACAGAACTTACTCTGAATACGGGCGTAGATCCCTGTGGTAAGAATATGTATGAGTTGAGTTGGGTGCCACCCTATTTAGGAAAGACTGACAATGGGTATGTAATTCTGCTTGGGAATGTGGAGACAGAGGAGTGGCAAGTTCTTAAAGAAGTAGGAAAGGATGTGGAAAAGGATCTCGGTAAAGATGGGAAAATTGCTCGTGTTGATATAAAGAGCGAATTGCTTGCCCAATTTGGCGATCACAAGAATTTGGTGGTAGCTGTGGCCGTGAAGATTGCTAATGGGAAGTGGGGACGTAGAACACGCTCGTTAGCTTTGAAGGCTTTTCAGTCATTGAAGCTCTCGCCTGCGACAATTCCTTTTGCCGAGAATTTTGCATCCTATCCCTCACCATATTATGAGGTGTTCCGTGGTGTGCGTCGTAGTATTTCACTCAATGCGTATTCGGACAAGGATGTACCACAGGGGAGCAACGTCCTACAATCGGATGTCATTGCATTCAATGAGGTTGAGTTCGATCCGAAGCAAAAGCCCTTTGCAGAAGCAAACAAAGCATTTCATTTCGAATTGCGTTTTTGCGATGTAGATTTTTCGGCATTCCAGCCCAATACAAAGCTTGTACTTCGTATGCGTGGCGCAATGACAAGTGTAAAGGCAGAGAAACCCGAGACTTCGGTCTTCCGTCTCCTGATGGATGGAAATCCGATCCCCGATGTGCGTGGAAACCTGATACAGAAGGGTAAGGACACTGATTTTGAGTGGGTGTATCCTATTACAGTAAAGCAAGCAGGCGAAAAACATACATTCCGTCTGCAACACGAAGGACAGGGCTACGAAGGAAACCTCGTGGATAGAATTTTCTTCACAGGGTTGTATTTCGAAAAACCTTCAGAGGGCCATGACGTGGGAATTGCTTTCTATCGTATCCCCGTGGATGGTGCGAATCTAGGGGTGAAGGATTTCTATCTCACATTTGTAAATGGTAGTGTGAACGAAGAGAGGGATCTAGAGCTCAATGCTTACGTTAACGATGTTTGGAGAGCAAGTAAGAAGATCACGATACACCCATACGATGATGGACAATTCCCTTTTGCTCTAGATTTGAGTACAGACAAACCCGAGGGCGAGAGCCTGAAGATTCGTTTTGAGATAAAATGTCCGGGAGATATTTATTTGGCAGATAATGTAATAGAGACCGAGGTAAAGAATTTTGGCGATGTTCTTCCCCATCCGAAGTCTTTTTATCGTCCAGATTCGCAATTGCCACAAGATCCTAAGCTTCGTTATACGATAGGGAAAAAGAAGCGTATCTACACCGATAATGGAGGTCTTCTTGGAGATTATGATGAAGACGAAGATGCTACGGTGATCTTCGAGCCCGAAGACCCAAGTATGCGCGTCTGCGTAAAATTCCTGAAGTTTAAAACGAAGGAAAGAGGCGGAATACTAGATGTTTATACGGCTCTTAATGCATGGGATGAGTTGGGTAATAATCTTCCCTATCAGCAATTAGATGGAGAAATTACGGACGCTGAATTAGAGAACCTCACATTTGTATCGGGAGCTTCAGATGGTTCGTTACGTTTCCATTTCCGATCTGATAATAGTCTCGATGCGCTCGATGAGGGTTGGATGGCAGAGGTTTATTTAGTGCCAGAGGCAAATCCATTGAGTCTGTTACAAGCGAGTGCGGAGTTGGTTGGACGCGAGCCAGTGGGTGATATACCTCTTAAGATTACGCTTCGAAATAATACCAAGAATATATTCCCTAGAGCACACATTCGCTCTAGTATTGGTGGGAAATTCCCTGCACAAGAGGTGATAGGTAACATAGCACCGCAACAAACGCAAGAGGTAGAATTGAAGGATAAGATAGCGAAGGTATCGATGCGTACAGCCGAGAAGTTGCGGGTAGAGGTATTGGCTCAGGATGCTGATATGAGCGATAACCTGAAAGACATTTGGATGGTTTACGATCGTTATGCGATCCCCCATTGGAAGACGGGCGTAGATCGTTCTATAATCTTCTTGCCAGAAGAAGCTATTGGAGCAGATGGCAAACCATTTTCCAAACGACTAACGGTATATCGTGAGGATAAGACTCCAGCTAAGTTAGATTGTTCGGAGGTTGAGGTAGGTGAGGAGAACCCGTATATATCGTTCAAGATTTATGCAGATTGGAACGACGATGGCGAATTCGATGAAGCTACCGAAAAGGTCTTTTACAGTCGTGTAAATATGCTAAAGAATAGCGCCCAAACCAATACGTTGGATTATACTATAGCGCCTCCTAGTTCGGTTCAGGCAGGACGCTATCGTATGCGAGCGATCTATAGTCCGAATAACAACGATGTCCAATCAGCTCTAGGGAATCCGAATGGGATCTCAGGATACGGTTATGTAAAAGATTATGTATTGGATGTGAAGGATGGGCATCATCCCGATGCAGGAGACTTAGCCTTAACCTACGTAGGGTTGAGTAATCCTTCGAATGCAAAGGCGCTGGTGGGGACGGATTTCTCGAAAACAGAGGAGTTGTGGATCGAAGTCACGAACGTTTCGCCTTTTGCATTTAAAGGAGATTTTGATGTTACCTATAAAGTTGGTGGTCAGACTTATACAGAGACGTTTACGATTACTAAATCACTTGCTGAGTGGAGTGGTCACCAAGCGTTTAAACTAGAGAAGACTGCAGATCTTTCGCCCGTAGGTGAGCACATAATTGAAGCGACTATAAAAGAGAAAACGTTAGGAAAAGAGGAAAATAACAGCCGCACGATTGCGGTCTATATGATGCAGCCTCAGGTAGCTACCAGTGGAGAGTGGGTACTGAATTCGAAAGAATATCTGCTGGCTAATGATCCCAAAACGAAACACTACGACGAGGTAAACATTCCTGCGCAAGAGTTGTGGAATAAGGCTGTGAAGAGTAATAATATCGGGAATTTCAGTTTCGAGTTCTGGTTTAAGCTTGCAAAACCACAGTATGGAGTATTGCTCTCCACCTCAGGTTTTAGTATCGCTACGACGTTGAACATGCGTGCAGAAGCAGTTCTAGACAATGGTCTTTTCCTTACAGTGGGCAAGAAAAAAGCGGTGTATACGCGCAATGCTAATGCAGACTTGTTGAAGCCCAACCAGTGGTATCATCTTGCAGTGAGCGTTACTCAAAATAAGAAGGCAGGTTTCCTAGGGGTGGGTGAAAGTGTTGTAAAAGCATGGCTCAACGGTGTTCCATTGGATTTGGTAAGTGATCAGGTGGATGGGGCAGATATGACTGGCGATGTAGATCTTCTTAAGAGCTTCCAAGGTCAGATGGATGAGTTCCGTATGTGGAGTAAGGAGCTTACAGCTGAGCAGATCAAGAAGTTTATGTACAAGCATGTTACCACGGATGGGACAACAGAGGATAAGAGTGGATTGATCGCAGAGTTCCCATTCAATGAAGGAACAGGGTATATGCTCTCTTTCAATGCTGTAAAGGGGAATAATGGTAAACCAGCAAGTTCGGCTCTGTTAGCGACCTTACCCTCTCGTATCAAAGCAACTGAAGGAGAAACTGCAGTATGGCGTAAAACTGAGAGCGAACTCATCACGGGTGCTCATTTTAAAGATCAGGTGCTACAGACCTATGATGCTGCGAACAAGGTTTATAACCTTACATTCAGCGAAAATGCGAACATTGCAGAGATCGCAGGCGCAAAGTTTGCAACAGTTTGGCCTAACACAGAGATTACCCATAATGGTGCAACAGTTTCGGAGAGCACGAAATTTGACTTCAGTGGCGGTAAGGAGGTGATCGTAAAGGCACAGCTTAAACTCTTTGGTACGACTCTCACGCAAGAGGTTAAGTTCAAGGGGGTTAAGGAACTCTCATCCGATTGTACTCTCTATACGGTTGAGCTACCCAAAGCGAAAAATGCGGGTTTGTTGGCAGAGGTGAGCGAGACTGTTACGGGAAGCGTAGTTATGCTCAAGATTCAACCCTCGCAAGGGAAGATAGATGAGCCTAGTAAAGTCAAACTCACGTTTACTATCCCGTCGGGAGCTCACGTGTATCTAATAGATCCGAAGGGCGTGAAAAAGCTCCTAACGGCAGATACGGAAGTGGATCTTACCACTCCTCGAGTTATAGAGGTTGTGGCAGCTAATAAGAGGACTAGTCGGGTGTATACTATTGCGTTGCAACAATCCCAAGAGTTGCAATGGACTGCTCCGACGGATACGTATGTGTATGGTACAGAGCCAGTAGATTTGCACTTTGTTTCTACGACCTTATCGATTAATCCAGTAGTTGCTACTTCTACAAAGCCGAATGTTGCGACAGTGAGTGGAGGTAAGCTAATTTTTGGTGCAATAGGAACGACAACTATCAAAGCTAAATTGGAGGCGGGGAATAGTTATGCCCAGAGTGCTGAGCTCTCGAAGGAGATAACTGTTACACCTAGGACGGTCAAAGAGACCCCGAAATTTGAGAAAGTAGTCTTTGGCGAGCGTCTCCCAAATAGCTTTGTTTACGAGGGGTTGATAGAGCCTAATCATAAAGCACAGATGCCGAGAAACCCCTTTACACATGGCGATTATAAAGTGATGCAGGGGAGTACCGAGTTCCCAAGTAATAGTGTTCTCGAGCGTGGCAAGTACAAGCTTGTGAATGCAAAGGGGACAGGCTATCAGCTTGGCTTCTATACGGTTGTCCCACAGGAGAAGGAGTTTGAGGTGGTACAAGGCGAGAAGTGGAAAGTTGCACTACAGGTAACGAACGAAAATACTCCTGTTGCGGGTGCAAGTGTGGTATTAGATGGTAAAGAGTATACTACGAATTCTGAAGGGAGACTTGTTATGCTAATGCAGCAAGAACAAGAGTACTCGTATGTCGTTACGAAAGATGGATATGCACGTCGAATAGGAAGTTTTAAGCTTGAAAGAGCTGATAAGGAGGTAAAAATAGAATTGCAAAAAGCGCAGTATTTTGTAGAGTACGAAGCGACAGAAGGAGGGAAGATTTTCGGAAATACAAAACAAGCCTTGCCTGTAGGTACGAAAGGAGCTCCTGTTTTTGCACAAGCCGATCCTTCCTACTTCTTTGCTGGGTGGAGCGATGGTATGAAGGATAATCCTCGTGTCGATCAGGGAGCAGCTCAGTCGCAGAAAATAAAGGCAATGTTCGAACGCGAGAAGTTTGAGTTGTTGTATACGGCAGGGGAGCATGGTACACTAACGGGCGAATTGAAACAGACGGTTGTCTACGGCGGGAGTGCTACAAAGGTCACTGCCACGGCGAAGGATGGTTATTACTTCGTAGCTTGGAGCGATGGTGAGACGAGTGCAGAAAGAATAGATGTAGGGGTTAAGGAAAATATAAAAGTCCAAGCTCTTTTCCGTAAGATGCTGACCTTGCCATACACATGTAATTTTGAGGATGCCGTACTCCCCGATACTTGGGCTACGACAACGCGTGGACGTCATGCGCAGGAGTGGCATATCTCGAAAACGCCTCGTCCTGTAACTGGCGATAAATTGGATAACTACTTTGTAGTAGTAGATGCTGATAAAGATATCAATGCAGATTTCGAAGCAATACTCTACACTCCGCGCTTTGACCTCTCTGGTGTTCAGTTTGAACATCCCGTAGATTTTGCATTCGATTTGCTTTTCCGAGATGTTCGCGATGAGTTGGCAAAACTCTATATGGAATATAATGTAGGCGAAGGGTGGAAACCACTCGGGACTGCAAGTGGGAAGTTATCCTCTCAATCGAGTGCTCGTTGGGTTGCAGCAACACTAGAGAAAGGAGAACTTAATGGTAAGCCGTATATACAATATCGTTTGCGGTACGTTGCACAGTGGGGGTATTGGGCTTTAATAGATAACGTTGCAATCTACGAGCAGGGAGCTAATGTATTAACACCTATCAATTTAACTTTCCGCGTGAATCCTGATGGGGCTGGTAAAATAATAAAACGTCGTCCGGGTCGCGAAGACGATATTACCAACAAGATAGAGAGTTGCCCCCGAGGTGTAGCACCAGCTCCTTTTGAAGCTATAGCGAACGAGGGGTACAAGTTTGTTCGTTGGAAAGATGGAGTTACTACGGCGTACCGCACTGCGCTTCCGGTGATGGAAGATCAAGAATTCGAAGCAGAGTTTGTTTCGGCTGAGAAGATACACCTACGCTACGAATCGACTGTGCCGCAAGCTACACGCTTTAAAGTGGGTGATGTGTATGCTACCGATCAGTGGTTAGAAGCTGGGGCGATGAGTAGTCCTGTAGCAATAGAGGTAGCTAAAGGGTATATCTTCAAGTATTGGCTACCAGATGAAACACTTGATCCTATTTTACCTGCAGCTGCTGCCGAGCGAGATATTGTTTACAAGGCAGTTGTAGTACCTACTACGTTACTCACCGAAGCCAAGCTCTCGTTTACCTTTACACCAACGAATGCTGGGCATGTGGAGTTATCGCGTCGTAGTGGCGAGAAGTTAGAGGCTGGTAGCCCGGTGTATATAGGCGATAGGATTGTAGTAAACTTCGTTCCCAAACCTGGTTTTGCACTTCTCTCGGTCGTTCGTAAGAGCGATAAAAAGGAAATTCAGACTTTTAGAGGAAAGACACAGCTAATTTTGGGCTCTGAACAAGAGTTTGAGGTAACCTTTACACCGGTAGCACAAATTGTAACGAAGATTGAGCCTGAGGGTAGTGCAGTTGTAAAATATAAAACATTGGATGATAAGGAGATCTCGATAGAGGAAACTCCTTTAGAATTTGAGATTGGGAAAACAATAGTGATGGAAATTCACCCAGAGACGGGATGGAAGTTCGATAAATTGGTATCGGAAGGCAAGACCCTCAGAGTGAAAAATAATGAATATACGTTGACATTGCAAGCCTCGCAGGAGTTTGTGCTCTCCATGCAGAAAGATGGTGCTGGGATCAGCGAAATTGAAGACCTAGACGTGACTCTTGCGCCGAATCCCGCATCAGAGTTTGTTGTATTGCATGGTATTGCACTGGGCGATAGAGTTCATCTCCTTTCGTTGGAAGGCAAAGAATTCTTTGCAGGCGAAGTTCGGGAATCTAAGTTTGTAATCGAATTAGGTTCGTTGCCTAGTGGGATGTATCTAGTTCGTGTAGAGCGACATGGTATTGCGAACACACTGCGTTTTGTAAAACGTTAGGAGTAGAAATAAGCCCCGTAGTATGCAAGAATACTATGGGGCTTTGGTTTTAGGCACTAAAAAGATTAGATAAAATGGTAAGAAGTAGGATATTACGATGGTTTTTTGCCTTTATACCACTCCTGCTTTTGAGTTTAGCAGCTCATGCTGATATTAAGCTCAAGGTAAATAAAACCGAAGTGGGGCAGGGTAGTGATTTTTCAGAGGCTATGGAGGCGGCTGGTTTCAGTACCGAGGATGCTGAAAAAGCGAAAGAAGTTATAGAGATCTCGATTATAAGTGGTGAATTTATGGATTGGGAGTCTTTAAGCTTTTTTGTCAATCTGACTCGCTTAGAGATCCTCTATAACGTGGAATGCGCTGCAGAGGAGCAAGAATATTTTAAGGGGAGCAAAATCGAAGCAGTGGCAATCTACTCTAATATCGAGATTCCAAATAAAATGTTTTCTGGAGCTAAAAAGCTCCGTACGTTAAAGTTGGAAAGTGCAACAACAGTAGGAGAGTCGGCTTTTAAAAATTGTAAGGTGCTCACTACGATTTTGTTGCCCAGTGTTACTTCGCTAGGTAGCGAAGCATTCTTTGGTTGCGAGAAGGTAAAGACCCTTCGGATGCCAGTCCTGACTACTATAGGGGAAAAAACGTTCGATGGGATGAAAGCACTTCAGAGCGTTTATTTTCCAAGTTTAGAGAAGATCGAATCGCCTCAATTTAAGGGTTGTTCGAATTTAAAAGAGCTCTTCTTGCCTGCATGTAGTGAGGTGGCGGCAGATGTTTTCAAGGGTAATGCGAGTATAGAAAAAGTGGAGATGTCTAGTCTTATTTCTATAGGAGAAAATGCGTTTGAAGATTGTACGAACCTCAAGAGAATTGCTATGCCTTCGGTAAGTATAGTAGGTAGTGCTGCTTTTAAGGGTTGTATTGCTCTCGCATCCGTGTATCTTCCTACCCTAAGTGATTTAGAGACTTCTCTTTTCGAAGGTTGTACTGCATTGGAAAGTGTGCAGTTTTCTACGGGAGATAATCCAGTGAAGTTTGGAGAAAATGTTTTTAAGGGGTGTACAAAACTTAACTTATTTACGCTTGCTAAACTCCCAGAGGGAGCAACCGAGGCATTGTTTGCCGATTGCGCAAATCCACGTACCTTAAATTTAACAGCAGATGTACATTCTGATTTTGAACATGATGTGAATTTTAAAGGTGAAAAATGGATTGGTTGGGATGTGCCTGAGTTTCCTACCGGACCTCTTGTTTTCAAGGTGATAGACAAAGCTGATCCTATGGGAACGAAACCTATAGTTGGTGCTCGTATAAAGGTGAGTAAGGATGGGGCTGTGCTTGCAGAATTTTTGACAGATACAGAGGGGATTGCCTCTTTTGTTCGTTCTTCGGATGAGGAAGAAGGTAATTATACGTACGAGGTATCTGCAGAACACGCAGAGGGGGTAATAACAAAGACGGTGGCTTTAAAATCGGATACTCATCAACCGATAGTAGAAGAAGTATCGGGGTTGAAGTGGAAGAAGTGCAAGGTAAATAAACAAGTAGCGCAAGGCGGACAGCTTACTGTAAAACTTGATAATGTAGATGCTCCCACAGAGGTTGTAGCAGGTTCGCTTCTTGCATTGAATGTTGAAGTGGGAGAGGGATATTCCTTAGTAAAGTTCACCGCGAATGGAGCTTTGATTGGTCAGAATGCAAAGTATGAGGTAACCGAAGACGTGAATTTTAAGGCGGAATTTGAGAAAAATTCTGGAGGTAGCTCTGCAAAACAATATAAAGTGATTATAAAAACGCCAGAGCACGGTAAGCTGACGGTGGTACGTAAAGCAGATAAACAAGAGGTTCATTCTGGCGATATGTTGGAAGAGGGGACGGAATTGGTGTTAAAAGTAGAGCCAGAGGATGGTTATATGCTTAAGGAGCTGACCTCTGAACGAGAGGGAGGATATCCTATGCCTTTGTTGATGGGAGATGCGATACATGAATGCGAGACGCAGCTGATGTTCAATGTTACATATGATGCAACATTTGAAGCTGCAGAGATGTGCACAGTTACGATGACGCAAGCCTCTGAAGGCGGAACGATGGATGTGATTTACAATATGACAAAAATTTCCGCTGCAGCATCGAATACAGCAAAGGTACTCAAAGACAAGTCGGTGGTGATAACTGTAACTCCTGCTGCGGGGTATACAATTAAGAAATTGGAGGCAATAACATCCGATGGAACGGAGGTTCTATTAGAGAATGTGACGGAGAGCAAGGAAAAGACCTACATGGTTTATATAGATGTGGAGCTGAAGGTAACGTTTGCCAAGGAACCAGAGGTTGTTATTACAGTTACGCCACCAGAACATGGTACAATAGATTTTTATCTTGATATGCCAGATGGGACTACGAAAAAGTTGACAGAGCGTCCTGTACATGTTAAAAATGGTGCGAGTGTAAAAATAGTGTGCGAGCCTTCGCCCGATAAAACCTATCAGTTGGATAAATTGCTGGTAACCAAGGGGAGCGAGACAATAGATCTTGCGAAGGATATAACAAAGAAACCCGGTAAGGTGGCGAGTATCCCATATAAGGTAACGGGTAATTGTACAGTTGCAGTAACCTTTGTAAAGCCTAAGACTTCTGTTCAGGTTACATTTAATACCCCAGAGCATGGTACTTTAACACTGGAAAAGGGCTCTGAGAAGCTCACTACTAGTCCTGCAACAGTCCCAATAAATACGGAATTGATGCTTACCGTAAAACCTGTCGATGGCTATATCTTGGATAAGTTAACGATGACGGTGGACGGAGTACAAACCACATTGTCCGAGAATTTCGATGGAGAGAAAACGTACAAACAACGAATTACTGACGATGTAGAATTCAATGCGAGTTTCAAGCATAAGCCTATCATGCTCAATGTAGATTGTAATGCTCCTGAACACGGCGAGTTGGTATTGATGATAAAAGATCAGAAGCTGGGGACAGGCATGGTGTCGATCGAGATGAATACGGAAATAACCTTGATGGTAACTCCTGCCGATGGCTATATGCTAGAAAAGTTGACAGTAAGTAAGTCTGGTGGTACGCCTGAGATGTTGTTAGAAAATCTTGAGGGGCAACAGACAAAGAACTATACGGTAAAAGAGGCTGTCACCTTTGCTGCAAGCTTTAAGGCGAAGGATAAACCGAAGGTAAGTGTAAAATATAATAGTCCCGAACACGGGAGGTTTATTTTGCTACAGGGGAGTACGGAGCTGAGTGCGAATCCTGTAGAAGTAGAGAAAGATACGGAACTTACTCTGAAGCTTGAACCAGCTTCTGGTTATTTACTCGATAAGTTAATGGTAAAGCGGGGTAGTGCTCAACCGTCACTTTTGTACGAGAATTTGGAGGGGGTGCAAGAGAAGCAGTTTACAGTAACAGAATCTGTCGAGTTTGAGGCAAGCTTTAAACTGAAGGAAAAGACGGAAGTCACGATAACGTATCAGGCAATAGGTGGAGGCAAGCTTGAGGTAACGAAGAAAGCGGACGGTGTGGTAATTGCACAAAATGCTGAAGTAGAGATCGGCACAGTGTTGGTTCTGAAGCTAACCCCAGAGGCTAATAAAAAGTTGGACAATTTGACTGTTACGATAGATAGTGGTGCTCCTACGAAGCTTTTGGATAATAAGGAAGGCGAGCAAACCATTGAGTACACAGTAGAAACAGGGAAAAAGAGTGTGGTCTTTGCGGCTAATTTTAAAGAGAAGGAAAATAGTAGCCCTTGCAATGTAGCGTTCAAATCTGTAGAACATGGCACAATATCGTTCTTTATGGATGGTAGTGCGCTAACCTTACCCAAGGTTTTGCAAGCTAAAACCAAAATAGAGATCGTAGTAGTGCCAGAGTCTGGCTATCAGCTAGAAAAGCTAGTTGCTATCGTAAACAACAAACCAACGACGCTAGCAGAAGGTGGCGAAAGCGAGAAGCGCGTTTCGTATACGGTAGAGAACAATGTGGTATTTGAAGCTACATTTAAGAAAATAAAACCCGATGCGGTAGAAGATAACTTCTTTGCTCATGTAAAGTTGTATCCGAATCCAGCTGTGGATCAAGTAACAATCCAAGGGACGGAAGCGGTACGGACTCTCACTGTAGTAAATGCTCTAGGTGTGCTATTTGAGAGTGTACAAGTAAGAGGCGAAAGTATAGTACAACTCGCAATAGAAGAGTTGCCTTTGGGAGTATACTTTGTAATCCTTAAGGGGAATGGTAGTGTTTGTCGTACAATTCGTTTTGTGAAACAATAGAAAGTTTTATTGGTGCGTGAGTTATATACTTGCGCACCTTTTGTTTTGTAGAAGTGGAAAGAGTTTAAATAAAAGTGTATTAACATGAAAGAGAAATGTAGATGGCTTTTTATATGGCTTCTACTCTGTAGTTTGACTACATCAGTAGTTCTTGCAGGGAATCTTGGAGGTACATATATAAATATAAAAGGGAGTGAGGGTGTTTTTCAGGATCAGCCGTCTTTAGAGAAGGTTTTGACTACACACTTGCATGATCTGAAGCAGCTTGTAATTTCTTCGGGTGAAATCTTAGATAGTGATTGGGATTGGCTTTGCTCTCAAACTGCGGCAAATGCTTTTGCAGAACTAGAGGAGTTCCGAGTGGAGTCTACGATGAAGAGTGTAGCATCGCTTAAGGCGGGCTGGCATAGTGGTAAAGGTTGGTTACGCTTTCCTGCATTGAAGAAGTGCAAAATAGCTAAAGTAAAAAAGGTTGGTGAGGCTTTTTTAGAAGCGAACCAGTTGGAAGAGCTTTATCTTCCAGATGTGGAAATTATAGAGAAGTATGTATTTAACTCGTTTTTTGTTGTGACAGGTAATGGGCTTGCTTCAAAACTCAATAAACTGAGCACTCCGCAATTGAAGAAGATTGAGGAGAACAATATCATAGAATCCTCTTTGTTCAAGACTTGGGAATTGGGAGCAGTGCCACCGAGTGTAGCGCATGAAGATGCTATTAAGTGGAAAGAGAAATTGGATAATGCGAAGTTACAGTTTGTAAAAGCGGATGGCACTTCACTTCAGGGCGAGGCGTTGCAACAGGTACAAAAAGTCTATAAAGAGGTTGCAGATGGTACACTTAACGACCCATATTGGTATGGTTTTTTGATTGAGGACGGAGTGCAGTTCTATGAGGTTAAGTTAGAGATAGATCGGAGTGTAGTATTAGCAGCCGTTACTTCAGAAGAGCAGAAACAAAAGATAAATAACGAGTGTGTGATTTCGCTACGTCCAAGTGCTAAAGTAATGGAGGGCGACCAAGTGTGTCTGGATATTAAAACTTCGCATGGGACAATGTTAGATCCTACTTCTCTTCGAGCTCAGCAACTCAAAACACCTGCCGAGGAAGTGAAGATAGATCCGAAAACGAACTGTTTCCGTATGCCAGCTGCTGATGTAAAAATTTCGGCGAAATATTTGCCCAATACATTGAAAATGAAATTTTACACGGTGAGTAAGGAAGATGGAAAGAAAGCTGAGACCGAATTCTCAGGACGAGATATGAGTGATATTATGCATAAGATTAGTGCTGAGATTGTAAAGGTTATAAAAGACAAACAGAAGGATGCGAAGTTTCATGAGTATTGGCGCACGGAAGTGAAAAAGATTGAAATATTAGAGGGGAGTCTCGATGGCTCAGACTACGATGTTCTCCATCCCATTTATCTTCAATATATAACGGGCGATTTGATTGAACAGGGACGTAGTAATGGCTTTATAGCACTCGAGAGCTTTGTAGTCTCAGATAATGTACGGTCTAACGACTATACAGTAACGGGCTCAAAACTAGCCACTTCCTTACGCGAAGCGTATCTAGCGCACCTACTAAAAGCGGGCGAGAATGCTTTTAGTTCGTTAAAATTTCTGGAAACCATAACGCTACCTCATTTACAGAGTCTTGGCGAGCATGCGCTTGCTGACAACGAGGTCTTGAAGAGTGTAGTGGCCCCCCATTTGGAAGAAATTAAAGAATCAGTTTTCAAAAATTGTAGAAAACTCACTCGTTTAAGTTTCCCACATTTACAAGTAATTGGAAAGAAGGCTTTTGAGAATTGTGAGAGTCTTGCCTCGTTGTACTTAGGAATGAATCCCCCCTCGGTAGGGGCGAATTGTTTTGATGCGCTCCCTAGTAATCGAGTATTATTTTTAGTGGATGCTGATGGAAAACTCCTTGAGGGTGAGGCAAAGAAGGCAGCAATAGAACGTTATAGAGCAGCAGAGGATGGCAATACTCAAGATGATTTGTGGTATGGTTGGCGAATATCTAAGGGTGCACTCTATAAAATTACTATAGATGCCGAGACTTTGAAGGAGGGCGACGTCTTTGTTCCTGAGTATGCAGAGGGAGGTACAACACTTATAGTGCGTGCTTTAGCTAAGAATGGGGGAGTAACGGAATCGTTGGAATATAAAGAAGAGGGCTCGGAGCAATGGATAAAGGTGCAGGGCGTATCGTTTGTGATGCCTGAAAAAAACATTACGCTCAGAGTGAAATTTGGACAGAAACAACTTTTCATCACGGTAAATGGTGGAGCTCCGTTGCACGGTAAGGATCTGATCGATGCATTGAAAAAGGGAGGTTTTGATGTAGAAAATTCGAACGAAGCAACGGCTGATGCGGCGATAGCGAAGATTAAAAAACTCGCGATTGTGGGAGGTACGATAGATGTAGAAGACTGGACTCAGCTTATAAGTAATAAGCTGAATTTGTTGACAGCGCTTGTGGAGTTTAGTATCGTAGGTGATGTCCAAGTTGCAGAGTTAGAAGAAAATTTGCAATCGCCACGACAGTATTTTACAGATTGCCACGCGAAGAAAATCCGGATAGAACATATCCGTAAACTCCCGTTGAACGCATTTAAAGATGCTGAACATGTGGAGGAAATAGATTGTCCAGATCTAACAATTCTAGGGAAGAGTGTCTTTGAGGGGTGTAAAAACCTTAAAGTAGTGAAATTGCCTAAGTTGCTCGAGATCGATCTTGCGGAATTTAAGAATTGTACCTCATTAGAGAGTCTAGATTGTAAGTTGCCCAATACCTATCCTTCTGAGTTATTTATGGGTTGTACGTCGTTAAAAAATATTCCACAAGCAGATGAAGTAATTTCGATAGGTGTCTCTACATTTGAAGGGTGTAAGGCGCTTGAGTTGGTGGAGTGTCCTGCAGTACGTTCGATAGATCAAAAAGCGTTTGCTGGTTGCAAGAATTTGAAATCGGTGCGTTTGGCGAAGGTAGAAGGCTTAGGAATCGAGACATTTGTAGATTGTAGTGGGTTGCGTCGTGTTGAGTTCCCGCTGCTGACAGAAGGAGGCGAGCGTGCTTTTGCGAACTGTACTAAACTCTCCGAGGTTCTCCTCCCGAAATTGCAGAAAGTAGATGGCAATATGTTTGAGGGGTGTAGTGGTATTCAAACACTCACACTACCCAGTTGCTCGGAGTTTGTCGCTAAGGCTTTAGATGGAGCTCCTAATGTAAAAGAGTTGCATTTGCCTGCTTTAGAAGATTTGGAAGAGAATGCTTTTGATGGGTTATCAAAATTAGAGATCTTGGTGGCTGAGAATGTCAAAACGATAGGATCGAATGCTTTTAAAGGATGTACATCATTGAAGAGCCTGCGCTTCCCTAATCTAGAGAAGATAGAATCGGAGGCCTTTGCAGGTTGTTCGGCATTAGTTTCGCTAGTAGCACCTCGTCTCAACGAATTACAAGAACAGGCATTTAAGGAGTGTGAATCGTTGCAGCGTGTAGAATTCCCAGGTACAGAACGCGAGTATGAATATTTTAATAGTGCTTCGGAACAAGTGAAGACTAAGATAGTTGCACCCCTTGTACCAGAGAATGCTCAGCCTTTCTTTGGTTTGACTCAAATGCCAGAGCTCGTACTTTTACATCACGAGAATGGTACAGTTTTGGCAGGAGAGGCGCTTACCAAGGCTGCACAGGCGTATAAAGCAGTGGATGATGGAAATAAAAATGATAATTTGTGGTATGGGCTAACTATTCCTTTCGAACAAAAATTAACGAAAGTGACATTTCAAGTGTCGATGAATAAGCCTGGACAAATGGTTGAAGGAGCGCTTGTGACTGTAGCAACAAAAGGAGCGCAGACAGTGGAAGTTGGTCAAATTACTACGAATACTGCAGGCGAGTGTTCCTTGAGTTTGAAGAAAGGAGTGTATATCTATACTATACGTGAGGCACATTGTAAGCAGTACAGTGGCGAGTTTACGATAGAGAATGAGTCTCCGACGATGGTACAAGTGCAGCTAACCCAGATGGCGTTAATCTCGTACGAACCAGCAGTAAATGGCGATTTGATTGTAAAGCGTGGTAGTGCATCGGGAGAAGATATTGCATCGGGGACGATGGTCGAGATGACAGATGAAATCTTTATTAAAGCTACCGAGCATGCAAACTATAAGTTGAATTACTTGCTAGTCAATGCACAGAATTATAATGAAAAAGCTCAGACAGGTTTCACTCTTAAAGCGGGTACTGGACTTAAGATAGAGGTAAGTTTCAGCTCGGAGAATACACCCAAAAAGAAGTATAAACTTACGTATACTGCTCCGCAGAATGGTCGGTTAAATGTAGAATGTGGTTCCTCCCTCCTAGATGGAAATAATAATGAGATAACAGAGGGCGATGTGTTAAAAATCACGTTAACGCCCGATGCGAACTACAGTTTATTCTCTATAAAGAATGGTGAGGAAGAGTTGAAAGAGCATTCGTCGACGGATGCTAATAATATTACGAAGTTGCAACTTACGGTAAGAGGGAATGTGAATCTGGTAGCAGTGTTTAGTAAAAAATGCTCAGTAAAAATTGCACCAGTGAGTCATGGCACTTTGGAAATTTATGTAGGCGCGAATCGGTTGCAAGATAATCCCAGTTTTGTAGCTTCTAATACGGAATTGACTCTAAAAGTGGAAGCTGACGCAGATTATCTTTTGACATCTTTACAAGGTATTGTTGGTACAGAGCCGGTGATTTTCGATGTCTCTGACCCTACAAAGACAGAGTATAAGTATACTGTATCTTCGGATATTGAATTCAAGGCGGAGTTCCAGGCGATGTACCCAGTAACTTTTGCTCAACCAGAGCATAGTAAACTAGTAGTGATGGTTGGGAATAAGCCCATTGCTACGGGAGATAAGTTTGTTGCAGGAACCGAGATACAAATAGAGGCAAAAGCACTTGAGGGTTATAAGATTGCATCGTTGATGGTAGCGGGTGAGGAGAAGAAGGATGCATTGATAGACTCGAAACTAGTGTTCCAATTGTCAAAGGATACGGAAATAAAATTGAAGGTAGAGAAGGAGACTTCTGTTGACGACTCAATTCTTGCAAGCGTTTTGGTTGCTCCGAATCCTTTTGTTGGCGAAGTGTATTTGACTAATGTAGCAGAGGTAGCCAAGGTGACGTTGGTTAATACACAGGGAGTAGTAGTACGCACGGTATACCCCAAAGGCGTCAATAACCTTGTATTTATGACACAGGATTTACCTTCAGGAGTATATTTAGTCGTTCTTGAGCGTTCCGAGACTCGTAAGTCTATTCGTCTCGTAAAATAGACGATTTTTGTACGAAACAGAACGAGTGAGTGTATAAGAGAGAAGCCCTCTGATGTAATCATCGAGGGCTTCTTTATTTGATAGTACATTGGTCGCTTAGCGTTGCATTTATTATTTGAATTGGTGTATAAAGTATCGATAATAAGGTGCTATGTTTTCATTGATCACGTTTGAATTTGTAACGGTATAAGTCTTTTCTAAGAGTTTCTTTTAGAGCAATACGTCTTATTTTAAAACGGACACAGCTTAAGCCAAACTGTGCCCGTTTTTTATACTCAAATACGACTGCAGTGAGTTTAGAAAAAAAGAGCGGTAATACTTGCGAAAAAACCAAAAATTATTCCGGGTACATTCGCAATGACGATAGGCCAATCCTTTTTCTTTTTGAGTAATCCATAGCCTACCCAAAACATGCAGTTAAAGCCTGCGACTAACGGTTGTAACCAATCTCCTTTTGCACCATGCAGATTCCCTGCAATCTGCGGAATGTACGAGATGTACATAGCCATAGAAAGAGTTGTGCCAATCCACCCAAGTACCATGATAAACTTAGGATCACGATTTTCTGAGATTTTACTATTCTCCATTTTTTTGTAATATAAACGTTGTAGACGATTCCAACCGTATTACGAAAATATGTGTACAATGTTTTATGCCTCCCACTTTAGACTATTATCTTAACTTTGTGGATACTAAATGAGCTAGATTGCAAATAGATGTTGAGTACTATCATCAAGAATTTTTTGTTCTCGAGCCTATTTTTGTCCTCTTTTTTTGTGTTTGCAGCTAAAAAACCTCAAAGTGATCTCCTTCATCTGCGGAATGGGAAGACGCTTGAGGTAGTAGTTCTTGATCTCGCAAACGATTCCTTGCATTATCGTCTCCCTAGATTGCAAAAACGTTATACAATAGCAAGAAACGAGATTGAGAAAATAACCTACAAGAATGGAACTACTCTTTCTCTTTCTCAGAGCGGAGAGGTAGAATCAACATTAGATGAGGCTTGGAAGAGTGTAATAATTACTAAGAAAGCTGCTGATATAAAGGGGATGATTTCTGTCGAAAAGATTGACGTAACACTTACGACAGGCTCTAATATGCTCAAGACCAAATCTACGGATCTCGAAGCTTCCGCTATGCAACAACTTCAGCAGGATGCCTACAAGAAAAAAGCGACCATCATTTATATCAAAGAATCTCACTTCAAGACAGCCTACGGCGAACCTCCTGCTATTCAAATAAAGGGCGAGAGTTTTCGTCCGATTCCTAAGTCAGGTGCTAAAAAATAGCACAGAGTATGCAACAATATCTCGATCTCGTACATCATGTACTCGAACACGGAGAGCGTAGAGCGAATCGTACGGGGACGGATACTATAGGAGTATTCGGCTACCAGATGCGCTTCTTACTCTCGGAGGGTTTCCCGCTTCTTACAACCAAAAAGTTGCATTGGAAGTCGATTGTATATGAACTACTTTGGTTTTTACAAGGCAATACTAACATACGTTACCTTAACGAACATGGTGTGCGAATCTGGAACGAATGGGCCGATGCTGATGGCGAGTTAGGTCCTATCTACGGCAAACAATGGAGGAGCTGGGAAACACCAAAAGGTGAAACGATTGATCAGATCGAGAATCTAATAAAGATGTTGCGCACAGATCCCCTCTCGCGACGATTAATTGTTTCAGCATGGAATGTTGGCGAATTAGATTTGATGTCGCTCCCGCCCTGTCACCTATTATTCCAATTTTACGTGACCAACAATCAACTCTCATGCCTACTTTATCAGCGCAGTGCAGATATATTTCTTGGCGTACCCTTTAACATAGCCTCCTACGCATTGCTAACGCATCTAGTGGCGGCTACCGTAGGGTTGCAAGTAGGCGAGTTTATACATACACTTGGCGATGCTCATATTTATATGAATCACATCGAAGCAATGCATGAGCAGATTTCTCGCTCTCCATATACTCTCCCAGAACTTAACATTTTGCAAACACACGATAGATTAGAAGCCTACGACTATACAGATATCGAACTTCTTAACTATAAAGCTCATCCACATATTGCTGGCTCTGTAGCTGTATAATACAAACGACTTTGCAAGTGACCATAATCCGAGATTTTCTTTCCTCTCTTTTTCGTTTTCTCCCCAATTTATTATTGCTTTTCTCTCTTATTCCTTCATTGGTTTACGCACAGCAGCAACCTAAACTACTTGCTCGAAAACAATATCCAAGAGGAAATTTTATACCCCCCATACCACCTCCGCTTGCACTCTCTGGAAGTTTTGGTTCTGTACGCAAGCGTCATTTTCATTCGGGAACAGATCTCCGTACTAATAGTGTGGAAGGCGAGATCGTACGAGCGGTAGATAGTGGGCGTATTCTACGTATTAATGTTTCTACTTCGGGGTATGGGAACTGTATTTATATACTCCATCCCAATGGTATTGTCTCGGTTTATGGTCACTTACAAGCTTTTAACCCCACGATTGAAGCTTATGTAAAGCGAAAACAATACGAACTAAAGAAATTTGAACTAGAGCTTTACCCATCGACCAATGCTTTGATATTACAGCAAGGAGATCTCATTGGGTGGTCTGGGAACACTGGAAGTTCAGAAGGACCACATCTTCACTTCGAATTGCGACTAAACGCAGGAACGTTACCTTACAATTCATATCTCTCAGGTATTTTGTACAATGATTCGACGCCTCCACAGTTTCGTAATCTCTATGTTTACAACATAGATGAAAAAAACTACGAAGACTCTTTTGCAAAACGTAAAAGGATTAGCATCGGATCGCCTAAAAAGACAGGACAATACATTTTGCTCGACACGGTATCTGTAAGTGCCACGACAGGTTTTGGAGTAGAGCTTTCAGATTTTGTTAATAAAAAAAGTTTGGCTTGTAACGTAACAGAATTAGAATATTATTGCGATGGAAGGCGTCTCTACCGTTTTGATCTCAATGCAATTGCATTCGATGAGACTAGTTATGCGGATGCCCACGTAGATTACGCCCTACGTACGCAGTATAATAAACGAGCCCATCTATTGTTCCAAATGCCAGGTAATTTTTTAAGTCGTTATACGACTCAAGCACGTGGACTCCTGCACATGAAAAAAGGAGAAATACATAATATAAGAATACGTGCCATCGATGCAGCTGGCAATGCTAGTGAACTTCTTTTTGCGATTCGAAGTACTGGGGAACAGAAAACGTACACTACTCAAGGCTCGCTAATCGCGTGGAAATCTGGGGGTACTATTACTAAGAATGCAATGCAGCTTTCGATTCCTTCAGGAGCACTTTTTGCAGATCTCAATCTTAAAATATCATCGATTACTGCGAATACGATCTCTGGTGCACAATCGCCAATATATATATTGCACAATGAGAATGTTGGATTACGTAAATCTATAACTCTAACGATTCCTAAGAGGTTGGTTGGCGATTCAATACCTGCGGACAAAATCTACCTAGCACGTTGGCACAGTAAGAAAAAACGTTTTGTATATCACAGTGTACCATCGCAAACACGAAGTACTTTTGTATGCAAGCTTCGAGATTTTGGACGTTATGTATTATTATGCGATACAGTCGCTCCTGAGATTCTTACCACTACTTGGGATTCTGTTTGCAATGCGTTCCCCCTTCCTTCGGCTTATTGTTTTGAGCTAAAGATACACGATAGTACCACTGCTATAAAAACAATAGAAAGTACGATAGATAACCGTTGGGCTCTTTGGGAATACGAACCTAAAACTGGACAGCTTTGGCATCAGATTGACACTTCGCAGATGTCTCGAGACACCAACCACAATCTCCGTCTTATTCTTAAGGATGTTGTTGGCAATAAGATAGAGGCAACGTGTAGTTTTAAGACTAATAGTAACGAATAGTACGTAGGATTACATACTCCTGCTCTTGGTTATGATAAAGCGTAGCGAGAGTCCAGTTGCCATATTCATCAGGACGCGAGAGCACTAATTTGTACGTTTCGAATGGCGTTTGTTCTCCTACATGAATACGTTTTTCTAGGATTTCCTGCAAAGAGTAGGAGACTTCAGAAGTATAATTAGCTTCGCTAGTGTACATACTCCGGAGTATCTCAAATCCCTTTTTGTCGTAGGTGTGCATTTCTAAGTCGTTGAGCCTCCCTTCGGTATGAGTCTCGCTCTCCAACAAACGTCCCTTATTATCGATCTTGAGCGTGGCAAGCTCTATTACGGTATCTAACATTTCAAAATGTTGTTCTACGATAATGCTATCTCCTCGATAAAGAAACTCATAGTTAAATAGCGGTTTATTTTCGCGCAACTCTTTGGTTACAATTTTTTTAAGACGTCCATTCCACGAGTCATACTCATATAACTTATAAAGAGGTCGTACAGCTTGTTTGTCATCTTTGCCGTGATAATCGTACTGTTCTGCAATTCGATTATTCTTGTAAACAGAATAAGAGGTCATCTCTCCCATGTTAAATTTAGATCCCCATGTGAGTCTATGTGCATCGTCGTAGGCATAGACTGTTCGATCGAGGGTCATACCAGCAAATACCTGTGTTCGTTCGGAGAGATAGCCTTTTTCGGTGAATGAAAGGTATTGCAAGGAGGTCTTACCATAATTCATAAACCACACATCGGGTTCAGGTATATCATTAAGCTCGTCTTGTATTTTAGAGAGGGAGTAGACTGGCAAATCAAGCTCTTCGGAGTTCTTCTGAGCTAACTGAAAGGTATTTACGTACACTAATTTCACAGGACCTTGCAGGCGGAAATCGTGAGTAGAAAGACGTTGATCTTTCTTTAAATCAAACGATGGGAAGATAAAAAACGAAAATATACCAATGGTAATAGTAAAAAATTGAACCACTCCTTTTTTCATATTCACACAAGTTACTATAAAGAAAACGCTTTCGCGAACCTTTTAGTTTGCATGTAGCAAAACTAACTGTTTTACGGATTTTTTCTAAGAAAAGTTTGTTAACCAAGCTATCTCAAAATATAAATCGTGAGGATCTACATCATAACCTTACAATCAATACTATAGGAGCGAAACTTGATTTGCCCCTCGCGCCCCTTCCGCACATTGTATAGGTTTAGATGCGATTATTTTATTCACACTCGTCATAAAATCCTCTCATACACTTCTGACCGCCTTGCGCCGCACGCCGTCTGCTAAGACCCCGTCTGGCGTTATAACCCACCTGCTAAGGCTCTGGTGTTAGGACAAAAAACAGACACCCCTTGCTTATAAGAGATGTCTGTTTTATTGATTACAAAATCGTAAGGACTCTATTTCACCACCCGATACGTCTTCGTAGCTCCACCCACAGCATTTAACTGCAAAAGATAAATACCAGCAGAAAGCTTAGAGGTGTTTACAATTGTTTCAGAAATGTCTAACAACCCCGAGGCAACCTTCACCCCTTGTGCATTCAATAGTATATATTCACCTTCTAGATTACCATTCATAATGCGTAACTGATCGTGGAACGGATTAGGCGAAACGGTTACATCTGCAAATAGAGCCTCTTCTACTGCATCTGGTTTCCTTCTTTCCACCTGCAGTGGGGAAGATATAGTTTTAAGGGGCTCAACGAAAATATACTGATCGGGGCGTTTTTCTTGTGTTAGAAGCATAACTTGTTTTGTATTTGCATCATTTGCAAGCACAAAAGTTACTGCCGCGCGGCGTATTTTGTTATCCTTGTTGGCTAACACCGTAATAGTTACCTGCGCTCCCGTATTCCCTTCTTTGGGCTCAACCTTAATCCAATCGGGTAATGGCGTGGTTTCATCTATCTTCCAATTGCTAGTACTCTTAACAGTTGTCTGCCATTCTCCACCTTGGTAAGTAAAGGAATTCGATAGCGCAGCTGGTTCGAGTTCGAGTGCGTAAGCACTACCGCAAGGATGGTTACCCGTTATATCCTCTATATCTGTCAAGCTCTGCAAATATTGTATCGCCCAGTTTCTCGCGTCCGCTATTTGCTTGCTAGTAGATTTGGC
>CBDEMG010000068.1:0-3850 GCA_965240855.1 uncultured Bacteroidia bacterium | reverse complement strand
ATGATTTGGAGCGAAGTGGATTCAAAAACATTCGAAAACAAGTAGAAATGATGGTAAACGGAAAAAGAACCATTGCGGATTTTGTTGCAGAAGACGGGCATGGTAAAGTGCATGTGTTTGAAGTGAAATTTGGTAGTGGCCGACTAACTGAGAATCAGAAAAGTACCCAAGCATATCGACGAGGGCGAAATGCTCATGCCAATACAAGTAAAAGTGGTGGAGGTGCTAGCAAAACATCCGTATATTAAGTATAATAGTAAGCAATGAGAAGTACAGATATCAAGAGTTTGGTAAAGAAACTCTTCAATACATATATAAATGAAAGTGAAACATTGAGAGGTGTTTATCATTTTTCAACTATTTGCAAAGATGTAGGAGGGGTAAAAACTCATATTACTGGACTTTATCCAATAGGATTCTCAGAAGATGAAGCAATCAGGCTTAAGTACCTAAGAGGAAAAATGAAAAGAGTAGGTGCAGTGGCAACGATATTCCTCGAGCTAGAAATAAAAGAAGGGATTCTAGCAGACTGCATTCGACTGTTTAATTTAAATAGTCCCTCTGATCCCTATGTATTTAGTCTGTATTCTTCTTCTCTGCTCCGAAAACGCTTGTTTAGGGATGGGGATATTTCTATTTACCCCTCTATTTACTCCTCTAAGGAAGAACTGGAATCTGCTGTTTTAGAGGTTATTTGTGCTATTGAGGAGTATTTTATACGTCCTCAATGTATGATTTATAATATGAATGTGGATTTGCTGGAGTATATTGATAAGAATCACTCATTTTTCACATACCCATTTCTTTCAAAACTTATCATTTATCTGAGACACACTAAGAGTAGAGATGAAAATGAGCTGTACTCTCTAGCAGACAAGCGCTTTTCAGACTATAAGTATAGAACTCAAATAATAAGGCTAGCTCTGACCGAGTCTATTCATAGAGTCATATGTAACTAGTATCAGTTTGGCGTCGCAGGCTGGATATGAATGGTAAGATACTCGAGGAGGTGTACAATAGGAATGCCCCCTACAGCGACCGTATCCGAATACCATTCCTCTTTCAAGGGCAATACTACGACCACGAGACGGAACTCGCATACAACAGATTCCGATACTATGCACCTGAGCTCGGAAGATACATCTCCGAAGACCCGATACGATTTGCTAGTGGAACGTTAGCACTGCATAACTATGTAGAAGATAGCAATAGCTGGCTGGACGTGTTGGGGTTAATATATATGAGTAAAAAACAGGTGAGGGTGTAAATTCTAGCGTCACGGTATTCTCAAGGCAGAAGGTTGCCCACAATCAAGTAGAAATACATGTTGATAGCCATGGTTCCCATGTACACATCAATCGGGGAACAAAAAAAGAACAGTGTATAAACATATCAGGGTTGACTGTTGGACAGGCACAAGAAAAACTTCCTAAAAAAGTAGCACAGAATTCTCGTGTCCAAGACGCTCTTAAAAAGGCATTGGAGTATTGATGAAAAAAAGAAGCATAACGGTTCGCTATAACGAAGAGGGGATCCCGTATATTACACCCAAGTCAGGTTGTTATCTTTCCTTTCAGATCTCACCTATAGGAGGTGAGATTGAAATTTTGGGTAATGAAATCGGATTACAACTTCTAGCAAGGAGCATCTTAGGTATAGCTAAAATGGAGGAGGTGGATATGACATATCATATCCACCTAGATGAATTGTACTCCTTAAATAAAGAAGGTAAGAGTTTTGTTATTCGTAAAATAGAGAATGACGATCTTAAGTGAAGAAGTATGGAGAGTAGTAAAATTGCGACTTTCTAGAACGACAAGGTGATAATAAAAAAAATGAGTACTACTTTATAGAATTTGAATTACGGCAATACGGCCTCCTAGTTTGTTATCATAGCTATTTTATATCCTATGTCTACACCCCCCGAATATACTAGCGGTAGCTACTTTGACCAGCTTCAAGTTCAGTTAGAGCTGAATGTTGTGAGCCAGTATAAGGGCATTATGGGCAATACTGCTCAGAATGCCTCTCAAGGTGTGTCCCCTAGTATCAGTGCTGTAGATACGGGCATTAAGGCAGCGATGGCTCTGTCTGGAGCTTTGACTTCGGGCATTGTTGCCGCCTATTTGCCAGCTTTGGAGGCTTTGGGTTTGTCGGGGATGGCTTGTTTGCCGATTAGCAAACAGCTCGCCCCCGTGGTAGGTGTGCACATTCCACCCGCAAGTGCAACAGTCGGGATAAAAGGACAGCCACCGGGCAAGGAGCTCACTGGCTGTATGATCCAATGGTCGTATATTAAAGGTTGCAATGACTTACCACCAATTGAATCGCGAGCAAAGGTACACAATTGCTCAGCTCCACAAACAGGGTCGCTCCCTTCGTTCTATCGCCCGCACTATTGAGGTGCATGTTAGCACGGTTAGTCGTGAGCTCCGTCGCAATAGTCACAAGCGTGGTTATAGCGCCCAGCACGCACAGATGCTCGCTGACGAGCGAGTTGCTTGGCGACAGCATCCCCGCCGCTTCACTCGCACTCTTCAGGAGCGTGTGGGCAGCCTGCTTCAGCAGGAACAATGGTCTCCCGAGCAGATCTCGGGTCATCTTCGTCTGGATGGGATAGCGATGGTGGGTAAGACTACGATCTACAATTGGCTAGACACCGACAAGCGTAGTGGTGGGGATTTATATAGCTACTGTCGGCACGGTCTGAAGTATCGTCGCAAGCGGCTCTCGTCCCTTGCAATAGCAAGAAGCGAGGGCGGTATAAGAGCATTCTCGATCGACCAGAAATCATCGATCGAGCAGGGGCGTATGGGGGACATGGAGATGGACTTGAGCCTAGGAGTCTCTGGTAGTGAGGCTACCGTACGCCTCACGAAGTATTTTATCTAAATTTAAGGCTGTAGTGTTGCACTTTCTAGTGGAAAATACAGAGAAGAATTAGCTTTATTAGACCCAGATAAAACGAAGTGGACAAAGCAAGATATTCTTGCAATTCGAGATAAGTTGACAAAAGAATTTGGAATAGACAAGTATAAACCTGGATATGAGAAAAAAATGAGAATATATAGACTTGCAAGTCAATCTTCAGGGAGTAAGTATGCTATGCTAAGACCTCTTGACTTCTCCCCTTCAAACCCATTGAGTGCAAACTGGGAAGACTGGGGAGGAGGAGGGCGTGAGGTAGGAGACTTTGTTTTCTGTTACGGTGTTCCAGTTTGTCGAGAAAAAGTTTACCTTGACTTAAGAACTCATTTTGCAGAATTATCAGCTCACCCTATTGAAATAATTCCTACAGAAAAAGAATTACAATCGAAACACCCTCAACGATTAAAGTGGTTACCACAGGCTCCTCCCCCTTTATGCGTGTTATCATCCTCTGTTGAAGCTGATGCTTTACCTCAAAGTACTTTTCGGATAAACGATCGAGGTATGATTACTATAGAAGGAATTGCTGAACTAAGAGGTGGAAGTATCATTCCTCGTACTAAGGGAAAAGGACTATTTATTTCGAACAAGTCATTAGATGGTGTTGGGTTCTTTTATCTCAAAGGCTCTGGAGTATTATTTTGTTCAGAGGAGGTAAAATTATTTTGTGAACAACAAAAATACGCAAATCTTTTATTCCTAGAGGTAGGTGAACTCATTGATAAGAAGTAGGAGTATCGGACTAATAGGATACTCTCCAGTCTTATACCTAAAATTCATCTAGTACCTGCTAATTGCGCGAAATTAAAGCTTTAGCTCCTTATCATAATTCAATCAACAAAAGAATTTTTGATAATAAAACAATGAAATAGCAGAGTAAATAACTACATTTGCAGTTGTGCACTTTTGTTTGACAACGTAC
>CBDEMG010000067.1:0-11043 GCA_965240855.1 uncultured Bacteroidia bacterium | reverse complement strand
TCCCGAGGAAGCACTTGCCCAGATAGCGACGAAAGGTTACGCCACACCCTACCAGAAATGCGGGAAACGAGTTATCGGAATTGGTGTAAACTTTGACCCCGTGAAGCGAAACATCGGAGGTTGGGTGACAAAGATACGGGGAGAGGAGTAGAGTATAGGTTCGGAGTATTTTTAGAACGAGAAAAATTGGAATTAATCCGACCACGTCTGTACATCCCAAGAGAAGGCTCGTAGTCCTTGCTCGGGCGCTTGAGTATCAATTACCTTCAATTCTTGCAGTATCAACTGCGCTTTTTCTTCGTCGCATACGACGAGCATAGCATTGTTTATAGCAGGCCACGTATGGGTTCCTAAGTGTGGTTGCCCGTATCTACTCCCAATACCTTTTACTTGTTCCCATTGAGTATAACCGCGAAGAGAGAGCCTATCTAGGAGTCTGAGTAGATGATCTATGATGGATTGATTGTAAATAATAAAGACGGCTTTCATTTATTTACTTGGATTTATAGAGTTGTTTGTGGCGAATTTTACGGATATTCTGAGCGGCAAATGTTGCATATACGGCAGGGATAATGAGTAGTGTAAGTAGTGTTGAGAATGTAAGACCACCAATAACAGCAATCCCCATAGGTCTCCAAACTTCAGCACCTTCTCCAGTGCTGAGAGCAAGAGGGAGCATCCCGAGAATTGTGGTAAGAGAGGTCATGAGGACAGGGCGGAGTCGCGATTTTCCCCCCTCGATAACGGCTCGGAGAGTAGTATAGCCACGCTCGCGAAGGAGATTAGTATAATCGACGAGCACAATTCCGTTTTTTACAGCGATCCCGACTAGCATGATAGCTCCTATCATTGAAATGAGGTTAAGAGCTTCGCCAGATATGAGAAGCGCAAGAATGACTCCACTGAAAGCAAATGGGAGTGAGAGCATTATAATAAATGGAGCTTTGAATGATTCAAATTGTGAAGCCATTACAATATAGACGAGCAGTAGTACGAGTAGTAGAAGAAGCCCCATGTCGCCTTGCGACTCTTGTTGTTCTTTTGCAGTGCCACCGACTCCGATGGACACATCGCTGGGGATCTCCATCTTATGCACTTCAGACCATATAGCATCAACAATTTTGGTTAAAGAAGCATTTTGCATCCCCGTGGATATGGTAACAACGCGTTGGCGATTTTCGCGACTAATGAAGGGCGGTGCGTAGAATTGGGAAATTTTGGCAGTCTCGTTAAGTTTGAAAGGTAATCCTGTTGGTGTATAGAGAGTAATATTTTTGATAGCTTCGAGAGATTCGCGAAACTCTTTTGCGTAGCGGATGCGGATGTCGTATTCTTTTCCAGCTTCTCTGTATTTTGACGCAACGAGTCCGTTGATGCGATTGCGAACGAATTGTGCTGCGGTAGCGGTATTGAGTCCTTGGAGAGCAAGTTTTTCGCGATCGAACTGGATGTTGTATTCCTGTTTGTAGGGATCGCGTTTGATCTGTACATCTCGCGTGCCAGGTATAGTACGAATGGCTTGTGCTAGATCTTCAGCGATCGCAGTTGTTTGCTCGAGGTTGTAACCGAAGATGTTGATATCAATTGTAGGAGCTCCCCCAATATTGCCTTGGTTACCTCCTGGAGTTACTGTGAGCATTTCAATTTCGGGAATTCGTTTTAAGAGATTTCGCACGGAATCGGAAATGGTGAACATACTACGATTGCGGAATTTGGGCTTAACAAGCCTTAGATCGAGGTGAATAACATTATTACCACTTCCTTGGAATGCTGCATAGAGATTATCGCTACTAGCAGATCCATAGCTGGAGGCTAGGAGAGAAATTTCTGGGACATGGGTATTGAGGACCTTTTCAATAGAGTCGACAATATGTTCAGTGTACTGTACTCGTACGCTGGTGGCAAGTTTTGCTGTGATGCTGATTCGGGAGTTATCGGCTTGTGGCATAAATTCGGTTCGTAGGAGGGGGATGAGTGCAATGGAACCGAAGAAAATTAGCGTCATAGAGGAGATGACAAGTGCGCGGTGTCTTGTTGTCCAAGTAAGAGCTTGCGCATAGAAGAGGTCTAGGTATTGTAGTATACGCTTTATATACCGTTGAATACAGTTGAATTTAGAAGGCGACTTTTTAGGTCTTAACCGTAGAATCCGCGAGGCGAGCATAGGAGTGAGCGTAAGCGCAGCAAGCACAGAGACGACAATAACGATAGTTACACTAGCTCCGAGTTGTCGAAACATGATTCCGCTCAGACCCTTAATCATTGTTAGGGGGAGGAAGACGGCAACAACAGTAAGAGTGGCTGCAATGACGGAGAGAGCTACTTCGTTTGTGCCATAGATCGCAGCTTCGCGAGGCGAACTCCCACGTTCGATGTGTGTGGTAATATTTTCAAGGACGACGATGGCATCGTCTACGACCATACCAATAGCGATGGAAAGAGAGCTTAGAGAGATGATATTGATAGAATTCCCAGAGATAAAGAGGTAGATAAAAGCAGCAATGAGAGAGACGGGGATGGTGAGGACGATAATGAATGTTGCTCGCCAACGTCCAAGAAAAAAGAGGATGACGAGTATAACAAAGAGGGCAGCATAGAGTACAGTTTCGGCCAGTGAATTGATGCTATATTCGATAAATTCGGAGGTATTAAAGAGAGTGGCGATCTGTACATCTTGTGGCAAGTTGCGTTGCAGTTCGGGGAGCATTTTCATAACCTCTTTGACAACTTTGACTGCATTTGCACCAGATTGTTTTTGGATAGAGAAGCGTAGAGCGCGATCTCCATTCCGCCTAGCGATGAGAGTTTCTTCGGCAAGCGAGTCGTTGACGTGAGCGACATCATCAAGATGAATACTACGCCCTTGAAATTCGCCGACGATAATATGGTTGAGTCTTTCGCTAGCATCGAGTTCTCCTTGTATCCTCAGGGGGATACTCATATTGCCTGTAGAGAGTGTACCTGCAGGGAGGTTGAGGTTTTCGCTGGCGATAGCTTTGCCTATTTGTTCGATGGTGAGATTGTATCCTTCGAGCCGTTTGGGATCAATATCGACCATAATTTCACGCTTTTCGCCGCCGCTGATAGTGATAGCGCCAATGCCTTCGATGCGATTGAGGGGATTTACGACGATATCCTCGATAATTTCTGCCAGTACAGGTGTACTTTCCTTTGCCGTGACGGAGAATTCGAGGATAGGGATCATATTGGTGTTGAACTTGAAGATAATGGGAGTTTCGACACCATCGGGAAGACGTTTTACAATTCGATTGAGAGCATCGCGTATACTATTGGTTGCTTCGTCGAGGTTTGCCCCCCATTCGAACTCGAGTACGAGAAGAGAATAGTTCTCGTACGATTTCGAAGTGAGTTTCTTCAGGTTAGCGACGGTATTGAGGTTATCCTCTAGGAGACGGCTTACGTTTGTTTCGATATCTTCTGCATTTGCTCCTTGATAGAAAGTGAAGATGGAGATATAAGGAGGGTCAATCTCGGGATATAGATCGATGGCGAGACGATGGTATGCAAAGAGTCCAAAAATGATGATAGCGATAAAGAGTAGTAGGGTAGAGATGGGTTTCTTTACAGCGATTTCGTACAATTTCATGCTAAGAAAGACGTGCTTGAGTTGTAGTTAATGTAGGAGATGAAATGCGGAGCACCTCTTTATTTTGCTATTTGTATGGGATATCCATCCTGTAGGTAACGGAGGTTGGAAATAATGATGGAGTCCTTTGGTTTTACACCGTCCAAGATTTCTATGTTCCCGTTATTCTCATTTCCCGTTTTAACGACAACTCGTCTCGCTTTTCCGTTATTTACTATAAATACAGCTCGTTGGTTCGAGCCTCGTTGATGTACTATAGCGAGGTCGGGTACAACAGTGCGAAGACATTCGCCGAAGTGTAGTGTGGCACGGGCGAACATTCCAGGTTTGAGAATCTGATCGTAATTTGGGACGCGGATTTCGACTTTTACGGTATGAGAGAGTGGGTGTATGGTGGGAGCAATACGAAAAATTTCGCCAGAGAATTGTCGGTTAGGATAGGCATCAAGTTGTATTGTAGCTTGCTGTCCGATGTGGAGTCGATTAAGTCGTTTTTCGGGGATATTAAGTACGACCTTGGAGGGATTCGTTTTCATGATAGTTACAATGGCAGTACGTCCATTAGACTCGGGAGTGGGAGACATAGCAAAGAGCTCGCCTGCTTGGTAGTATCGTCCAGTGATTGTGCCCGAGATTGGTGCACGTAGATAGGTATTCTTTTCGATGTTTGTAAGGGAGGCTTTTGCAATATCGAGTTGTGTTTTTATCTGGTCGTATTGTTGTTGTGTAGCGCTGCCGATAGTTTTGAGGGTATCGATGCGAGTAAATTCTTTTTCAAGGTTTGCAAGTTGTACGCGAGCATTGAGTAGTTGTGTAGGATCCATTTCGATGAGTAGATCGTTTGTAGTGACATTGTCGCTTACGTCTACGAGTATTTTATTGATGATTCCTGGCGTTGCGGGGCAGACATGATGTTGTTCGTAGGGTTCGACGGTAGCACTATAGGTTTCGGTATCATCTATTAGCATGGAAGAAGCAAGAGTTGTACGAACAGAGAGAATCTCTTGGGTAAATTCGTTTTTCTTAGTATTTGAGCGACACCCAGTTAGGAGTAGAGTGAAGACGGTAAAGGTAAGAATGAAGGGGATAAATTTCGTGTAATACATGTCTTGTAGTGAGATGAGAATTAGGACAGAGTTGCTTTGTGTAATGAAACTTATTCTTGTCCGGTGAGTTTGTCTTTTTCTACAGAGATTTTGTAGAGATTGAAGAGATTTTTGTAGTAGTTAAGGGCGGCTTGCATATGAGCTGCAGTTGCATCTGTGAGTTCGAGTAATGTTCCAGTGCCAGTGTTGTATCTAGTGCGAGCAATGTTAATGGCTTTCTCAGCAAGTTCCATGGCTTGGCGACTAGACAGAATAGACTCTTGTAGTGCTTCTTGTTGTCCGTCAAGACTTTGTTGTAAGATAAGGAGTTGTTGTTCGGTGTTGGAATATGTAAGAATAGTGCGTTGAATTCCGATTTTGATTTGTTGCTCTTGATGCAATTTGGCTAGCCCAGAGAAGATGGGGATCTTGATTTGTACACCGATGAGAGCAGTTGCGACCCAATTGTATTTGTGAAATTGGAAATCGTTGGCTTGTGCTTGCCATTGGTAGTTACCGAAGGCAGCGAGTTGAGGAAAGTACGTGGCTCGTATAAGACTTTTTTGAATCTCTAATTTTTTTTCTTGTAGTTTGATTAGTTTGAGATCAGGATTCTCTGTGAAAGGATGTTTGTTGGTAGGATGGGGAGTGGTGGAAGCGATGAGCTCTTCTAGGGAGTTATCTAGTAGGATGTGTACGGAATCTGGAAGCCCGATGAGAGTGCGTAACGAGGCGAGAGCGACTGTTTCGTTTTGTTTTGCTTGAATGACGAGTGGTTTGATATTACTTACTTGGACTTGAGCGCGAAGAAGATCGTACTGTGAGCTAAGACCTCGTGTCGTTAGGTTTATGATGTTGGAGAGAGTTGCTTCTGCTGTGGCGAGATTCTGTTCGACAACTCTCCTAGCGAGGTGAGTAAGGAGACAGTTTGCAAAGGCAATACGGAGATCGGCGCGTAGTTTTAGACGTGTATTACGTTTTGTCTCTTGGGCTAGGAGGATATCCATATTACAGAGGGCAAGGTTGCGATATAGAGGAATTGCCAAAAGAGGGAGCGTGGCATTAATTGAGGCTTGGTAGCTATTATCAGATCCGAGTTCAAGGAAGTTGCCAAAGGGCGAACCTTTGGGTAGGAATATGACAGGTTTTTTGAGGTAGTGGTTGTATGTAGCATTAGCTTCAATGGTTGGGAGTAGTGCACTTTGTCGTTCGCGTTTTGCTGCTTTCGTTTGTAGAATGGCTGCATTTACCTCCTGAAGGGAGAGATTGCTGGAGTCGAGACGAAGTAAAGCACTATTAAGTGTTAGGTGTATGGAATCTGCCGCTTTGAGTTTAAGGGTTAGGAGTAGAAGAGTGGAGGCGTATAGTAGGACGATAAGGCAGAGTTTACGCATTAGTGATATTCATTTCAGTATCTAGGAAGTGTGAGACGCGTTGGTTTTGTTCGGCAGTGATGATGCCATAAATGAGCAGTGCATGGAATTGTCCGAGGAGTAGGTCTTGGCTGAATGGAGACGAGGAAACCGTTTGATAGTGCATAATCCAAGAAGAGCTTTCGACGAGGATGAAGGCAGTCGCGTTTGTGTCGATATTTTCGCGGAAGACATGTTCTTTAATACCCTTTTTGAGGAGTTGTTGTAGGAATTTTCGATGTTTTTCTTGTACGAGCATAATCATCTCGTGCCAAAGGTCGGCATAATATTTCTTCATATCTATGAAGAAGATAGGTGCAACGGCCTTGAATGCTTTCCAACCTTCTTGCATCATACGTAGAAGTGTTTCTAGAGCATCCAATTCGCCTTCGAGGATTTTCGCTTTGGCAGGGAAGCTTACTTCTAGGAGGAGAGCCCGTACGATTTCTTTTTTGTCGTTAAAAATTTCGTAGAGAGTTCGTTTGGACATGGAGAGCTCTTTTGTGAGATCATCCATGGTGACTGCTTTAATACCTTTTTGAGTCATCAAGGTCCAGGCAACATCGAGGATTTTGGAACGACGTTGTAGTTCGTCTTCAGTCAAAAATTTGTTCATGTAAGTAGGAATTTAGTGCACAAAAATAATAGTATTAGAAAAGTTTTCAGTATGCGATGTGTTTTTAGAAGAGAGTTGAGTAGGCTATGATTTTATAATATTCTGATTGTGAGATATCTTAGTATCTTGGATGGTAGAATTAAAGATAAAGGGAGGTCGATAATGGATCGTATATGCAAGCCTAAAAGAAAAGATGATGATGCTTGTATGGTTGAAGAGCGAGGATAGAAGTTTTTACGTAGAATTAGAGAGGTTACAAATAGGAATAAAAGAAGTAATTATAGTAAACGAAGACTTATTTTTGTTGTTATGAAGGGGAAAGAGGCGTAGGATGTAGAATTAAAGTAGAAAAATAGACAAGAAACCATGGTAAAGAAGAAAGAGTATGTGACGTGTGATGGGAATTATGCAGCAGCTTTTGTCTCGTATATGTTTAGTGAGGTAGCGGCGATATACCCGATAACGCCGTCGTCTACAATGGCAGAGTTGGTAGATGAGTGGTCGGCCAATGGCAAACAGAATTTGTTTGGCGAACGAGTGCGTGTATTGGAAATGCAGAGTGAGGCTGGAGCAGCAGGGGCCGTGCATGGATCGTTGCAATCTGGTGCGTTAACGACAACGTATACTGCTTCGCAGGGCTTGTTGCTGATGATTCCGAATATGTATAAGATGGCAGGCGAGTTGTTGCCAGCGGTCTTTCATGTATCGGCACGTACATTAGCTACGCATGCGCTTTCGATCTTTGGCGATCATAGTGATGTGATGTCGACGAGGGGGAGTGGTTTTGCGATGCTATCGACAGGGAGTGTACAAGAGGTGATGGATTTGGCCGCAGTCGCGCATTTATCAGCATTGCGAGCTCGCGTACCTTTTCTTCATTTTTTTGATGGATTTCGGACTTCGCATGAGATACAGAAGATAGAAGCGCTGGATACGGAAGCTTTGCGCGGTTTGATAGATATGAAGGCTTTGCAGGAGTTTAGAGAGCGAGCACTCTCGAACGAACATCCTGTGACGCGCGGCACAGCACAAAACCCAGATGTTTATTTTCAGAATAGAGAGGCAAGTAATCCGTATTATTTGCGCGTACCAGAGGTTGTAGAGCACTATATGGGAGAGCTAGCGAAAATAACGGGGCGTAAGTATAATTTGTTCGATTATTATGGAGATACAGAGGCTACAGAGGTTGTTGTTGTAATGGGAAGTGTAGCTGAGACCGCGCGTGAGGTGGTGGATCATCTGCGATCTCAGGGACGTAAGGTTGGTTTGTTGATAGTTCGATTATTCCGTCCATTCTCAGTTTCACACTTTATAGCAGCAATGCCAAAGAGTGTGCGTAGAGTTGCGGTGTTAGATCGCACAAAGGAATCTGGGGCATTAGGAGAGCCGTTGTATTTGGATGTGCGTAATGTGTATTATGGGCGCGAAGGAGCACCAGAGGTGTATGGAGGTAGATATGGTTTAAGTTCGAAGGACACAACACCAGCTCAGATCATAGCGGTTTATGATAATTTATTGCAACAAGAACCGAAGAATGGTTTTACGGTAGGTATAGTAGATGATGTAACCTATCATTCGTTGCATGTGGGAGATGAGGTGAATTTAGCGCCCTCGAGTACATTTCAGGGTAAGTTCTATGGCTTGGGCTCAGATGGGACAGTGGGAGCAAATAAGAATTCTATAAAAATAATAGGAGAGACGACAGACAAATATTGTCAGGCGTATTTTGCTTATGATTCAAAGAAATCTGGAGGAATTACGACCTCCCATCTTCGTTTTGGCGATACTCCGATACGTTCGCCTTACTTGGTGACAACTCCAGATTTTGTAGCGTGTCATGTTCCTTCATACTTGCAACGTTATGATATGTTGCGAGGCATACGCCAGGGAGGGGCGTTTTTGTTGAATTGTTCGTGGAATGAACAGGAATTAGAGACACATTTACCTAATAGTGTTAAGCGTGTATTGGCACAAAAGAAGGTTCGCCTTTATACGATAGACGCAACGACGATAGCAAGGGAGATTGGGCTAGGTAATCGGACAAATACGATAATGCAAGCAGCCTTCTTCAAGATTTCAAATGTGATCCCTTATGATCAGGCGGTGCGAGAAATGAAGCATTTCGTAGAGAAGACGTTTGGTAAAAAGGGCGTAGAGGTTGTAAATAAGAACTGTTCTGCAGTAGATCGCGGAGGTGATGTTCATGAAGTAAAAGTCCCAGCTTCGTGGGCAGATTTGACGGCAGAGAAGGGGATCTACTTAGAAGGAGCTCCGGATTTTGTAAATAATGTAATGGTGCCAATGAATAATCAGATCGGAGATGATTTGCCTGTTAGTGCATTCGTTGGTCGCGAGGATGGTACACTGCCGAGTGGGACAACTCGTTGGGAAAAGCGTGGAGTGGCTAGCATGGTACCCGAGTGGGAGTCTGAATATTGTATTCAGTGCAACCAGTGTGCGTATGTTTGTCCTCATGCAGCGATACGACCATTTTTGTTGAATACAGAAGATGTGAAAGGCTTGGCATCTGGGGTTTCGTTGTTGGATGGTAAAGGTGGAGCATTGAAAGATTATAAGTTCCGCATTCAGGTAAGCGTTTTAGATTGTACGGGGTGTGGGAATTGTGTAGCAGTATGTCCTGCTCCGAAATCTAAGGCTTTGGTAATGAAACTGACCGAGACGCAAAATAAAGAGATAGCGAATTGGGAATACTTAGAGACGAAGGTTGGCTATAAGAATGTTGTAGATAAATATGCAAATGTGAAAAATAGTCAGTTTGCACGTCCGTTGTTTGAATTCTCTGGTGCATGCGCAGGTTGTGGAGAGACGCCTTATATAAAGACAATTACACAGTTGTTTGGAGATAGGATGATAGTAGCGAATGCGACAGGCTGTTCGTCTATTTATGGGGGATCTTCGCCCTCTTCGCCGTATTGTACGAATGAGCAAGGACGTGGAGTGGCTTGGGCGAATTCGTTGTTTGAAGATAATGCGGAGTTTGGTCTAGGAATCGCAACGGGAGTGGAACACTTGCGATTAAGAATAGCAGAGAAGGCAAGAGGCTTGTTAGTAGGAGGAGAGATAAGTGCGGAGACAAAGAATGTGTTGAATGAGTGGCTAGAAAAGCAAGACAATGCAATGGAAAGTATCTCTGTTGCAGAGCGATTAGTAGCAGCTCTAACTAAAGAAAACAGTGATGCCGCCAAAGAGTTGTTAGGCTTGCAGCAGTACTTTAGCAAGAAGTCCTTCTGGGTATTTGGTGGAGATGGTTGGGCGTATGATATCGGGTATGGTGGTTTGGATCATGTATTAGCCTCGGGTGCAGATATTAATGTCTTGGTATTAGACACAGAGGTTTATTCAAATACAGGTGGACAGGCATCGAAATCGACACCCGTTGCTGCAGTGGCGAAGTTTGCAGCGGCAGGAAAGCGAGTACGGAAAAAAGATCTTGGAATGATGGCAATGAGTTATGGTTATGTGTACGTAGCTCAGGTGGCGATGGGCGCAGATCAGAGTCAGTATTTCAAAGCATTGAAGGAGGCAGAGGCATATCCGGGTCCTTCATTGATCATTGCTTATGCACCTTGTATAAATCATGGATTAAAGATAGGTTTGACAGACACGCAACAAGAGGAAAAGAAGGCTGTAGAGTGTGGATACTGGCATTTGTATCGCCACAATCCGTTGTTGGAAGCAGAAGGTAAGAATCCGTTTATCTTAGATTCGAAGACTCCGAGTTGGGATAAATTTCAAGACTTCTTGAAGGGAGAGGTGCGTTTCAGTTCGTTAGTTCAGACGTTCCCTGGAGAAGCAGAAGAACTGTTCCGTGCAGCAGAGGAGAATGCGAAGTGGCGTTATCGTACTTATGTACGTGCTTCAAAACAAGATTATAGCGTGGAGTAGAAAAAGAGGGGGTATGTGCGAAATGAAGGCGAGCGTAAAGAGCTCGCCTTTTTTATTGATAAATAAAGGAGAAACGGTTGTTAGATAATCTTCATATATTGGTATTTAGGAGGTATAGAGACGTTATATATTAGTCTGTTATTAACGAATTTACAGTGTCATGATTACGAAAAATAAATACCTCTCTTATTGTTGTACTAATCTCGCGATGCTGTAGTTTTGCAGGATGTACTTTGTATTATTCTGAATAGAGAGTAAGCCCAATCGATCTTTTATGAGGTAATAATAAGTAGTCTCGCGAGGTGGGATTTTAGAGTAAAAAGAGCAAAACTAGCACTTAGAAATTAGGGTAAGCGCATTTTTTTTGAAAATTTTAATTGCAAGATACCCAATAAGTTAATAAAAAAAATGGAGTAG
>CBDEMG010000066.1:0-23786 GCA_965240855.1 uncultured Bacteroidia bacterium | reverse complement strand
GATCTTACCATCCGCCACACTCACGAGCGAGAGGAAGCCTTTGGGTTCAAGGGTAACATCTAGTTCTTTGTTTATGCCTTCGCTTGGGGTAAATTGTATTGTAAATACTTCGGTAGCACCCACTTTTACCTCCTTAGCTGGATTTACGAACGCAATGCCTGTTAGCTCAGGTTTAGCTTCGATGGTTATGTTAATGGGATCGGATTCAATATTATTGGTTGTTACAGCCTTTACCGTTACGAAACCCACTTTCTTAGCAGTTGCTTTACCATTCCCGTCAATCTCTAGAGTTCCATTATTGGGTGTTACAACCCATCCTACCGTTTGATCTGCGCCGTCTGGGGTTACTTTTGCAGTAAATGTAACTTCGTCTCCTACACGAAGGGTAATATTGCCTTTCGGTTCGGTGGTTATGCCTGCTGCATAGATAATATCTGATACCACTTTTATCGTAAAGTGTACCTCGGTGAGTTTTGGGTCATTGGCAGTGCGAGCTGTGATTTTTATCATATCGCCCACTTGCGCAGTATTGAGCACCTCAATCTCGCCCGTAGTACTATTGATGGAAATTTTGCTAGCGGCGTCAGTACAAACGAGTTCGAGATCGTTTCGCGTGTCTGCATCTTCAGGTAGGAGCTTAATTTTTACAGTCTTCTTGTCGCCCACCTTCATTTGTACTGTTTTTCCAGCTAAACTTATCGCAGGGGCAGCCTCGTCGTAAATATCAAGTGCTGTTGCAGGATTTTTTACGGTAACCTTCAAGCTTGCTGTGGGGTTGTTATCTGCCTCCGCCGTAGCCGTAAGTGTAAACTCGCCCTTTTGGTTGAAAGTAAAGCCAGTCTCGTCAGCAGCGAGAGTTTGCATGGTTACAGCCCCGGGGGTATTAGGAGTAATTGCCCAAGTAAAGTTCTTGTTATCTACTTGATCAGGATCAAAAGCAATGCTGAGCTTCACTTGTTCTCCTTTCTTTATTTCAAGAGTTTGGGGAGTGCCCGCCATGATGGTATGGCTAGAGCTTTCGATAGAGATGCTCTTGAGGCGGTTCGTTACCGTTACTTCGCAGAATGCTGGGATTGTTTCGGGATCATTTTGGGCTTTCACTCTTATTTTACCATTCCCTATTTTTTTGGCTGTAACCTTGCCATCTGAGGTTACTTCGAAGCTACCGTCATTGGGTGTAACGACTTCAAACTGAACGCCTTGAGGTGCAGTTACAGGCTCTACTTTTGCAGTAAAGGTGTGAGTCTTTTCCGACTCCTCGCCGTTGAGGTAGAGTTTTATCTTGCTCTCGCCTGCGATCACAACTTTTGGGAAATCTTTCACCTTAAGCGTAACCTCTTTTTTCAGAGTGCTAATTGAGTGGCATGTAACGGTCAGGGTATAATCTTTAGCGCGCATGGGTTCTGCAATGTTCATAGTATTATTACCTGTTCCTATGAGTACTCTGGGATCTAATTTCCAATTGAAATGTAGTTCGCTGACCGGTTCGGTTTCAACTCTAAATGTCGGTTTAGTTCCTGCAGCGATTTTTACTTCGTTGCCCGTTACGAGTTCGTTATTTGCGTAGAGTTTTATTGCAGGAACCTCTTTTATTGTGAACGTGAGCTCATCGGTAAGTTCTTCATGCTCGCCATTGGCAGGAACCGATATCTTGACGGTAATAGTGCCAATTTGTTTAAAAGTAATTTTCCATTTAAAATCATCTTCCCGAGATACTACAGCTGCTCCTGTAGGGCTAACAGTGGGGGGAGTGGTTCGCAATTGTTCTTGTTCAGCATCTTTTAAACCGCCATGTTCTATTTCTAGAAAACTTACCTGCTCTTTAAACTGCGGTATTTCATACGGATTAATCAGCTGCACAAAATGGGGGAGATGGTCGCCTTTGATTACCCAGTTCTTGTCGTTAATGAGTTTGTTGCGATACACTTCAGTCGCTTTGCTGTAGGTACACTTGTCGGCATTTAGCACTACCCCATTGTTTGTATTTGGATCGTCTGCCCAAGCCTTGAGTGCTTTGTCGTAGTTCGCTTGGCTTAAAAAGTTATCGCCAATACCGATCTTTTTGCAAGCATAGAGTTTCCAGTTGCTAATATCGAAATCGAATTCGCAGCTTTGTAATACGTCCTCTAAGTTCTCAACCTTGCTTACATCCCATTTTGAAAGATCCAAACCACTAATCTTTTTCGCTCCGTAGAACATAGCACTACAATCTGCTGGTAAGCTTAGATCGGGAGCACCAGCATTGGCATCAAAAACGACATTCGATTGTCTATATAAAAAGCCATGAAGCGATACCCATTGTACATCGCCAAACTGCTTAATGCTTTTCAAGCTGTAGCCCCCACTTCGTGCAAAACTGCACCATGCAACGCCTTGAGGTTTTACCGTTATGGTGTATTTTGTGTTTTTCTCTACAGGTATGCTGGGTTTGTTTCCAGCATTCTGTACGGTTTGTACAGCGCTACCCTCTTTTTGGTAGGTAAAGCTCCAGTTTTTGCCACCGAGGGGGAGATCGATACTTTTAATGTTCTCCTCATCCCAAACCTCAATTTCGAAAATAAAAGGTTTATCGCCCTTGGGCGTCCCGAGCTTTTCGTAGTCTCCTCTAAAGTCCCACTGTTTAGAATTGATAAGGGTATTACGAGCATCCTTAGCAGGACCGAAACAAAGCCCATCGCAAAAGACTTTTGTATTGTTTCCTGTTTTCGAATTTTGCGCCCAACCACGGAGCGAGGCTTGGTAATTCTCGTCGCTAATACCAGCACCATCTAGAGAGATTATATGGCAACCTGCGAGTGTCCAGTTTGCTAGCGATTGGTTAAAATTTTTAGCTCCACTGAATATATTGTACATGTTCACGACATTGCTCACATCCCAGTTAAGAGGCTGATTAAACTCTATACAATCATAGAACATTTTGCTCATTTCCTCCACATGTGACACGTCCCAGTTGCTTAGATTTGCGCTATTAAGCTTTTTGCATCTAGAAAACATTTCGTAGCAGGAAGTAACTTTCTGCAAATTAGGAGTGTCGGTTGCCGTAATATTCATATTGTAGCAGTTCGAAAAAGTCCCCGCCATGCTCTCCCACGCTATTGTACCCCATTGCTGAATTTCTAGTAGCGTTTCGTCTGCATTATACGGACGAGCTTCGAAGTGCGCACTTACAATATTTGCGGGACCTACTTCTACCTCGTATTTCCCTTGTTCCACATTTACTGAGAAGGGTCTAGTGCCTTTTGCTTCAGTCCAATTCGTTGTGCCTTCCTTCCGATACTTTACAGTATACTCCTGGTTATTAGACTCAAAAGGGAAGACGAGCACTGTTTCGCCAGCGTTCTCTTTACTTTGGACAAGGAGCTTCATCGGGCGATCCGCTGCGTGCAATATCCCCACATACAAGAGTAGGAATGCGATTATAGCAGCATAATTCAACATTTTTCTTACCATGATAATTGATTAGTTTACGAAAAATCTCTGCAAAAATCAGAAAAAAAACAGACCTAAAAGATAGAGGCAGTCTAAATATTATTGTTAGTCCCCACGGAAGTCTCAAAACGAATGAAGTGTTAGACTTCTTGTTGTGAAGATCAAAGAGTACATAGTTAATAAGAATATACTCTTATCATCCTCTTTGACTCGTTTTTTTTGCAAACCAATGGGCGCTTATCAATAAAAAGACTGCAATATCAGTTTGGACGGGATACTGTTTGTTGTTTCCTGAGTTTGGTATACATACCTTTGGCGTACTTTTTCCACACAAAATTGCAAAAAGCGCTACCTTTGTTCGGTTGGTGTGACCAAAGGCCCCGTAGTTCAGCTGAATAGAACGTCAGATTCCGGTTCTGAAGGTCGTGGGTTTGAATCCCGCCGGGGTCACATTTGTGCAGAACAATTAAAATTGAGGTAGTCTAATGAGGGGGATTGTTAAAGTTGCTATACCCTCGCTTTTTGCGATGTTGGTCGGGGGCTTTTTTGCGAGTTGTAATGGCGGAGCGAGTGCTCCTGAAGGAGTTGCGGGAAACTCTACGGTAGCCTCTTCTGAGGCTTTGAAGAATATTGATTACAAGAAGTTGAGCTATGCACTCGGTCTCTCGGCTGGGCAATATATCGCAACAGAAGAGATCCCTTTGCAAGAAGACGATTTCCGTGAGGGGCTAATGGATGCAATCAAAAAGCACCCCAAAATGGACGAGCAAGAGGTCATGAATGTCATGCAAAACTACTTGACTCTTCATCGTGAAGCGCAGGCTGCTATGAATGAAGAGAAGGGTAAACGCTTTTTCGATTCCATTGCTAAGCTCGATGGTGTTATTGCAGATTCTACGGGGCTTTACTATAAGATTTTGCAGGAGGGGATAGGAGTCCAGCCTGCAGATACGAGCACAGTATTAATCAATTACAAAGGGAGCTTTATCAATGGCGAGATGTTCGATCAGAATCCAGATGAGCCCGTTTTGATCGATCTCAGACGCGTTATTCAGGGTTGGACCATCGGGATTCCAAAGTTGAAGGAAGGTACAAAAGCAATTTTATATATCCCTGCTAACTTAGCATACGGCGCTCGTGGGCGCGATCGGATTCCGAGTAATTCGACTCTCGTATTCGATGTGGAGTTGGTGAAGGTGATGACTCCTGCTGATATTGAGGATTATATGAAGAAAATGGCTGCAAAGGCGCAACACCAATAAGATGCCAGAAGGAAATAGTAGTACTTTTTCGATTGCAGGCGTAGTACACGAAATTCTCCCTATGCAAGAAGGCGAGGGACAGCGTGGACATTGGCAGCGACAGAGTTTTGTGATAGAAGTGTCAGGGCGATATCCCTATTTTGTTTCTTTTGATGTATGGGAGGTAGAGCAACTTACTATACTCACCACTCTCCAGAAGGGGACGCCTGTAGTGGTTTCTTTCGATGTTGCTTCGAGAGAGTATGGAGGACGCTGGTACACCAGCCTCCGAGCTTGGCGTATAACGGTGAGTACCGCAACTGGAGTTGCACCTCAGCAACCCGTAGCAATGGGAGGCACTCCAGTTACTCCTATTCAGCAGTCGGCAGCTCCCCAGCAAGTTGTAATAAATCAACAGCCCATATCGCAGCAGCAGGCTGTTGCATATGCCGATACAAGTAGCGAGGAGCAAGACGACCTCTCTGGAGGTCTCCCTGCCGATCCCGATCTACCATTTTAGGAAGAGCGGTCGCATATCACTAAATTCGGACTTTATGGTAATGAGATCTAAGAGCTTGCAGACTACATTCTGTAAGCTCTTTTGTATTTTCTCTAGTGTATTGTTGACTCTAGTTCAGTATTCTTGTTCGGAAAAAGAAGAAAGTCTAGCACTGGCAGATGATATCCAATTCTCGCGAGATACTCTTCGTTTCGATAGCGTATTTGCTGCAGAGGTTTCTCCCACGCAATTTTTAAGAATATATAATAAGAGCAAATCGGGGGTCAGAATCCCTAAAATAGAACTAGCTGCAGCGAGCAACTCAACCTACACTCTTTTGTTAGATGGTAAAGCAGCAAACGAGGTTACGAATTTACGGATTGCTGGGCGTGATAGCCTTACACTCGTAGTTCGTTTGCGTCCTGAAGTTATAGGTACGAAATCTGTGCAGGAGGACGGAGAAATCCGAGTGCATGCTGCGGGCGGGCGAGTAAAACAGGTGATACTACGAGCGTGGGGGCTTCCCTATACACCGCTTGCTGCGGATTCGCTCCTTCAAAATATCGAACTGAAACAAGAGAGCGGTGCGTATATGATAGAGCGCCCGCTTATTGTACCCAAGGGCTATACACTGAGAATACCAGAGGGTGTGAAACTCTATTTCCGTCCAAAAGCCTATTTAAAAGTCTATGGATCGCTATTCGTACAAGGCTCGACAAGGCAAAGAGTTCTCCTAGCAGGGATGAGGTTGGATTCTGCTTATAAGTATACTCCTGGTCAGTGGTTGGGGGTGAGATTGATGCCTGGCAGCGGTCCACATTTTATCAGTCATGCTACATTTCGTGCAGCGGTAACTGCTCTCCGAGCCGATTCTATTCTTGAGGTTACGAGACTAGAGAATTGTATATTTTCGAACTCTAGTCGAGATGCAATCGCCTTGCGGTGTTCTAGTCTAGAGATAGAGGGTTCGATCTTTGCGCAAAATACGGGAGCAGCGATATCGCTCCGTGGTGGACTCTTGCGTCTCACGCATTGTACATTGAGTGGTACTACGCGCTTCGGACAAGGAAGACGCGGGAGTCTTCTTGTATTGGATGCTCCCCCAGCCCCGACGAACAATGAACTTGAGATTACGAATTCGATTCTCTGGGGTAATTATTCCGACGAGATCTATTTAAGCAACAGAGCTAAGAGTGTTTCCCGAATTACCGCAAGATATTCGGTCATAAAACAGAGTAAAGAACCTGCTGAAGCGCTACTTTGGGAGCGAGTAGAGAACAGCGATCCGCAATTTGAGGTAGCGAATCGTATGGGGTTTGATCTTAAGGAAACGAGTCCAGCGCGAGGTAGAGCACTCAATCTTTATATTCAGGGCATCAAAGTGCCATGCGATATAAGTGGTAGAAAACGAATTCACGTTGATGGATCGGTAGACATCGGTGCGTTGGTTTGGCATGCTAAAGAATAGGAGAAATGCCAGTGGTGCGAGTTTCCGTTGCGACATTCCTCAATCTACGAAATGCTGGCAACATTATTGACGTTCGTTCTCCCAAAGAATTCGCGCATGCACACATTCCTGAGGCTGTAAATCTACCGCTATTTAGCGATGCGGTACGTGCAGAAATTGGGACATTGTATACTAGGGTAGGACGCGATGCTGCAATTACTCGCGGCTTTGAAGACCTCTCTGGACGACTAGAAAATTATCGTAAAGCTTTACTAGAGAATACAAAAGAGGGTATCCTGCGTATTCATTGCTGGCGGGGTGGTATGCGCTCCGAGTGTGTAGCATGGCTAGCGGAGCGTTCGGGTTGTACGGTATACTTATTGGAGGGCGGGTACAAAAGTTTTCGTAACTATGTTTTACAGACCTTCGAAGAGCAACGTAACATAGTGATTTTAGCGGGTATGACGGGAGCAGGGAAAACGGAAGTCCTGCAAGCAATGCTCTCGATGGGTGTGTATATGGTTGATTTAGAGGGACTCGCACATCACAAGGGGTCTGCTTTTGGAACTATAGGAGAGACTCCACAACCAAGTACCGAACAGTTTGAGAACGAGCTGGCCTTGAACCTCAGAGCCATTCCCTCGCAAGAGCCTTTATGGCTAGAGGATGAAAGCAAGAATATTGGGAAAGTGTTAATCCCGATCCCTCTCTTCAATCAGATGCTCAGGGCTCCTCGGATACAGTTGGAGACGGACGAAGAGAAGCGTTTGGATCGATTATATAGAATCTACACCCATTGTCTACCCGAGGAGTTAATCGAGTGCGTAGAAAAGATTCGTAAACGTCTCGGTACCGAGAAAGCAAACGAATGTATCGAGTTTATTCGTAATGGTGAACTGCGCTCCGCGATTTCGTGCGTACTCTCCTACTACGACAAACAGTATCGTCATGGATTAGCAACACATCCTACTCCCCTTCTCACTATAATACCCAAAACAACCGATGTGCATGCAATTGCACGGCAGATCCTAGATTCTCTACACTAAGTAGCAGATCTTGTTCCACGTGGAAATGCAGTGCCTTGCTCATTACAGCCCAAAAGAAGATGTACTAATGAACACATACAAAAACAAACTACTGCTCATTGATGGTTATGCCCTCCTCTATCGTGGTTATTATGGCTTTAGGGGCGAACCCTTGCGAATCAGTACTGGCGAAGATATTGTTGCGGGTTATGCGTTCTTGCGTTCGTTTATCAAGGTACTAGAGGAGGTCGCTCCTACACACGTTGGCGTCGCATTCGATCTCGGCGGTAAGACGTTCCGTCACGAGATGTTCCCTGAGTATAAAAGTAATCGTCCGCCAACACCGCCAGAAATAAAATTCGGGCTCTCCGTAGTACGCGATTATCTCAAAACACTCAATATCATCGAACTCTGGGCAAAAGGATACGAAGCAGACGATGTGATAGGGACGATAGTTCAACACTTTGCCTCGGAAGATACCCTGGTCTTGGTTATGAGTCCAGATAAGGATTTTAGACAATTACTACGTCCACACGTCCAACTCCTTCGGACAAAGCCCTCGGGGGAGATGTTCGTAGAAGCAGAGGAAGATCTACTCGTTAAGTACAAGATAAAAAATGCAGCACAGTTTATCGATATCTTGGCGCTCTGGGGCGATGCTGCTGATAATGTGCCTGGAGTGAGCGGCATTGGTGAGAAAACAGCGGCTTCGCTCATTTCGATGTATGGGAGTATTGAATATTTGTATGGGAATATTGCAAAACTGAAATCGGGTATAGCAGAAAAACTACGGAACGAGAAGGAATCGTTGTTACGTTCTCAAGAACTTATTCGGATTCGTTTGGATGCCCCCATCCCTGAAGAACTGAAACAGTACGAACTACATCGTCCTGCTGATAGTGTCCAGCTGCGTGCTCTGAACGATCGATACGAATTCCGCCAATTGGGAGAGAAGCTCGTGGCGTATTTCTGTCCCAATATAGTGCCTACTGAAGTCTTGCAAGATTTGAAACAAGAACACACGAGGGTGGAAATTGTCGCCACAAAAGACGAATTTCAGACACTCATCGAGCATTTGAGAGAGCTGAGTGCGAGTTACGGCTTAGCCTACCATATATGTGACAATCGTTTGCAGAGTTTGGTACTCTCTTTCGTATCGAAGAACGAAAGAGAATTCTACTATATCGATTGTATGGCATTAGATACCTTCTCGGTAGCATGGCAAGAATCGCTTTTAGTATTCCTAGCTCGTGGCGATATTATGGGCTATGTCTATGATTTGAAGAAGCTGTTACACCTGATCGCGAAAGAGAGTGAATCTTGCACACTAAGAGATATATTGTTAGCACACTACCTACTAGCTCCTGATAGGAATCATTCCTTAGAGAATCTTTGTAATGAGGTGTTACATTGCAGTTTGCAGACAGACCCCACTACACAAAAAGAAGAATTCTCGCACCAGCAGGTGGTAGCGTACTGCTGCGAATGTGCACAAGCTACTCACCGTCTAGGAGAGCTACTTGTGCAGCAACTAGCAAAGGAAGGTCTAGCGGATCTCTTCACGAATATAGAGATGCCCTTGGTGCACGTCTTAACGAGTATGGAGGCGGTAGGCGTTGCTTTGGATCCCACAGTGCTGCAATATTTACATACGGAGTTAGAACAGGAGCTCTCGGGATTACAAAATGAAATCAGAAAAATTGGAGACGAACCTACTCTTAATGTGAGTTCCCCGAAACAAATCGGGCAATTACTGTTTGAGAAATTGCAGATCGCCGAAAAACCAAAACGTACCCCTTCTAAGCAGTACAATACGAGCGAAGGAGAGTTGTTGAAATATGTAGAGGCAAATCCCATCGTAGAGAAAATCTTGCAGTACCGCGAGAAATCGAAAATACTCTCGACCTATATAGATCCTCTCCCGAGGTTAGTAGATCCTGCTACAGGACTCTTGCATGCGTCTTTCAATCAGGCAGTTGCTGCAACAGGACGTTTAAGCTCGAGCAATCCGAACCTACAGAATATTCCAGTTCGTACGGAGATCGGACGTAAAATAAGGGAAGCATTTGTATCTCGGTATGCCGAGAACGGTGTATTGCTTTCGCTCGACTATTCGCAAATCGAACTTCGCATAATGGCACACATTGCCGAGGATGAACACATGATTGCCGCATTCGTTCACGGACAGGATATCCATGCAGCTACGGCAGCACGTATTTATGATCTTCCCCTTAGTGAGGTAACTAAAACAATGCGTGAGCGTGCGAAGCGAGTAAACTTTGGGATTATTTATGGCATCAGTGCCTTTGGTTTAGCAAAGCAAATCGGAACGAGTGCAGAGGAGGCTGAACAGTTTATAAACACTTATTTTGAGCGCTACCCGAGTATTAAACGTTATATGGATGCGACGCGAGATCAGGTAAAAAAGCTCGGCTATGTGAAAACATTATTTGGGCGTAAACGCTATTTCAACCTCCAGGGAGTTAATCCGAACGAGCAAGCCGCTCTCGAACGCGAGGCTATCAATATGCCAATTCAGGGAACTGCAGCAGACCTAATAAAACTAGCTATGCTAAGAATAGCTAAACAATTGCGTACCGAGAAATTCAAAACGCTACTTACAACGCAAGTGCACGACGAGCTAATTTTCGATGTTCCCAATGATGAGTTAACGAGTGTGCAAAAGCTTGTTCGCGCGACAATGGAGAGTGTGTATACGCTTCGAGTCCCTCTGGTCGTAGACGTGGCGGTTGGTGATAATTGGGGACAGCTCTGATCTTAGAAGGAGCACTAACCTACTACTACTATCTTAGCTGAATTGTTATTTGTCTTGACAACGCGGATTTGTGTTGCAATGCGTTCGTTAAGTTCTTGTACGTGCGAAATGAGACCGATTTTGCGTCCTAGATTCTCTAGGCTGGTCAGCGCGTCAAGTACAAGGTTGAGGTATTCGGGATCGAGAGTACCAAATCCCTCATCGATAAAAAGCATCTCGATAGCGTTGCTATGGGCAGCAATAGACGAGAGTCCTAGAGAGAGTGCGAGTGAAACAATAAACTTTTCTCCTCCGGAGAGGGTATCCACATTACGTATCTCGTCGAACATCTGTGAATCTACAATGCGGAGCGTTAGACCTTGTTCGAGATCTTCGCCCTGCAGCAGGCGATAGCGAGGTAGGATGGACTCCAGTTGCTGGTTTGCATAAAAAAGGAGTGCTGCAAGGGTATACCGTTGTGCTATAGTGCGGAACTTACGACCATCTGCAGAACCATAAAGCTCGTTGAGAGTATTCCATGTGTCATATTCATTTTTCCCGATTTCAAGTTTGTGCTCGAGTTCGCGGCGTAATGCTTCCTTTCGTAGTTGTTCATTGCAGAGCCCCGATAGTGCGACAAATTCCTTTTGCAAGGTATCTGCTATTTCCTTTTGTTGTGTAAGCTCGTTTTGGAGCACGTCACACTCACCTGAAACAAATTGGGAGCGCGTTGCAAGGTGTTCTTTTTCGCGAGTTTCGCGTTCGGAAATTATCGCCAAAACACGGATGAGCTCTTGCTGAGCCTCATCGCGGACATTGCGGTAGGCTCGGATATCATCCTCACTTTTCTTGTTAAGAGCTTCAAGGCTTTGGTATGAGAATGTAGGGTGCGCCGTTAACCAGTGCGAGATATTACTACGTAGCGTGCAGATTGCTAGGTAATTCTCCTTTCGTTTGCTATTCTGTGCACTACAAACTTCGCGGAGCTTTTGACACTCGCTTGCAAGGTTCTTTCGTTGTTCTTCGTTTTTGGAAAAAGCAAGCTCAGTGCGGTTCTCTCGACTCTTGAATGCAGATAAGAGCTCCTCGCTTTTTTGACCCCTGAGGAGCGCTATCGTGTCTTGCTTAAGTTGCTCTATCGCTTCGTCTATTTTTTTAGTCTGCTCGTGTGTATTGATGTATTCTGCACGGAGTTTTTTCGTATTCTCCTCTTTGTTTTTGTGTAGTTCATAGAGTGCAGCAAGTTCGTTCTCTAGTCCATTCTGACGCTGAAATTTATCCCAAAGTTCTTTCTCCCGTGCCAGTTGTGCGAGACGTTGTTCCAAAGAAGTCAGTTGAGTTTCGAATTGCGTTATGAACTCATCGGACTGACCGTCAATTCGATCAGCGAGTTGAGGGATTACGAACGAAATAGAGAGATTTCTATAAACACTACTCAGTTGTTGAATGTTGTATACAAGGCGGGAGTGAGTATATTCGAGTTTAGCTAAGTTCTTCTCTAGTGTAGTTTGTAAAGCTTGGAGATCGTTATCAATCGTTTCTAGCCTTGTAATAAGAGTTTGTCGTTGCGTATCGATCTCGTCTAGGTTTGCTGTAGACGAGTCGGTTTGCTCCGTATAGGAAGCAAAGTGCGTTGTGCTCCCGCATACAGGACAAGGTTCGTCCGCTTTGAGACGCGCTCGCAATTTTGCCACCTCTAGCGAGACGCAGCCTGCCAAAGTTTCGAGTTGTTTACTACACTGCGCTTTGTCTTCTAGGAGTTTGCGTTCGTCTGTTGCTATCGCCTGTTGTGCTTTCTGTAGAAGAAGCAGTTCACACCAAAGCGCTTTGGTGTCCTGAAATGTGAGGACGACCGAATCTAGTTGCTCAAAGAAAGGGAAAGAGGGAGTTAGAGCCTTAATTGCTTTGTCGCGTTCAGTTATTTCGTTTCGTACTTTGTTTACTTGCTTTAGTGTTGCATCGGCGTCTCCTCTCGCACGTTTTCCATCAAGCACTAAACGTTGAAGCTTCTTCTCTGTCTCGTTTCGCGTCTCTTCAAGTACTCTCTTTTGTTTTTCGAGCTCGTCCACACGTAGCACGAGGTGATCGAGCGAACTCTTCTCACGAATTTGCTCTTTTCGCTCGTTTTCCAAGTCCTCTTTTATTGCAAGTGCTTTTTTTAGTTGTTTTTCGCAGCGTTCTAGTAGTCGACTTTGTTTTCGTAGTACTTCGATGTGTTCTGTTTGCAGATGCTCGCGTTTTTGTAATTCAACAAGTTGTGTGCGACTCTCACGGCTCTCCTCCCATTGTTCAATATGGATTCTTTCGGTTTCGAGTTCGGCAAGTTGTGCCTCTATATGTTTTTTTCTTTCGAGTTTTTTTTGAGTAGCGGTTTGTAATTCTTCTAACGTTTTATACCAAAGAAGTGTAGCTTGTATATCGTGTATGCGCTGTATAGTTTGTTCGTATTCCTTAGCTTTTTTAGCTGTTTGTGCTTCCAGCTCCTTGTACTCTTGTGGTGTGAGAATGCCAAGGAGTCGAATCTGTTCGTTTTTTTGTTTGTAGGCTTGTACGATCTCGTCTGTCTTTTGGTGTATCGTTCGAGAAATAGCGGCGAAGTGCTCAGTACCCGTGAGGAGCTCTAGGAGAGCAGCTTTTTCGTTAGTACTAGCATCGAGAAATGCAGCAAAGTCACCCTGAGCCAATAGGACAGCACGAGTAAATTGGGCGTAATTCAGACCGAGGAGTATCTCAATCTGTTGGGTATAAGTGCTTTTAGAGATCTCGACGTATAGGTTGTCACTTTCGTTTTTTAGGATGTTGTTTGTCGTGATACTCTTTTCTATCACCTGTGCAGCTCTTTTTTGAATTCTCTTGGTATGTGCCTCCCAAGTGGCGGTGTAGATTTTCCCATCGAGAGCAACGAAGGTAACACGAGCATAGCCCTCTTTCTCGCCTCGCCGGAGAATTTGTCGAGGATCGTTGCCTTGTATTAGCTCGCCGTAGGCACCTATAGCTTTTCGGCTTCGCTCAGTATGTTTAGAAAAACGAGGAATCTCGTTATAGAGCGCTAGACAAATAGCGTCTAGTAGCGTAGATTTCCCTGCTCCCGTAGCTCCAGTAATTACAAATAGACCTGCCTCGGAGAGTGGTGGTTCGGAGAAATCAATTACAAACTCTTCATGTAGCGAAGCGAGGTTCTTGCCAGCAATTTTCAGAATTCGCATTGTTCCTTTGTGCTTTGTATAGCTTGTAAGAGTATGGTACGAAGGGGATCGGGTAGTGGCTGGCCATATCTTCTCTCGTATTCTAGGCTAGCAATGTGTTCAGGCGTAAGAGATTGAATATCAACCGTTAGGAGATCTTGCTCTCTACCAAGCGTAGTTGTAGTATTCTTTGCAATTAATGGACCGAGTCGTGCACGCCTACCGAGTAGGAGTGTTTCGATCTCGTTTTTCAGTGTGGGAATAGGGGAATTAACTAAGATCTCGAGCGAGAGTATTGGTGCTAGATCATCTACTTCGCCAAGGGGGAGTGCGAGAATTTGTTCTTTAATTTCTTCGGGTGTCCCAAAGAGTTTGATGAGTTGTAGCGGTGAGGCATATTCGAGCGCTGTTATAGTAGTAGAGGTTGTGAGATCTACCATAAGTACCCCATGTTTCCGATCAGATTGTGCAAAGGTTGTTGCAATAGGAGCACCGGGATAATAGGCTTGAGTATTAGCGATGTGTTGTTGTAAATGAATGTGTCCTAAGGCAATGTAACGGTATGCTGAGAAATATTGAGAGAGCGAGATCGGTGCAGTGCCTCCAATTTCGAATTGCTCAACATCTCGTTCGTTACTAAGAAGCGAGCCCGTTGCATAAAAGTGCCCCATGCAGATTTTGGGACGCGGGTCGTTTGCAAAATAGGCTTCTAGTTCGCGATAGAAGGCAATCTCGGGAGGCTCATTAGAGTTAGTTGTAGGACAATCGCTAAGGCGTAGAAAAGGGATAGCAAGGCAGAGGAATTCGTTGCCTGTTTTATCGTATAATGGAACAGCAAATTGATCGTACGAAAAGGAGTAATCCTTCTGACGAAGGGTACAACCTTTGATGTAGATTTTGAGTTTTGCAAACGCACCGCTAGGAGCCTCGAGACGAGCCCCAGAATCGTGATTGCCAGCAGTAATTACAATCTGGAGAGAAGGGAGTCTTTCGGAGATGGTAACTAAGAAATCGTAGAATATTTTTTGTGCCGCAATCGGTGGTGAGAGGATGTTAAAAACATCTCCAGCCACAAGGAGAGCGTCTGCTTGAATCGCTACGAGCGTATCGGCTAACCAGTGCAGGAAGCACGCTTGTTCGGCAAGACGGGAGTAACCATGAAAGAGAAGCCCAAGATGCCAATCTGCGGTATGCACTAGGCGCATTACTTAGGCGTGGAGGAACGAACAATCGTGAGTTCTACACAGACGGGTTCATAGGGGCGCACCTCCCCCTTACCTTTCGCGTCGTAGGCCAGCGAGCTGGGGATTACTGCTTGCAATTTAGTACCCGTTTTGAGCCCTACTGTAAGCCCATTAAACCCTTTGATAAGTTTGGAATCCTCGCCTGCTTTGAAAGAGAGGAGGTTGTATTTACGAGAAGTGCTGTAGATCCCGTGACGTTGCGCAATGTCGGTGTTGTTCGTATCGAATAAAAAGCCCGTGAGCGAATATACGGCATATTGCACCCAAATAGTAGACTTTTCGGTTATGTCTGCACCCTTTCCCTCCTCAGTTATTTTGCGATAGACATTCTTATGCTCGGTAAAGCCAGTATTCTTTTTGAGATATTCTGCAATGAGCGTTTTTTCATTTGCTTGCGGATCTTCTATTTGTTGTCGAGGGATGATGTGAAAGAGTGCAGAGTTGTAGTCAGTTGTAGTCCATAAACCAAGATATTTGCTAACGGAGGAGGGGAGTCCTATTACAATTTCGTCATCCAGATGTGCATCGGTAAGTGCAGCAAGAATTTCGCGCCCAATCCCGTCGTCTGCTAGTTTTTTAAGGCGAGGAGCATAGAAAGTAGCGTGAGAGAATTGCCGGAATTCTCGTGCTTGTTTTTCGATACAAGTGTTGAGGTAGGTGCCATCGAGTGTCGTTGCCCAGTAGTCGAAATAGAGCCAATGGTTAGGTTTAATAGTCTCGCCATGGGGATTACTCTTCTCTAGATGCATAAATGCGTGATTCGGCAGCATGCGAGCATCGGGGTAGTGTATTTTTTGGAAAGCAGCGAGACGAATCAGTTCGTCGGATACCTCTGCAGCGTTGCTCTTCTCTTTTTTGCAACTTGGGGTAAGAAAAAGGGATAGTCCGAAGAGACAAAAAAACAAAAAAAGGTAATTTTTCATCGGCGAAGCTCTTAAAATCTATTGGGAACTAATCGTTATCTGCAACAGAGAAATGAAATAATAGCGATGTGTGACTCGGAACGCGTCCAAAGGGTTTATTGCCAAAACCGAGGCGGTAAGGGATCGCAAGCCAACCACTACGGTAGGAGGGTGCAAAAAGATTGATCCCAGTATTAATCCCTTTAAGCCACGGTGTTTTGCCTATGATGTATGGTATGGGAAAATATGTAATTGAGTCGGGATGGATTTTTTGCGTGCGAATAATGGCTATTTCGTTGCTCTCGAGTACTTGCTCGCCTGCGGAAGTTAGGGCGTAGAGTGTGAAATATAAGAGAAGTGTGTCACCCTGTGCAATAGCGTGCTCCTCTTGTTGACTAGTTGGTACAAAAAATAGTTGGTCTTTTTCAATAACCTCGCCATACCGTGCAACGCGGTTTCTGAGCATTTCGGTTTCGCGATTCTCGAGCTCTACCTCGTTGAGATTATTACAGGCGAGGAGAATAATACTTGCAGCAAAGCAAAGAGCAAGAAAACGCCAATTAATGTTCACCAGGTTTTAGTTCTAGGAGTTCGATCTCAAAAATTACTGGAGTATAAGGAGGCACGATCCCCGTCGAGCTTCCCGTTGCGCCAAAGGCAATCCCCGAAGGGAGTATGAAGAGAGAGAGCTCTCCCTCTCGCATCATACGTACGGCTCTCTCCAATCCGTCGATGACTTGCCATTTTTGACCTAGTACAAATTGAAAGGGCTCTTTGCGCTTCTTGGTAGAATCGAAGTATTTACCGTCAAGGAAACGACCTTCGAACTCGATAGTGAGGGTGTCGCCCGTTTTAGGATAATCGCCACTACCTGCACGCTTGGGCAAGTAGAAGAGACTATCTACAGCATGGGGGTTCATACGTTCTTTAGCGATGTATTGCGCAAGAAGTACTTGTTCGTAAGCGCCAAAATCTTCGATCCAGTGTACGAAAGCTTCCTTATCGTGCGCGTACGAGGCCGAATCTTGTAGCATGAGTATTTTCACATCGATACGCATTGTCGTTGCTGTATCGAGAAAGTGGGGAAGAGTGCTTTGAAGGGTATTCTCGAAGAATTTGTGGGGGTTGAGGTAAAAGCTTGCACTATCTCCCTCGGATAAAAGTGTAAAACAATGATCAATAGAGCCAGCATAGTTCGAACGTTCGATTTGAAATCGGCGTGTCCCGGTAAAAAAAGTGGAGTCTTGTAGGGTGACGTAACGGAGTTCAAGTGTAATGTAGTCGCCAATTGTAGCATGCCGTGTTCCTTCTCCGATTGTATGGAGGCGGTAATAAGTATCCTCGCCCAGCAGGGTATAGCCAGTAAGATAACCAGAGGGCTTGCGTTGGCAACTATACCAACCTAACGAAAACAAGAGCAACAACACTATAACTGCTCGATTACCCAATGATCGGGCTGAACCTCGGAGACCTGCTAGCATACTATCTCTCTAACTACCAAACACAAAGTAAATTAATTTTGAGGAAACAACGTCTTGAGGGCTTGCATGTCGCTATTCACCTATTGGCGAAAATTATGGATTAATACGCTATAGTGCACCTGCGATTCGTTTGTCGGAAAGACGTCGAGAATTTTCTATACTCGATGTACTGAGTTTGGGAAAAAACGAGTTATTCTCTAGTTCAATATATTTCTTTCCCCTCGTGGATAATCTCCCTGAATTATTCAACGATCTTAGATCTACACGCATCTGTGCATGATATCATGACGTGCTTTTAGCTAAGAAGTAGAGCCCTGATTAGGGGAGTATTGGTTGCATTCGTTTATCATTTTGTATTAGATATTCATCATAAAATGCTACTTCTTCTGAAGGGTTTAATGTTTTCTACTTAATAGGGGCGCGAAACTTGTTACCAAAATTGCATAGAAATCAAATTGCGAGAATGAAAAGATATATTGCGGTATTGTTACTATCGCTGTGCACATTGTTTTTTGTCACAGTATGGGCTGCGCCGATATCGTTACAAAAGGCTGAAGTATTAGCTAACGAACATTGGAAAAGTGTAAATCATTTGCGAGGCGGTAGTCCGTTGACGCTCTTGTATACGAGCTCTGGTGCTCTGGTTCGAGGAGCGAATAGAGATAAAGATTATTACGTATTTGGTAATCGCAAGAGCGCGGGCTATGTTATAGTGGCGGGTGATGATGCTCTCCCATCGGTATTAGGATATTCTACCAATTCGCATTTTGATGCTAGTCAGATGCCTGCGGAACTTAGAGCGTGGCTAGATGGTTATGCGCAGTGGGTGCAGCAAGTTCGTAAAAGTGGAATCAAACCAACCGAGCAGCTTCTACGAGCTCCCGATGCAGCAGTAGCCCCTTTGTTAGGGAATTTAATTTGGGGTCAATCGTGGCCTTATAACAACAAAACGCCAGGTTTAACGGGGTGTGTGGCTACGGCAATGGCACAAATCATGCGTTATTATGCATGGCCAAAGAGAGGGCGAGGAGTTGTGAAATTCGTTGAGAGTGAGGAGACATTAGATCTTTCAACCCATACCTACGCGTGGGAAAAGATGCTGAACTCCTATACCTCTTCTTCTACTCCAGAGCAACAAGAAGCTGTTGCAACGTTAATGCACGATTTTGGTCGAGCCGCCAAGATGAAATATTCGCATAGCGGGAGTGGAGCAACTTCTATCAATGCTTTCACGGCACTCATTCGCAATTTTGATTACAGCAAAACGCTTCGTCGTGTAGAACAGATTCACTATAGCTTTCGAGATTGGCAGGCGCTACTTCTGAGCGAATTGCAGGCAAAGCGTCCCGTTTATTACTCGGGCAATACGTACAACAATCAACCCCATGCCTTTGTTTGCGATGGATATGATGGTAAGGGCTATTTCCATTTTAATTGGGGAGGTAATGGGAATTCCGACGGCTTTTTCGCACTCAATGCGCTAAATATTCAAGAGTTGAATCACACCAACAATAGTAATCCTGGGTATAGTTTTTCTGTATCCGATATGATTATAGGGATTCAACCTTCCATTCTTGCTCCGTTGGATATCTACCCACTAAATTTCACGTGTGCGCGCTTTGAGATAAAGGAGGGGAGCTATTCTAAATCGGAATCAGTGAAATGTACCGTACGTGGATTAGAAAATGCAGCGTACCCTACCCTGACGATCACAGCGGGACTACGAGTACTGGATGCTACAGGGAAGACTGTGAAAGACATCGCTTCGACCGATGTGCCAGAAACGCTAGAGTCTGGGCAAATTATTCACGTAACCGATATCCAATTGTCTTGGGCTGATCTCCCTAAGGGGAAATATACAGTGATTCCCATGGCATACATCCCCAGCGAGAAGAAGTTCTATACAACACGTCTGAATTGGCATTCGCCAATTTTTGAGTTAACTGTGAGCGAAAGCCAAGTGGAGGTAAAGGATGTAACTTCTAAGCCGATCCTTAAGATGGAGTGGCTTCCCAAAAAGTTGTATAGTGGTGTAAATAATCATTGTGTATTACGTGTGACGAATGTGGGGACGAGAGACTATAACGCCATCATCATGGCGCTTTTCTCAAATAGTGCGAGCATTCCCTCGTTAGAGAAATTGCGATACAACGACATTACTTACAGAGCTACCATACGCGTTTCTCCTGGCGAGATGCAAGAGTATCGTTTCGATGCTTTTGGACCACTCGCGAATGCAAAATATGTGCACTTCTTCTATGATAAGGATAATAATGAAGGAACCCGGTTGATGAAACTAACGCCAGGATCGGGCAGCGGTATTGTATCACCGCAGTATTATCCTCAGGACTGGGTAGGAATGGAAGAGGTTGAGTTGCTCGATTCGTATAGTTTTGGAGAAGTGTCTTGCAAACAGGGCGTTCAACCCTCGACATTACGTCAAAATGAGTATTTAACGAGCCATTTTGAATTTTCGGTAAAAGATCCTGCAAAGGGTGCTCGATTGTGGTTGAAGGTCTATATCCGCCAAAACAACGAAACCAAAAGCTCTTTCGATGCGGGAACGGTGAATCTGTTACCAGGCGAGGAACGGAAGGTCTCCATCCCACAAATCATAAAACTTGCACCAGGTGAGTACGAATACGCTCTCCATATTTCTGTTGCAGAGAACGGGAATTGGAAGTTTTTACGCTACGAGAAGTTTAATTTTACTGTTCTAGAGGGTACTAGCGCTTTACCAGTTCCACCGAACGGATCGTCAGAGCAGAAGCAAAAGTATACGGTGTATGCGCCGCAAGTAGAAAATGCGGAGGGAGGTTCGTGTATTATTACTCGTCTGGATGGACAAGCTCTCAATTTTGGAGAAAAAGTGGAAGAAGGGACTTTTTTGAAAGTTGAGGTAGTAGCCAATGCTGGCTGGAAAATTGAGAAAAAAGAGCTGAAGGGGCTTGTGCATCTTGGCGAGACCACTTACAAAGTTGTGGGGGAGGTTTCTGTCTCTATGCGTTTTGTAAAGAAAGAGCAGGAGACTTATGCAATATCTATTGCACAAGTGGAAAATGGAATTGTTACAGTAAGCAAAAAACAAGCAGCGAAAGGAGAAATTGTACAAATATCATCCTCGCCCAGTGCAGGATATCGAATGAAAGCAGGGGGGCTTTGGGTATATAAAACCGAAGATAAGAGTGTGAAAGTAGAGGTAAAGGATATGAAATTTACTATGCCAGCCTATCCTGTGACAATAGCTGTTGAGTTTGAAAAAGATAATACGGGTTCTGCTGCAGTGGAAGATGCTCTCTATGCATCGATTGCAATCGGACCGAATCCTTTTGTAGAGGAGCTCCGAATTTTTGTAGGGCAGTACAATAAATCTGCAATCGAGTATAGACTCTATTCAGCACAAGGTATTGTGGTTCGTAGTGGTAAGCTAGAGGGGGAAGATGCAAGTATCGAGACTCGCTCTCTCCCTGCAGGAATATACATACTACAGCTTAGTATACAGGGGGGCTATACGAGAACGAGGAAACTCATTAAATGAATAAGATTTTAAGTTTGGAGGGAGTCCTAGTCAATTATTTTCGGTATTTGATAAAATCAATGAAAAACGTTACTTTGCTACAGTTTTCGGTTTAATCTTCTAAGCGAAATTCGGATGAAAAAGATATGGGGATATACTTTCTGGAGCGCATTGAGTGTTTTTCTGTTGCTTGTAAACTTAGCAGCAATAAAGGCAGAAAATTTTAAGCTGTGGGTGGCAGGGCAGGAAGTAACTAGCGAGAATTGTAACGATCTGAGCAAACTTAGGGGCGTAAAAGCTGCTAATCACTTTAGCTACAATCCAGAAAAAAAGCTCCTCACATTATCTGGCCTTATACTACATGTTGATCAGGACTTGAATGCAATTCGGAACGAGGGTATCGAAGGGCTGAAAATCGCGGCAGAGGGAAAGAATCTGCTGATTGCAAGTAGTGGTGAGGCGCTTCGTATAGACGCTTCAACGGAGATTGATGGTGCTGGATATATCCATATAGAAAGCGGCGAGAAAGCAGGAATTTTCCTCACAAACAATGCGACCCTTACCCTAGCAAATCTTTCACTCTTTATTGCTGGAAAAGTTGCGATTGAGGGTAGTAACAACGAAGAAAAAGTTGCCACTCGCAATGTCAGCGTAACGCTACAAGCGCAATCAATTGCTACTAAAAACATCGCGGCATTTACCCTAGAGCGCAATAAAATAAGTTACCCAGTAGGGGGACGTTTTGATAGAAATAAAAAAGCGATTGTACAGGGCAACAATATTGCAAATAAGGTGGAGCTTTCGCAATATTACCCTCTAAAGATCGCTGGAGTAGATGTAACGCCCGAGAATTGTAAAGATCTAGCATCGTTACCGAGTGTACTTGCAGCTAGCAAATTTGAGTACGACCCGAAAGAAAACATTCTTACGATGGAGGGGGTTGTAATGGAAGTCTCGGATGCTACCAATGCCATCCGAAACGATGGAGTAAAGAACTTGAGAATTGAGGTTAATGGTATCAATAAACTTAAATCGACGAACTGGACAGCGCTTAATCTTAGTCTTACGACCTATATATGTGGTTCGGGGTCTTTAGACATTGCGTGCGAAGATCAAGCTGGCGTATACCTTTCGAATCAAGCGAAGCTTTGCATCTCGGATATTACTCTGAATATCTCTGGTTTACAAGGAATTAGAGGAGTACACGCTACGGAGGATATAATCCTTAAAAATGCAAATCTCACGCTTAAAGGCGAGGAGAGTGCTATACTTACTATCGCGGCATTCGAGATGCAGGGTTGCAAAATTGTAGAACCCGCAGGAGCTGAATACGTATCAAGCAGAAAAACTATTATGGCGGGTAGTGTAGAAGCAAAAACAGTAACAATTGTTTCATACTACGAGCTAAAAATTGCAGGCCAAGATGTTATGCTCACCAACTGTAACGAGCTTCATAAACTCTTAGGGTTGAGTACAGGGGATCTAAGATACAATCATGGTAAAAAACTTCTCACCCTAAAAGATCTCAATATGACGACAGCTCTCGATCAAACGATTATTGAAAATATAGGAATTGAGGGCTTACAAATCAGCCTAGAGGGCGAGAATGTCCTCCTATCGAAAACCGCATCGACACTTATCTGTAGAACCACAACAAAGCTTGATGGGAAGGGCACGCTAAAACTCAGCTCAGAAGCTACTGCTATCTTGCTTGATAAGGAAGCCCCACTCTCAATAGCAAACATCTCGCTCACACTCGATGGTAAAAAGGGTATAGAAGGGGTTACGGGCGCAGAGCGCATCACGCTCCAGAATACTCCGTTAACGATAGATAGTAAAGAGGTTGCTACAAAAAACTTGGCTGCATTTGAAATAGACAAATCATACAAAATAATACAACCAGAGGATGGCAAGTTTGACTTGACTAAAAAAACGATTGTAGATGACGCAGGTCGTGATGCGACTGTGCTTAAAATTGCAAGCAGTGCTGTTACGGGAGTAACACTTCAAGCTACCATTACCCTTAAGAAGGGCGAAGTAAAACAACTTACGGCTGCAGTTGCACCGAGTTACGCAGCGAATAAGACCCTCTGGTGGGATTCGAACAAGCCGCAGTTAGTTATAGTAGATAGGTATGGTAACATTGTCGGACTAGAAGTTGGTGAGGCAACCGTTACTGTTACTACTGCAGAAGGCAATAAGAGTGCAGAATGTAAAGTGATTGTTGTGCAGGCGGATATGCCTCCTACCCCTAAACCGAAGCCGTTACCCAATGCTGTCGAAGAGGCTACTCTAACGGGAATACAAATTGCTCCAAATCCATTTATTGATCTGCTCCGAATCACGACGAAGGCGACACCCTTGACGTACAAACTAGTGAGTATGCAGGGTGTAGTGATACGCGTAGGCACGATAGATACGGAGGTTACGCAAATTGATACCTCGACAATACCTGCGGGTATATACATATTAGGTCTCACGTCAGAAAATGGTACTACGAAGACTTACCGTATTATAAAACAATAGGTTCTAGCTTTTAGCACGCCTACTTAAAATAGCGACCTTAGCAGACTCCTTACGCCGGAGTGGCGAAACTTGCGACAAGCGGTCTTGGCAGGTAGCATACTTGCGGCAAGCGCGGCTTATGCTTTCGCAAATAAGCGAAAGCTACGGAGGGTACGCAACCCTCCGCTAGGATTAATCTGCACGCAGAGCGCGCAGGGGCTTAGCAGATAGCACATCTGCGACAAGCGAGTCCTACTTAAGCCCCCTTGCGGGGCGAGTATTGCTAGCACGGTGGTAGGAACCCCGTGCGTGTAATCGTTGCGTAAGCAACGATACGGAGGGTACGGTTCCCTCCGCTAGACTTAACCTGCACGCCCTCACTAATCGCTTGTCAAAGCACGCTGCCTGCTAAGGCCGTGGGGGTAAAACCTCCACGTTCATCTTAGCGGCGGGTTATCCACCCGCCGTAGAATAGGTGGGTCTTTGTAGAGACAGAGCATGCCCTGTCCGTTCTACAGCCCAACGTTTCCACATTGGGGTCTTAGCAGACGGCACG
>CBDEMG010000065.1:0-18750 GCA_965240855.1 uncultured Bacteroidia bacterium | reverse complement strand
TATCGCTTTGCGAAGCATTAACAACTTTAGGGCGTTTAGCTGTAACAGTAAAATCGATTTTGCCAATGCGAGTATCGCAATCAAATTTCGCAAAGAATGCGTCGCCTATACGAATTTTAAGTTCCTCTTCTTGTAGGTTGTTGAAAGCCATCTGAATGGTATTTTCACAAAAGTAGCTATGTGTTGTATATTTCTACGATGGTAGGTGTGTGAAGATGTAAGCGTATATAGTATTGATGGAAAAAAGAATTATTAAAAGTTCGTGTATCTTTGTTTTAGTGAAAACAAAATAGAGAGTGTACTTGCTAAGTACAGGAAATAGGAAATGAAGCAGTCGGTTGGGATCTTGGTTGGAGTATTAGTTGCGAGCTTATTCTTCAGTTGTAACAATAATAATGGAGGTGGCGAAACGAGATCGTCGGAGCAGGTGGCGCAAAACCCTAGTGTGTCCGTAGAGAGTTTACCTGCTGAAGCGACGGGAACTTCAATACAATTTCCAGCAGGAGCATTGCGCATCGCATGGGTAAATATGGACTCGTTGCTTAAGGGATACGACTATTATTTTGCTGCACAGCGCGAGATGGAAGCTCTCACAGCACAAGCAGAGAAGGAGTTGGCGGCAAAGGGTGCGCAACTTCAGAAGCGCGACGAGAAATTGCGCAATGATGTAGAAAAAGGGCTTGTGACCCGTAGCGAGGCGCAACAACAAGCGCAAGAGCTTGCACAGGATCAGACTCGCTACTTGCAATTTCAAGAAGCCAAACGTCAACAACTCCAAGAGGAGGAGCAGGTACGGTTGCGTAGAGTGCAGGATGCGATAGATGTCTTTATTCGGAAGTATAATAAAGAACATGGTTATCACTATATTCTTAGTGTAGGGCTTTTGTACGCAGATCCCTCGCTTTCGGTAACACGCGATGTGCTGCAGGGTCTTAATGCAGAGTATGCTGCGCAGCAGCAGAATGAAAAGAAGGAGAAGTAGCAAGAACTCTCGCTTGGAGGGAAGTACTCGTGAAATTCTCTTTAGGGAATTTGCCCCCATGGATTGAGTCGCTTTTTGCGCTCTTGAGCAATAGATATGTGTTGGTACTATCGCTCTTTGCCATTTGGGTTGGGATTTTTGATGCTAATAGCCTCGTGAACATACTGTCGGCTCGTAGTCGTGTGAAGGTGTTGAAGGAGAAAAAAGAATACTACCAAATGCAGATAGATGATGAGGAGCGTAGATTGAACGAGTTGCGAACAAATCCAGAAAATTTAGAAAAATTTGCTCGAGAGCAGTATTTTATGCGTCGTCCTAACGAGGATGTCTATGTGGTAGTGGAATAAGAGGAAACGATTACTTTTTTTGCGTAGCGAAATATACAGAGTCCCCAAGGGTGGACTCTTTTTTTACCCCGTTATTTAGAAAAGAGTATGTTTTACGCAAGAGGTAATGATGCACGTTTTTCCAATTCTTCACGGTTTAGGATGGTAAGTTCGTGTTGTTCGATAGTTATGAGTTCGGCCTTGCGCCACTGAGTAAGTAAGCGATTTACAACCTCGCGTGATGTTGAGAGTAAGTAGGCGATTTGGAACTGATTTATAGGCACTTTGAATCGTTTGCCGTGGAAGATCTCTCTGGCTAGATAAAGGAAGAAGTAGGCGAGTCGTCCTTCTACATCGAGTTGTTGCATGTGTGCGGAATAGATGAGTTTTTGAGTGCTTTCGCGAGCACACTCCTGCAATAGATTTATTGCAAGTTGTGTGTTGCTTCTGGCAAGAGAGAGTATAGGTTCGTAGGGAATACAAACGATGATGGCCTCGCGAAAAATGCGTAGAATCCATGGAATAGATTCCTCGCTCACGGTGTAGTTAAGCCCTAACCATTTCCCTGCTCCATAGAGGTGCGGGCCCAGAGGATGTATACTCCCAATGGGTTGTTGAATAGCGACAAATCCACTCAATATATAGGTAGCTTGTGAGGGTTTTAGGAGTGCTAAGGTATAGCTAACACCTGGTGGAATGGTTTTAATAGAAGCTTCGTTAGCTATGCGCAGCAGTTGGAGTGAGGGGAGATTACGAAATAGGGGGATATGTGTGATAAGAAAGTGCGGATCCATAGAAACTGTGACTTTTAGCACAAAAATAGACTAAAAGTTTGTGAATAAGCCTTTTTTGAGTAACAAGCGAGAGTATGCAACGTTCTTTAGTTTGAAGGTAGAGAAGTAATGGTTAGTGAAGATATAAAGGAGAGTGGTGCGATTGTGGAAGCGCAGTGTGGGAGTTCGTCCGAAGGTGCGAAGTCGTTCGATTCTGTGGAGGCGATCGTGACGCTCTTTCAGGAGGTAGATCAGAAGATACAAGATCTGCATCAATGCTCTGCAGACGACTTTTTGGGTCTTAATGCGAAGTTTAAGAACTTTTATAAGGAAACGAAGAGTGTGTCGTCGGATGCAGGTGCACTGTTAGCACTCTTCTCACATGAGAGGAATGAGGAGTTGCGATCTGATCTAGCCTCGGCACAACAAGACTTATCACGTAGCTTGCAAGCAATGCGTGTGCAGCAGCACGAGACGTTGCGGTTAGTACATGATCTGGGAGATGCGATGAGCGGTTACCTGTATCCACTTCTCCATATAAACAATGAGTTTGGAATTCTTAATGTTGAGTTCTTGACATTGGATGTAGGTTTTAGTCGTGCGCTCCATAAGTATAATTTTGATGCGACACGTTTTCAGCATCTTCGCGAGGAGTGGGCAACGTTTGTCGTGGATATCACTGAGACGAAGCGGCTAAGCCATAATTTTTTAGAAGAGAGTAGCTATTCGATCAATCATATAGAATTGATCGGAGGACGTGGGCTTCGTAGTCTCGTTACACTGTTAGATCTAACGGAACAAGGAAAACTTCTCTTTGAGACCAAGCAGAGAGAGTCTAACGAGAATTTGCCAGTCATACATGCGAAGAGCGATAGTGTAGCCAAGAGTATTGCTGATGTTATTACGAGTTTGCAATATCAGGATATTATCCGTCAAAAGATGGAGCATATTCAGCAAGCTCATATCCGTTTGCTGGATGAATTGCGTAAGACGGATATAAAGGATTCGACAGATTCTTGGACCAAAGTCTTGGTACAAGTGCGCGATCTTTCCGCGCTGCAAGCAGCCCAGCTTCTGGCAACGAATAAGGAATATCAGAGTGCGATAGAGACGATAGCCCTGCACTTTCGGACGATAGCCAAGGAGATGTTGGCAGTGGCTTCGATATGTAGGAGTACGATGAACGAGAATGAAGATCGCGATCACCGCACAGCGATGTCGGATCTCGTAGATCGTTTTCGTAGAGCAGATGCTTTGTTGGCGCGGGTTTTGGATGTTTTTCCGGAGTGTAGTCGCGAGGTGCGTCTCATTCGGGATGGCGCAATGTTACTGCAGCAGCGAGTTGCAAAACATGTAGAAACATTTAGTCACCTTTACGAACAGGTATATGCTCTCCTTGGTCCTTATAGGGAACAGCTGGGAGGACATTTTGAGCGCTACATGGTACAGGTGGATGAGATGTTGGGGACTATGCGTCGCAACATGGAGAGTGTGAGTGTGAAGAATACAATAATACTCAAGAGTCTCGAGGGGTTAGGTTATTATGCAGAGCAACTGGATGAGCACAAGCATTTGTGGAATTCGGTACAGATAATTGTGCAGCGCGCACATGCTCTAGCTGAGCGCTTGCTTTCCACCGAGAGGGATAGTAATGCGTTGCTAGGGAAGATAGACAGTACTTGTCGTTCGATAAGTGACGAGACGCAAGCAGCACTCTCTGCCGTGCGATACTATGATATTTTTGAGAATGTGATAGGGGAGATAGTAAGAGGTCTCTCCTCGCTTAGTACACAAATATGTGATTCGGTAGATCTAGAGGTACATGGCGATATGAGTAGCGTGCGAGATCTATATACGATGGAGAGTGAGAGGAAAATACATGATCAATTCATCGGCGGAGAGAGCGAAGAAGAAGCTCCCGTCGATGATGACCTAGAGTTGTTTTAAGCAGAGAAGGAGCTGGAGAAATAAAAAGATATGAAGACGGCGAAATTAAAGGCGTCTGCTGGCAAAAGTAAGGATAGTGGTGTCCTTACCTTGCAGGGGAGTTTGACGCTGGATAATGTAGATCAGGTGGTGCGTTTCTTTCGAGAGTCGGTCGCGAAGTATCAGAAGCTGACCGTCGAACTAAGCGAGGTGATAGCCTTAGATCTAGGTTTTTTACAATTGCTCTGGTGCTTGGAGCACGCATTGCAAGAGCGAGGCGAGAAGTTGGTGGTGAAGATGTCTTTGCCCAAGGAGATAGAGCAACTCTTGCGTAATACAGGTTTTTCACGTTGGTTGGGCTCACAGGTCTCGGCCACGAAATAGTACAATACGATGCCAAAGAAAATTTTGATAGTAGATGATTCGGAGAGCATCCGCGAGGTCGTGAGCTTCACTTTGGAGAACGAGGGGTTTGAAGTCTTGGTGGCCAATGATGGTACGGATGCGTTGAAATTCCTTGATGGTCGGGAGATCGATATGATCATTACAGACCTTCACATGCCCGAGATGGATGGAATCACGCTGATAAAACATGTCCGTGAGATGGAGGCTTACCAGCGCATCCCTATATTGTTTCTGACCACGGAGTCTCAGACTGCGAAGAAGATGGAGGCCAAGGAGGCTGGAGCCACGGGGTGGATTATTAAACCGTTTGTGCCGGCAAAACTGATTGCTGCACTGCAAAAAGTTCTTCGATGATGGATGCTAGTTTGGATAATTTCAAGAAGAAGTTTATCGAAGAGGCCGTAGACCTAATTGATGATCTTGAAAAAACGGTTCTCGAACTCGAGGATAATACACACGATATTGATATCGTGCAACGCATCTTCCGCATCATGCATACGCTCAAGGGCAACAGCAGTATGTTTGGCTTTGAGCAGATTGATCGTTTTACGCACCATATGGAGACGATTTACGATCAGGTGCGTAGTGGTGAACGTGCGGTAACGCAGGCGACACTCGATGCGACACTCCGCTCGGTGGATCATTTGAAGAACTTGCTAGATGAGGCAGGGCAAGAGAGTGAGCAGTTGATGCAGGAACAGGAGACGCTCATGAAGCAGATGGATGCAATAATTGAAGGGCGAGCTGTCGATGCAGAGAGTGTGTCAGTTGCAGAAGAAGCTCCCAAGGTGAGTACTACTGCGCCTGCGTCTCCGAGTCAGAGCGCTGCGGGAGGTTCGAAAAAGGAGTACGAGACCTTTTTTATTCGTTATGCCCCTGTGACCGATATTTTCAATAATGGTACGAATCCGTTGTACCAAGTAGATGAATTACAGGCTTTGGGTGTGAGTAAGATTAAGGTGCACTTCGATAAGATACCATCGCTTGCAGAGATAGAGCCTTCGTTTTGCTATACTTCGTGGGAGATAATCTTGGCAACAGATAAGGGGCAGAATGCAATTGACGATGTGTTTATCTTTGTTGAGAACGATTCGGATCTGGAAATACAGCGTCTGGATTCGGGCAACTTATTAGACAATCCTGCTTTTGTCACAGCCTTGGATGAACTCTGGTCTAAGCAAAAAACGCCGAATATAGAGGCTATACGGAAGTTGATCCCTGCACAGCAAGTGCTCCAACAGACAGAAATTGCGAATAAAACAGAGGTTGTAGCACGACAGAATGCTGCGAAAAATGTAGCGATATCCTCGATACGAGTAGCTTCGGAAAAGCTCGATGAGCTTATGAATCTTGTCTCAGAATTAGTAACGACTCAAGCTCGTCTTACGCTCTTCGCAGAAGAGAACGACCTCCCAGGTTTGACTGTTATCTCTGAAAACGTGCAGAAGTTAAGTCGGCAACTCCGCGATATCGCTTTCAGTATCGTATTGATTCCGATAGAGAATCTCATTACGCGTTTCCATCGTCTTGTGCGCGATCTCTCCCAAGGATTGCACAAGGATGTACGTTTTATAACAGAAGGTTCGGATACGGAGTTAGACAAGACGATAATAGAAGGTCTTGCAGATCCTCTCATGCATATCCTTCGTAATAGTTTAGATCATGGGATAGAGGATGCAGATACGCGCGAGCGTAATGGTAAACCTCGTCAAGGAACGGTACGTTTGAAGGCCTTCTATTCTGGAACGAATGTGATGATTCAGGTCTCGGACGATGGAGCCGGAATCGATCCCGTCGCAGTGCATAATAAAGCCGTAGAGAGGGGGATTATTGCTGCAGATAGAAAGTTGTCGCGCCGCGAGACACTAGATTTGGTATTCATGCCTGGTTTTAGTACAGCTAAGACCGTCACGGATGTATCAGGACGTGGGGTCGGGATGGATGTCGTAAAACGGAAGATTTCCGAGCTACGCGGGGAAGTTGAGTTAGATTCCGAACGCGGGGTGGGGACTACGATAACTATAAAACTGCCACTAACCCTATCTATAATAGATGGTTTACTAGTGAAGGTAGATGAGACCTCGTATGTAATTCCTCTCTCCGTGGTGGATAAGATCTATGCAGTAGAGCACGATAAGGTAACGAACCAGTTCAACGACGTAGTGGTATTGGACGGTAAACAGATCCCCTTCTTCAATCTTCGTAAGGAATTTAATCTTGCGGACTCGAAGCTCTCGATGTCGCAAGTAATAGTAGTACACTTCGAGGAGCGCAAAGTCGGTTTTGTAGTAGATACGGTTGTAGGAGAATATCAGGCGGTATTGAAACCTCTCGGACGTCACTATAAGAACCAAGATATGATTTCAGGGGCTACAATTTTAGGCGATGGAACGGTTGCGTTGGTGATGGATACCAACAGGATTATAAAACATTTTACTGCTCAGGAGGAGTTTAGTATGGGGGCAGTACAGTTAGGTCATGAGGAGAAAAAGTAAAAAGTCGTAGGTGAGATGAGTGAAACGAATATAGCGAAGATAACGTCTTACTTGACGTTTAAATTGGGGGATGAGGAATTCGCAGCGCATGTGAGTAAAGTGCTGAATATATTGGAGTTAACGAAGATTACAGAGGTGCCAAAATCTCCCAATTACATGACGGGAGTAATTAACCTTCGGGGTTCGGTGCTTCCGGTGATCGATACTCGCATAAAATTTGGGATGACTCCGACGGAATATACTCCGAGTACATGCATCGTAGTAATGGATATAGATCTCGAGGGAGAATCGGTACATGTGGGAGCTCTGGTAGATTCTGTGCAGGCTGTGATAGAAATTGGACAAGAGCAGATAATGCCTCCGCCATCGCTAGGTAATAAGTATCGTTCGGAATTCATTGAGGGTGTTGCCAATGTGAATGACAAATTTATCATGATTCTGAATATGGACGAAGTGTTTAGTAGTGAAGATTTACTAAACCTGACAGAGAAGACTCTAGAATCGGAAGCATTGGTAAAGGACGGGACAACGGATACAGCAAAGGACGCCTAGGTTTAAATAGATAGGGGATATTGAGCAGGGGGATGAGTGACCAGGAGAAAGCCATAGCGGCCATTCAGGGGAGTTATCGAGCACAACTTAGCGATGCGGAGTTTGCGCGCCTGAGTGCATTTATCTATAATGTTGCGGGGATAAAGATGCCTCCCGCTAAACGGATAATGCTCCAGAGTCGACTGCAAAAACGTTTGCGCGAGTTACAAATGGACTCATTCAAAGAGTATACGGAGTATTTGTTGAGCGAACGCGGGAAGCAAGAGGAACTCATCCATATGCTAGATGTGGTGAGTACAAATAAGACTGATTTTTTCCGTGAGCCAGTGCACTTCGATTTTTTGCGTGAGACAGTGCTCCCATTGCATTATGAGGAAGCTTCAGGGCGAGCCATTAAGATTTGGAGTGCGGCGTGTTCTAGTGGCGAGGAGCCCTATACGATAGCCATGACGATTGCAGAATATTGCAGATCGGTTGGACAACAGCGCGATTATAGTATTCTGGGAACGGATATTAGTACGAAAGTGCTAAAGATGGCAATGAATGCAGTGTATAAGATGGATCGCGTGGAAGGTATTCCCATAGAAATTTTGCATCGCTATTTCCTTCGAAGTAAAGATCGCGAGAACCCCACAGTGCGTATCGTTCCAGAATTGCGCAAGCATGTCAAAGTGCAACGCATGAATTTTATGGACGAGAGCTACCCTATAAACGAAGTTTTTGATGTGATATTTTGCCGTAATGTGTTGATCTATTTTGACAGACAGACACAAGAGAAAGTGATAGGTAAACTCTGTACAAAATTAAAGCCAGGTGGGTATTTTTTCCTAGGGCACTCGGAGTCTATCATGAATATGGATCTCCCTCTTCAGTCGATCCGACCTACAATATTCCGAAAGATATAATACGAAAAACATGGACAATAAGTCGCAAGAAATAAAGGATCAAGAAATAGTCGAAGGTGCAGCATGTACTAGGCTCTCGGATACGGAGCTATTGGAGGAGCTCCGTCGTCGTATAACGCGCAATAATCAGACAGTAGAGGAGCTCACCGTACTCAACACAGAGCTACGTGATGTGAACAAGAAACTCGAGGAGTCGGAGTCGTTAAAGAGTCATTTCATTAGTAACATAACGAATGAAATAATGAATCCTTTTACCTCCATACTCGGCCTCTCTCGAGCTATACTCTCTGTGGATAAAGAGGCGTGGAAAAAAGTGATCCAGATGGTAGCGCTGATACATTCCGAGGCTTTTAGTCTCGATTTTCAGTTTCGAAATATCTTCTTTGCTGCAAAGATCGAAGCAGGTGAACAAACGCCAGAGGTGCTCAATGTAGATATTTTGGCCTTGATAGACGGAGTGCTAGATAATTTCCGGTATGAGTTGCGCAAGAAACATCTGCAGGTGAATTTTAAGAACGAGAGTCCTTGTAAAGATGCCTGTCTTGCATTTAAAACCGATCCGCTCTATGTGAAACTGATAGTATCGAATCTGCTAAATAATGCGATAAACTTTAGTTTCGAGAATAATGAGATAGATCTCATTTTGAACATTACGGATGGGCAGATGACACTCTCGGTAAAGGACTATGGGGTTGGGATAGCGGCAGAGCGTCAGAAGATGATTTTTGATCGATTTGCTAGGGGGGATAATGGGATCAATTCTGTGAATAGGGGTCATGGCTTAGGACTCTCAGTCAGCAAGGCGATACTAGACTTGTTAGAGGGTACAATAAGCGTGAAGAGTGAACTGGGTAAGGGGTCGTTGTTTATGGTACGGATTCCGGAGTCCGAATTACCTATCGAAGGGTATGCCGCAGAAAGCAATGAGATATTTTTTGATGAGGAATCGTTCTGAGAATGTCTGCACGCGAGACTCATTTTTTATATCCCGCCGCACTTTTTGCGAGCAAGGATCCTGTGACAGTATCGACGATACTGGGGTCGTGTGTGGCGGTTTGTCTATTTGATAAGACAAAGAATATAGGAGGTATAAATCATTTTATGCTTCCTCTGTGGAACGGTCAGGGACTCGAGAGTCCGAAATATGGTAACATAGCTATCAAGAAACTCTTGCAAAAATTGGAGTCGCTAGGTTGTCGTAGAGAAGATTTGATAGCTAAGGTCTTTGGCGGTGGGGAGGTGATAGAGACGGGAACGCACTTCCAGATAGGAGCACGAAATATTCAGACAGCCGAGGACGAGTTGAATGCATTAGGGATTCCCATAGTCGCTCGTAGTACAGGTGGTAAGAATGGGCGGAAGTTGGAATTTGATACGGAGACAGGAGCTGTGCGACAGCGTTTGATACAAAAGACAATGTAAGAGAGGGAACGGCTCGATGCCAAAGCTTAGAGTATTGATAGTAGATGATTCGGCGGTTGTGCGACAGACGCTAGCGGATATAGTTTCTTCCGATCCACAATTGGAGGTGATGGGGACTGCAGCCGATCCATTTTTTGCAGCACAGAAGATAGCGGAGGAGGTGCCAGATGTAATCACCTTGGATGTGGAAATGCCACGAATGGATGGACTCACGTTCTTGCGTAAGATTATGGCTCAGCATCCGATTCCAGTGGTTATAATTTCGAGTCTTACGGAGCGAGGCACTTCTACGGGTATGAAGGCTCTAGAACTCGGCGCCATCGAGATAATCACGAAGCCGCAGATGAATACGCGGCAATTTATAGAGGAGTCGCGTATCAAGATATGTGATGCTATAAAGGCAGCAGCCTATGCCCGTGTAAAACGATTGCAAAGGCGGAATATTGAGCCGCATCATGTGGGACCTAAGTATTCTGCCGATGCAATACTACCAGCAGGACAACCCACGAGTATGATAAAGACTACGGAGCTTGTAGTGGCTGTAGGAGCTTCTACTGGAGGCACGGAAGCTTTAACTGTTTTCTTGAAACAGATGCCGATCGATTGTCCAGGGATTGTAATCGTGCAGCATATGCCAGAGAAGTTCACGACCTCGTTTGCAAATCGTCTGAACGAGGTATGTGCGATAACTGTAAAAGAAGCTTCGAATAACGATGCAGTACTCCGAGGGCAGGCTCTAATTGCCCCGGGGAATTACCATCTCCTATTAAAACGTTCTGGCGCTAAATATTATGTAGAAATAAGAGAAGGTCCTTTGGTAAATAGACACCGTCCTTCAGTAGATGTCTTGTTTAGAAGTACTGCTCGCTATGCAGGCTCAAATGCAATAGGGGTAATAATGACAGGAATGGGGGATGACGGAGCCAAAGGATTGAAGGAAATGAAGGATGTCGGTGCTCAGACTATAGCACAGGACGAAAAGAGTTGTGTCGTATTTGGCATGCCGAAAGAGGCCATAAAGTTAGGAGGTGCGGATAAAATCTTACCATTGGAACAAATAGCTGGAGAAATTTTGCGTATGGCAAAAGCTTTTTAGTATGTTTTGAAGTACAATTTTGTGGTTCGAAACGTTCTATATAGGAAATATAACAGGACACGTATATGAAGTTTAAGCTTTTTGTTATTGTAGCGTTTACTCTTCTCTTGGAGTTCTGCTCTCTGCAGCGCGCGCACGCACAGTTTCACTACGACCTAGGTTTAGGTTTGAAGGTCGGATCGCCTTGGGCTAGTGCAACATTGAAGTATTTTATGAATAATGCTAGTGCACTTGAGGGCTTGGTACACCTTGGTAATTTCGGTGTTGGGGTTACGGCATTGTATGAACATCATTTTATGATTGGGGGCGTCCCCGGTCTACGTTGGTATCTAGGGGGCGGTGCGCATGTCGCATTCCAGTTGAATTCGTATGGTTATAATCCATTTACGGGAATACCTACGACGGGTATTTATATCGGGCTTGATGGGGTTGGCGGTGTCGAGTATAAGTTTGAGAAGCTACCTCTAGCACTGGGGTTAGATATAGGACCATTGATAAATTTTACTCCCCCAGCAGGCGTGTGGTGGACAGCGGGAATTTTTGCCCGTTATACATTTTGAGTGTGAGTATGTGCTGAATTTATCGTGACGTTTTGGAGCAATTATCTAATTGTTAATAAGCTGAAAACGAAGATCTTGCGAAAATAATTTGGCACAGAATTTGGCAAACAACAAAAAGAGTACTACCTTTGCACTGTGGTTAAAAGTGCCACAGGAAATGTGTGGCCCGTTCGTCTAGGGGTTAGGACGCAAGGTTTTCATCCTTGTAACAGCGGTTCGATTCCGCTACGGGCTACGAAAAGAGAAGTTGAGATTTGAAATGGCGAATATAAAGTCAGCAAAGAAACGAATATTACAAAACGAAAAGCGTCGATTGCATAATCGATACTATGCACGTACTGCTAGAAATTTGGTTCGTGATGTACGAGCATCTAAGGATCTTGCTTTTGTAGAAGCTAAGCTGCCTGTAGCGATGAAGCAGTTGGATAAGTTAGTGAAGATGCACATTATTCATAGAAATAAAGCGGCAAATATAAAGTCTTCTCTTGCACTTCATGTTAATGCTTTGAAAAAGTCTCTTTAATATAGAGAAGCGTTGTTTTGTAGTAGTTAGAAAGTTAGGATTTTGAAGGAGGTTGTCATATTTGATAGCCTCTTTTTTTTGTCTTTCTGTTCCCAGAGATGCTAATACAATGAAAGAGTTGGGATATGATAGGGCAAGTGGTAGTGTCCTAAAAAGTGTGTAAGGAGTCCTCTTCATTCGTCATAGTGAACATTCGTTTTTTATACTATTGAGAACAGCAACCATATTTTGTATTTTCGTAGTAGAATGAGGATACAAGAAAATGAGTCAGCTAAGAAATCTGCCCATTGGCGTACAGAGTTTTAAAGACCTCCGGGAACGAGGCTTTTTATATGTAGATAAAACACAGTATATCAAAGATTTAGTACAAGGGAAAGTATATTTTTTGAGCCGTCCTCGTCGGTTTGGTAAGAGTCTTTTCCTTTCAACCCTTGCCGCATATTTTGAGGGACAAAAAGAGCTTTTTGAGGGTTTGTACCTTGAACATGCAGAGCCAGAACTAGCAGCCGCAGAAGGACGAGAGGCTTGGATAAAATACCCTGTTTTGTATCTTGATCTGAATACAGCGGAATATAATAACCTAGAAGAGCTCCAAGAGCTTTTAAGAATACATATAAGTCAGTGGGAAGAGTTGTATGGTCGGGATGAAAATGAGGAGTCGATTCCTGCTCGTTTTGGTGGAATAATACGTAGAGCTTATAAGAAGACAGGTCGGCAGGCAGTGCTGTTAGTGGACGAGTATGACAAACCTCTGTTGAAATCGCTAGATAAACCAGAATTATATAGAATCTTCCATTCCTTACTCCAGTCATTTTATTCTAACATAAAGAGCAACGACAAGTGGCTTCGTTTCGTGTTCTTGACTGGGGTTTCTCGCTTTGGTAAGTTGAGTATTTTTAGTGGACTTAATAATCTCAAAGATATCAGTATGGATGCTCGATATGCGAGTATCTGTGGGATTTCTGAGCATGAGCTTTCTGCGAACTTTTTGCCTGAAATCAATGCGCTAGCAGAAAAGCTTAAGCTGTCATATGAAGAGACGATTGGCGAACTAAAAAAGCGCTACGATGGCTATTTATTTCACGAGGAGGGGGAGCATGTCTACAATCCGTTTAGTATCCTTAATGCATTGGATAGCAAAGAATTAGGAGATTATTGGTATGCAACGGGTACACCCACTTTTTTGGTAAAATATCTTAAGAACACCGCGATCAATTTGCAAGACCTTGAGTACGACGTTCGGATGGGGCGCGAAGGTTTGCAAATAAGCCCCCTAGAGACTCGTGATCCGATCCCAATTTTATTTCAAACAGGGTATCTGACTATTAAAGAAAAGCTCACAGCAGCTTACCGTCTTGGTTTTCCGAACGAAGAGGTGCGCTTTGGGTTCATGAAAAACTTGCTGGTTGGGTACTATGAGAAAGTAAGAGACTCGGGGGCAGAGATCTCGTATTTTCTTGAAGAGATAGAAAGAGGCGATGTTGATGCATTTATGACGCGCCTGCAGTCGATCATTGGTGGTATACCCTACTCGAATGTAAAGAAAGAAGACTACCATGAAATAAACGGAGAGGCTGCTGTCTACCTAGTTTTTTCGTTGATGGGTCAGTATACTCAAACGGAGGTTCATTGTCCAGGTGGTCGAGCCGATGCTGTGGTGCATACAGCAAGTACAATTTACGTATTCGAGTTTAAGATGGAGGGCTCAGGTACGCCCGAGGAGGCTCTTGCACAAATAGAGGCACGTGGCTATACTGCGCGTTATCGCTCTTCGGGTAAAAAGGTAGTGTGTGTGGGTGTTACTTTTGATGCCACGACAAGAAATATTGGGGCGTGGGAGGTGAAGGAGTGGTAAAAAGTGAATAACATCTTCATGAGGTGCATATTTAGTATAAACGAACAACGGCTTTTTATATAGCAAAAATGGACAACACAATACATCAATACGCAATAGGAGAATTTCTAGATGGACGGTATTTTTATATACCTGCTTATCAAAGAGGATATCGCTGGACGGAGAAACAGGTAGGCGATTTGCTTCGCGACTTGCTTTGTTTTGCAAATGATTTTGATAAGAAAAAAGACGATACGCCTGATCAATTTTACTCTCTTCAGCCTATAATTGCTAGTCCTATCACGGATGAAAATAAGTTGCGATTTATTTTCAAGGGTGAATTCAACGATGATATAGTAAAGCGAGGCGTTTGGGAGGTTATTGATGGTCAGCAACGCTTAACTACAATATATCTTCTATACAAATACATTTTAGATCAGAGAGGCTGGGATGTAGAGAAGTTAAAAGAAGAGGAGGACGGAAAAGAGTTGTACCATATTTATTATGCCACTCGCGAAGGTTCTACGCAATTCCTTGAGAGCATATCTATGAAAAATGCTAGTAACGAAGAAGAGTGCAAGCAAAACGTGGATTACTACCACATGTTTATTGCTTACCAATATATTGATGAGTGGATAAAAAACGATGGAAAGGAGATCAATAAGCGCTATCAGTTAGGAGGAAGTCTGGACAAAATTCGAACCGCTTTCTTTGATTTGCTAAATGGGATGCAAGAGGCTAAAGGTGGTTCGGTACAGGTACTTTGGTATGAGATAGCAGAGAGTAGGGATACGAATAATATTAAGGAGTTTCAAAAAATAAATACGGGTAAGATTAAGTTAACAGAAGCTGAGCTCATTAAAGGCTTGTTTCTATTAAAGAAAAATTTTGCTGATGGCGATAAATACATCAAACAAGCAGAGTTAGCCCTCGAATGGGAGTTTATAGAGAATACGCTTCATGCCGACAATTTCTGGAGCTTCCTTCAAAAGGGAAGCGATGATATGCCCAATCGAATTGGATTTTTATTTAACGTGCTCTATAAACTCCAAAAAGAGAACAAGACAAAGGATGAGAGCGAGGATGCGGTATTCCGTTTTTATTATGATCGATTTGATGGTAAGATTGGCCAAGATTTGCAGCTTGAAGTAGCCAAGGCATGGAACAAGGTAATGGAATTGTTCCGTATTCTTGATGATTGGTTCTCTAGACCCACTACTTACAATTATGTTGGCTTACTAAGTCAGTTTGATCAAGATTTGTCAGAATTAGTTGTTGAATTCAAGAAAATGCCAGAGGACTCAACTAAAGAAAAGTTCGAGTCTTATTTGAAAAAACGGATAGTTGAGCATCTCAATCTCGCCAAATACATTGATAGGGAGAAAAAACAAATAACTATTTCGCATCCTAAAGACAGCAATCTTATCCGCAAACTACTATTGACGGTAAATATTCACCTTTTGAATGAAAAAATCAATAAACAGAATGAAAAAAGAGAGTCGGAATTAGACATATATAAGTTTCCCTTTCATTTATTTAATGATCCTCAGGAGTGGGATATTGAGCATATTGACTCCTCTCGTACCAATGAGCTGAAGATAGAAAAAGATAAAAAAGAGTGGATTAAAACAGCGCTACAAGATCTATCAGAAAAATTGTCACCTAAAGAGCAAGAGGAGTTAAAGAACGACACTAGGTATGATGATGTAATCATGAAATTGAAAGAAAAAGCCCAAGAAGTAGAGGTTGATGAGGAAACAAAAAACGCTATCGGCAACCTAACTTTGCTTGACGCTCCGACTAATAGAAGTTATGGGAACAGCCTTTTCTGTACCAAACGTCGTATAATCATTGAACATATTAAAGAAGGAAGGTTTGTACCTATTGCGACACAATATGTCTTTGCAAAGTTTTTTGACGCGAAAGGAACAAATCGTTCGATCTGGACACTAAAAGACATGGAGGCATATCATAAATTTATCTATGATATCATTGTAAAGTATGTATAGAATCAAGGAGATTAAAAGCAATGAATGAGAGATATACATTTACAGATATATTCTGCAAAGAACTTGACTTTAGCAGGGATAAGAAGGTTAAGATCAGCAAACTCATTGTTCCGAAGATACAACGTCCTTATGCACAGGGAAGAGAGGATAGAGAATCGACATACGTTCGCAAGACTATTCTCGATGAAATGTTTGTTGCCCTAGCGGAGGATAAGCTATTTGACTTCAATTTTATATACGGTAATATTCGTGCCTCGAGCGACGAATATGTAATGGAGCTCCTAGATGGTCAGCAGCGGATTACTACATTGTTTCTCGTTTATTGGTATATCGCCAACCAAGAACTGAAGGCGGAGGCAGAGGATGATAAGGTTATACGTGACGCGCTAAGTCGTTTTTTCTATGAAACACGTTCTTCTTCTACCGTGTTTTGCCAAAAACTTGCCTCCTATCGTATTGAAATTGGAGGCAAGAAACCATCGGAGGTAATCCGACAAGTAAATTGGTACTTTAAGTCGTTTGATAGAGATAGTACCATAACGGCAATGCTTACTATGCTTGATGCTATTCACGAACGCTATATCAAGCAAAATAATAGAGATCTTCATACAAAATTGCGAAACATTCAGTTCTATGTACATTCTCTGGGAGTCTTCAATCTTTCCGAAGAATTGTACATTAAGATGAATGCTAGAGGGTTACAACTTACCCCTTTCGAGAATTTCAAGGCGGATTTAACCCATTATATCGAAAAAAGTGATGATAGCAGTTTCAAAGCTCTCGTACCTCTTTACCATAAAGAGAGTGGAGAGGAGGTTGAGTTTCGTTATAATTTCTCAGTCAAACTCGATGCCAAATGGATAGATATTTTCTGGCAGAGTGGTGCAGCGAATTTCGATGCTTCTTATATGAGTTTCTTTACTCGTTTCTTTGCTTGCAAATATATTATAGCTACCAAAGAATTTGTTAGTAATAGGAATATGCGTGATGATAGCGTAATAAAGAATTTATATACTAAGGCCGAGGAGAGAATTAAGTACAACGAATATCTTGGCTTCCAAGTTTTTCATGACATCCTAGAAAAACATCCAGAATATATATTGCAACTGGACAAAGTTTTGGACACTTTCTATGAATATGACTTCAAGGGGGCGAAGAATGCAATCTATGAAATGATGACTCCTGCATGGGAAAAGTCATTACAAAAAGGAGATAATTTCTATTGTAGTCTTGCTTCTGATATGACTCAAAGTAAATTAGTCATATTTGGTGCAGTTATTGAGTATATAGATGCATTTGAGTCGTTTGACACTGCGCTGTTTACACAGTGGATGCGCGTTGTTTGGAATGTTGTTGAAAATACAGATGTCGATGATATTGCTTCAATGTCGTCGTTGATTAGAAAATTTTCAGCAGTTGTTTATGGCGTAGCTAAAAAGATGTCGGAGGGCGAATCGTTCTACAATGCTTTAGTACAATGGAAAGGAGATAATACTGACGCAAGAGAAAATAGAGCTTTACGCGAAGAGATGCAGAAAGCCAAGCTGATAGCTGAAGATGAGAATTGGTTGCCCCTCTTTGAAGAAGCTGAGAAGCACCCTTATTTTAAGGGGATGGTGATGTTTTTCTACGAAAAGGGTATGTCGTTATCGGACTATAAGCATAGTCTATCTCTTGTAAAAGAGATGTTTGATAAAAGCGGAATTACAAAAGAATACCGTGCAGAGCATCTTTTGATTCGCGCCATTGTAAGTCAGTTTACACAATGGGAAGGAGAGCTAAACCAGTGTTATATAACAGAACGTGCGGAGCCCGATAAGTTTCTAAAAAAGATTTTAGCAACCAATAAGGCTGTGCGCCAGATGTTCGCGAAAGTGCTACGAGGTAATAATAAAGAAGCTGTAAAAAACGGACTTAATGCGTGTATCCAAAATGCAAATGAAAAGGAGTTTACACCCTGGGAAAAGTATACAGATAAAGATAAAGAGTATTGTAACATGGCCATAGCAAGGCTTCGTAACGCTCCTAAATTATATGATTGGGTAGCTTTTATAGAAAAGAAAAAAGATGTTGTATTTAGAGTATACTGGTATGGAGGTCATATTATGTTTGCTGTGCCCAATGCTTGGCATGATAAAGTTGCACTCGATACCGAAAGAGCGAAAATAGCAAAGGATATTGTAGAGGAATGTGCTTTTGATTTTTGTGATAGAAATCAGCGCAATATGATTTATGATAATGACGACTGTTTCGGTAAGGAAATATGGCTACAAAGAGCGTTTGCACATTGCAAATTGAAAGTAGGATTTTTTCTGGATCATAAGTTGTATATCGAAATTCAGTGCAAAGAGAAAGAATTTGCAGAGCAATTATTTCAGGCATTGGAACCAGACTATAAATACAAGGACGAGGCGAAGCTAGAGTTGGAGTTGAAGCATCCCAAGAGTCATTTTAAGGCAGAAGTGACTACCCCAGAGTTGAAGCAGGAAATTAAAAGAATTCTCGATAGTATTGCCGCTCTTACAAAAAACAATTAGTAAGAACAGGATGTTAACAGTCTCTTTATAGGAGGGTGTGTCAAAGTAAAAATTGTTTACCTATTTTGCTTCAAATACTTTTGTATATACCAGTTAGGGCGTGCCCTGTCTGTTAATCGGCTTTGAAAATTTTATAACCACTTTGTGCAGTAACCGCCGGTCTGGCGTAAAGACCCCGTCCGGTGTTAGGACCTACTCAATCAAGAAGCCATACTCATACACCTTCGGTACAATCTGTAGGCGGAGAGCCTCCATCGCCGCTTTCAGATTACTAAGCAGACGCATGTATTCCTTATCCTTGCTTTTAAAGTTCATTTTCCCTTTCTCGTTCCTGCCCTGAAAGTATGCACGAATGTCATAGTACGAAGCATTGGGGTTTGCATTGGGCTGCGCATGATAGTATCG
>CBDEMG010000064.1:0-14987 GCA_965240855.1 uncultured Bacteroidia bacterium | reverse complement strand
TCCGGATGGCGTTTATACTTGGCGTGCGGTTGGCATGTACTTTGATGGAAGTCTTTTTGATATGAAGGGAAATGTCACCTTGTTGTCCGGGAAGTGAGGAAGGGAAAAAAGAGTAATTTCTTAAGCAGAGTGTTTCGTAATAGAGCTAGGTAGAGTTCGCTCGATTAGGAGTATTGGTTGATAAAATGGCAGCTGTTGGAAGTCGAAAAGTGTGAGATAAACAAATCTATATAAAAGATTGGTTTGTCAATCAAATATTTCTTTATCGGGAAATAGGGGTAGCAGTAGAATTGAATTTGTATTACTTTGTGAGAGGATAACGAGGTTCTGTTGTTTGAGGCGTGTGGGAGGGTGATTTCGTTTAGGATAGTATTTAAAGTAGGAGTAAAAAATAAGAGAGCAATGATACGCAGGAGTGGATTCGTGTTCGTTTTGTTCTTCTTTCTTAGTTTGTTATGGGGTGGAGCTGCGTTTTCGCAGTGTATCCCCGTTTGGACACCAGTCGCATCTGGTGTGAGCGATGGAGAGGGGAATAGGGTGCTTTATAAACAGGATTTTGAAGATCCATGCAAAACCTATGAGAGCCTAAATGACAATGCTAAATTTAAGCTGGCATGGGAACAGAGGAATAATGTGCAACCTGCGGGGTGGGCGATGAACACTCAATATGGAGAGGTTAGTTATTCTTCGAACAATGTCTTTATTCAGTGGATGATAAAAGCACAGGGGGGAGATCAGCTGCCGCGTAATTCATTTTCGGGGAAACTTCATCTTCGTTATTATGCGTTGGATGATAAGGCTCATTCGGGAATCATATTGCCAGGAATAGATTTGAGAAAAAACGGTGTGAATAAAGCTAAGTTACCTTTATTGAAATTTCGTTTTGCATCTCCTAAACGTACGGATTGCGATAAATTAGTCGTAAAGTTCCGTCTGGAAAAATATGGAGAACTTGGGGGTTGGCGTACCTTAGCGGTATATCAGGAGCAAAATGAAAATTTTGTATTGAAGACGATATCGCTTGCGGATGCTATTAAAAATTTTAGGAAAAATAATGATAATGGTGCACCGACAACTGTGCCAGAAGATAAATTGAAGAATGTCGAGCTCTATTTTGAAGGCTGGACGAAGTTGGGAGGAGGTCTGAATATTGATGATGTGATGATCGTTGATGCGGACGCGAATCCGATCAAGGTGAATCAGAATAGCTATTTACAGCTAACGAATCCGTTGGGTGCTAGTACCAAAGTAAATGAACTTGCAAGGGTCTTTTTTGATGTTTCGTCGGGTTCTGGCTACTATAAATTGGGTAAGTTCACTCTGAATTTTAAGGGTGATAAAATAACTGATGTAGATAATTTTCATTTGTATCATACAACAACCCCGTATTTTACTTCTGCATCTGAGAATAAGTTCTGTGATTTAGAGAAAAGCGGAACTACATTAACATTGAAGACAAGTTCATTGCCAAATGATGTAAACCATAGAATCCGTTCAGGACAGCATTATTTTTGGATCGTAGCGGATTTAGCAAATGGTGCTACTTTAAAAGATAAAATTTCAGTAGAGCTCCCAGTAGATGGAATAGAACTGAAATATTTTAATGAGCCTGTTACAGAAGGTGTAGAAACTCCACAGACGAGTGGAGATGTGAAGTATCCAAAGACAGCGCAATATGACGAGAAGAAGTTCGGAATAGTGTATGCTTGTTTGGCACAGGAGACATTTGATGAGTCTGGAGCTGCTTCTCACTGGAATTTAGCTTCGCCTTGGTTGATAGGAGAGCCGATGCATACGCTTGAGAGTACGAAGCATAAGACAGCTCCTACTCGCGCATATAGTGAGAAGAATGTTTTGGCTACTGCACAAAAGTATGCAGGTCAGGGAGCAGACAAGGATAAGCTTGATGGGCAGTATGCCGATGGGCTTCATTTCGGAGAGGGGACGCAGGCAAAGTATACGAAGAGTGAAGGAATTGACGCTCAGTATTATAAGGACGTTCGTTTCAAAGCGAAGTTCTGTTTGAATAGTACACCAGAGGATAAATTCCGTTTAGTAATAATAACGGATAAAGATCCAAGTGCAGGTATATTACAAGATATAGAGACGGTGGTCTGGGAGAATTCGACACGCACGACGATGACGGGTTGGAATACGATGAATGTCGATATATCGAATGCTGCGACGCGTAATAAGAAATTCCGATTCCGTTTTGATTTGGATACTAAGAGTGATGGGGAAACACAGTCTGGGCTTTTTATAGATGATATTCAGATATTGGGCGCTTTGATTCAAAAAGACCTAGGAGTGGTAAAAGTAGAGGTTCCTAAGAGTTTCCAATTGTCGCAAGAGAAGCTTAAGGTGACTATTAAGAACTTTGGTAAGGAAGAAATAACCAAAGGTTATGAGATTATTGTAACGATCAATGGTAAAGAGAAGAAATTCGATTTTACTGACCACGTGGCTGCTGGTGCTGAAGTATCAAAAGAGTTGGAGGTAGCTTTAGGTAGTACAGAGAATGATTACAATGTATCGCACGAGAAACAGGTTGTTGTAGAAGTGAAATTGAAAGATGATACGGACGATGAGGAGAGCAATAATATCTATACAACGAAATATTATGATTATCCGACATATCCGATAAAGGCGATTTCTAATGCAAATCCACCCGAGCGTTATCCTGTAAAGAGTGTATTCGATAGGTTGATGCACTGGTATCCAGAGGCAACCTCGCAGATCTATTCGTCTTCTTGGACAGAGGCTCCACTGGAACGTCATGAGAAATTTAAGAATAAGCCACAGTATCGGAAAGATGTGCCTTACTCGTATCAGGTATGGACAACGGGTCTGCCGCATTGCATGACTAATGAGCATTCGAGTTTGACAGGACCTATTTTTGATTTGAAAGATCAGAACACAAAGAAAGAGCTGATAGTAGGCTTTATCTATGAAAAAGATCTCACTTCCTCTCCAGCCAAGTTCTGGTTTGAGTATACAATCAATGGCAAAGATTGGAATAAACTTAAGGCTGAGACTGGGAAGTGGTCAAGTAATTGGTATTCGTCTGGACAGGAATACTGGTCGTTGGGTAGCGAAGCATGGGATGGTTTTAAGCTTGCCAAGGTAGAGCTACCTATAGATCATGGTAAGATACAGTTCAGAGCGATGTTTGAGAGCGGTGCTCCGATAGCAGGTGTAACGATAAGTGGTTTTGAGATTCGGGAGATGCGACCCGATTTGCAAATTGTAGAATTAACTCCGAAGATTGATCCGAATAACTGCGAAAAATTGGGAACTCAGAAGCTTAAGTTTAAACTTAAAAATAATGGACCTACGGAGTTACAGGCTTTCCACTGCCCTGCAACAATACGTGTATACGACTATTTGAAGAAGGACGCCTATACGAGCAATGCGTTGTCCGATAATACACTATTTAAGCTGTTGGGCGAGCATGTGTTGTCGCTGCAAGTGCCACAGATTTCGGTGAATGCGGAGACAATGATTGAGACAGATATAGAGTATCCGTGGGATGTTTCGGATTTTGGGTATAAGATAGTAGTAGAGCTTCACCCAGAGTTGGCATCACCTTTTCGTCCGGATGAGAATACGGAGAACAATACGTATAGTGGGGATATAGTATCTCGCGTTCCGTATTTCCCTGTAATTCGCGACTTGGTGAATGTGGAGCCTCCCCAAGAGTTGGTATATTATGTCGAGAATTACTCGAAGAATATAGAGGTACTAAAGGATCAGACAAAATATCATTTTTACGTAGATCCGAGTTGTAATTGGACTGTGGTGAGTGGAAGTGCTACTCCAGGATCAGATAAACGTATTATAAGTGTAGCAGCAGATTCGGAATTGAAGTTGAGCTATGTATTGAAGTCGAATTATCCGAATTATATGACGCAGAATTGTCCTGCAAAGGAATTACACTTTAAGGTGAAGAAGACAGATGTGAAGTTTAGGGTTGCGTCGGTAACATACAAAGATCAGGAGGCTAGTACATCTGCTAATGGATGTTACATGGCGAATGGAGAGACGGTGGAGGTAAAGGTTGATGTTCTAGGAAGTAAGCAACCCACGACGGTAGAATTGTACATCAATGGTAAAAAGCAAAGTGTGACCGTTTCGCAGAAGAGTAATCCTGCAAATAAGGCTGTAGTCTTTACTTTGAGTGGTGTGAAATTCCCGAGGGGGTATAGCCAAGTTGAGATTGTAGCAGTAGGAGAGGGGAATGCGAATCTGTCGAATTATAGCTATAACTATCATGAGGATAGATTGTATCGAACCGTAGTTCCGAGTAGTGAAAATTTGAAGATTTATTGGCGGAACAAGGCACTTCCCGAGAGTATAACTCCGGTAGCTCCTGATGGATATGTAAACAACTATGTTGGGGAGCTTGAGCTTTATGTAGCACCAGTGCCAGGCGTAAAGTACGAATGGTATAAAGGTGGTGCTGGTGTAATGTCTTATCAGGCAGATCAGTTTACAAAGATTGAAGATGCGACAACCAATGTATTGCCATTGAAAGAAGAGTCTGCAACCTACGTAGTAAAATTGCGATATGGGAAGTGTGGAGAGGTGACTTCGCGTGTGATACACGTACGTTCGGATGATTTGGAGTTAGTGGATTTTTCTGGGATTGCTAGTACAGGTATCTGTGCTTCGCAGGGGAGTGTTCCGTTGTTGATAGATGTTCGTAATAACTCTCGTACGATGTATGTAGAGGGTACTGAGCTTAAATTTCACTTAAAGGTAACAGGGAAAACTAATGGTACTGTCGTGAAGTATGATCAGGATTTTACGTATAGGTTGGCAGTTTCGATGACCCCTCAGGCTGTGAATACGCTGGATATCTTGACATTGACGAATAGCCAGTTTGCGCAAGGTGAGAATTTATTTGAATTGAAATTTTTGGGAATCGTACAAGGGAGTACGGTGGTAAAGGATGGTAATGAGGATAATAATACCTTGACGAGTTTGGTGGGAGTTCGTCCGAGTCCAGAAGTAAAGATGGTGCCCGCAGAGATAGAACAGAAATTCTCGTCTGTGGATACGTATACGATAAAGCCAAAATATTCAGGCTCACAAGCTGTAAACTATCAATGGTATAGCAAGAATGATGAGGATGAGAAGTTTATAGATGAAGCGGGTAATACCCCCAACTTTACGATAACGGGGATGCCAAAGGACGAGTATAAGGTCGTGGCAAAGAATGCAGAGGGTTGTACTGCGGAGGCAGTTGTGAAATTTGTTCAAACAGACTTGTCGCTGGCTCGTATTATGTCGCCCGCTAGTGCTTGTGATTTAGGAGCATCGAGCTATGATTATGTGGAACTCCTGTTTGCGAATACTGGCTCTAAGGCTATAAAAGGAGAGAATTTAAAGCTTAAGGTGAAGATAACACTTGATAATCAGGTGTTGAGAGATAATGCGGGACAAGATGAGCATGAAGAGCTCTTTCCTATAGCATTGCGTGAGACGGGTAAGGAGCACTCGATCCGTGTCACTGTGAAAGGGTTGAAAGAAAAGCTTTCAGCTAAGACTTCTACGCCGCATAACCTCATAGTTGAATATAGATTGGAGGGCGCAAAGGATATCGATGCGAAGAACAACAAGCAAGATGTGCAGTTAACATCTTTTGGAAATCCGACCTTTACAATGGCATATTATTTAAAAGATGCTACACAGGATGCTACGCAACAAGGACAAGAAACTGACATAGAGAATGGGAGTAAGCTGATATTCTATTCTGATGGAAAAACGGAGGCAGACAAAGCTTTAAAGACAAAATTTTTGTTTAAGAATCCTAATCCGAGTGCTGCTAATTATAACTGGAGCTTTGGAGTAGATAATACGTTATCTTCTATACAATCAATTTATGACAATGACCAAGAGTTGGATGCTAAAGAAGTGCAATTACCTAATAAATTTACTCGGGACGAGAGTAAAGACAAGTTAGGTTCTGGTTTTTATTATCTGACTATGCGAACGGATAATGGTTGTGAATTCCGACAGTATTTTGAGTTGGTTGTTTATAACAAAGATTTAGAGTTAGCTGGGATAGAACCACCTCGTTCGCAGTGTGAATTCCCTAAAGATAAGCCTGTGCCTCTGAAGATTCAGGTGCGTAATGCAGGGAATCAGACTATCGCTAAGGATACGAAGTTTAAGGTAACGTGCGAGGTATACGACTCGGAAGCAATGGCAACTGCTAAGGAGACTCTTACCCAAGAAGTGACTTTGGGGCAAGATATGTTGCAAAAGGGTATACAAACTGTTACTATGCAACTGAAGATGGGAGATGCTCCGTTGTTTTATGATGGTGGTACGAAGTATTTCAAGGCTAGCGTTGAGTTTGTAAGCGAAGAGGATAAAAAGCGTGAGTTTAATAAGGATAACAACACATTCCAATCGAAGAAAAATGGAAGTGAGTGGACTTGTACGGTGACGGATTATGCGGATGTTACGATTTCGGCAGTGATGGCTAAAGCTAGCAACCAAACAGGTTCGGCGACTGCGATGTTGCCCTCGCCAGCACTTTCTAACACCTATAGTTATGAAAATACGGGCTCGCCATCTCCTACAGTCCTCCTAAGTGTAGACAATACAAATTGTACCTATGCATGGAAATTAGGCTTCGGTTTGCATCCTAAAGAGAATACAGGCGAGGCACCGATACCTAACGAAGCAGATGTACCACGTGATAAGCAAAAGATAACAGTAACGGGTGCGGGTCGTTTTGAGTTGTCGTTGGAGAGTACGAAAGAAGGGAAGTGTAAAGCACATTTCAGTGGAAATATTGCGACAACAGGAAATGATATTTATATAGGTGAAGTATTAAAGCCAACTGTGACATCTTGCTTGGAGCAATCTAACTCGGATATTGAGTTTTATGTGCGTAGTAATAAGACTATTGATCTTGTAGAGCCTAGTGGTCAAGAGGCTGGTTTTCAATTTACATATTCGTTGAAGAAAAAAGGAACTCCAACCGATTTGTTAGGCACTAGTCATGGAATTTGTACGGTGACTTTTAAGGACATCGTGAGCAAGTTTAATAGTGGATTGGATACTAAAAAGTTTGAAGAGAAGAAGGATTATAGAGTAAACCTAAGTTCTTTAACAGGAGTAAAAGTTCCGCAGTTGACGGAAGCAGGTGAGTATGAACTAGAGATTAGTTTTACTGTAACAGGAGAGTTTCTTTCTAAGCAATGCGACGAAATCACGGAAAATAATAGACGTCTCTATCTTATCACCTATTTAGGTGAGGCAGCAAGCGATATACAAGATTTTGGTGAGTCGACATGGAATTTCTACACGAGTGAGAAGGTTCTGAAGTTTACTGATCCGAAGTATGATAGTTATACAGATTTTCTGTGGGAGTTCCCGAATGGTGATAAGAAGGCAGGAGGTGAGCGTGGTGAGATTACGATAACGGAACCTGGGCAGTATATGCTGTCGTTTAAGGATGGTAATGGGTGTGCTGGTAAGCTGAAGAGTAAGCTTGATATTCATTTCCCTGGTTATTTGCAGCTGGAACCCGATATAGAAACTCATACAGCAATAATAGCACCGGTAGAGGGTTGTGATATTATGAATAATCCACCGACATTGCGATTCAAGGTAAAGAATGTTGGGAAAGAACCATTACAACTAACGGATGGTGAAGTGAAAGTCAATATGAAAAACTGGAACTTTGCTGACCCCACAGAGCCAACAGCAACGACTGCGATAAGTGGTAAGAATGAGGCAAAGAAGACCTTGGAAGCAGGTGAGGTAGCAGAGTATGAGACAGTGGATAAGTTGACATTCAAAAAAGAGTACATGTTAAATGGAAATGAAGTAATGGGTGTCGATCAGTGGCATTTTGTTATCGAACTAGATAAGAGTGTTGATGGAAGTCATGCCCCGGGATTGAATATAGAGCATCCCAAGGCTAGTGCGGTAGTAACAAATAATCCATTGCCCACACGTCCTGATCTAGAGAAACAAGCGAAGGATTATTTGGAAAGTCACGGCGTATCGAGTCCTAATCTGTTAGAAATAGAGCGAGGTACTACTTTCAATTTAGATGCATTGGGTAATGCGCTTATCGATAAATATGAATGGGTAGCTCCGCAGGACGATGAGACACTGAAAACGAAACAGACGCTTCTCTTTAACAAGAGTGGTAAATATCAGGTGAAGATAACCTCGGCAAAGGGTTGTATTTCGCAGTCTGCAGAAGTGACGTTGAGCTATAAGGTAAATTATGAGATAACTCCTGCTCTACAGGGCGATGATGCGCCAGTATGTATAAAGGGGGAGAGTACTCTCTCGGATCACATAGTAAAAGTAAGTGTGACGGTGACAAAAGCTGATGAAGTAATCCCGTCGGGCACGGAGTTTCATTTTGAATATCAGGTAAAGAATGAGCATGGGAGTGCAGTAGGGAATAAAGTGGAAGAGACCTATGTAACGACAGAAAATTATGCAGAGGGTAAGACACTCACGTATACTTTTACACAGCCAGCAAAGATGCCTAAAGGCTTGAATAAGATTGAGTTGAAATGTTGGTTTATTTATGCAGGTACGAAGACGATTGAAGGTTTAGGCTCGAAGACGTTGGATTATGTAGTTGGACCGAGTGTGGTACTTCCAGAAAAGATAGAAGAACACGGTAAGAGTGCGAAAATAGCTCCGATAGTAACTGGAGGTTCGGGAAGGTTGACCTATTATTGGAATGGAACAGAGGGTGGAGCAGAGCTTCCCGATGTATCTCAAGGTACGTACGAATTTGAGGTTGTGGACGAAAAGGGTTGTCGTGCTAAGAAGACAACGACAGTGCTCGTAACGCAAACACTCTCGATTACAGTATCTGGTGAAGGGAAAGTAGAAGTTCATCAGTACACTGCCGACAACAGTCAGTTTGAGGGCGGTCTCTTGACAAATGGCTCTCGCATAATAAGAGGTCGGAAGTTGAAGGTGCTGATTATACCCAGTGCTGAAAAGAAGTACTACCTCGATTATTTCCAAGTAAATGGCGATAAGATTTCTGTTGAGAAGACAGGTAAAGATTATATTTCTGAGCCAGTTGCAGGGGATGTAAACTTGGAGGTTGGCTTTAAGCAGGGAGCGAAACCCAATGTGGTAGAGGATGTTCGTTTAACTCGTGTAGTATGTATATCTCCAGTTGTATCTCAGTTAGTAATGTATAATACGGGAGATGTGGTATCGTACGAGGTGTTGAATCTGAATGGCGTAAGTGTGTTACAAGGTAAGAATCAGAGTGGCGCAGAGCAGCTCTCGACAGATGCTTCACATTTACACCCCGGCTTGTATCTGATCAGAATTTATGCTGCGAATGGTGTTTCACATACTTTGAAATTTGTGAAAGAATAGCAGTAGATTGTGATCTTGAATTGCAAAGAATCGAAGAACAGAGCGGGATGTATTTTCGCTCTGTTCTTTTTATAGGTAGCGAGTTTATGGTCTATAGTATATGTTAAAAAATAAATTTCGCAGTTGTACTATTGGCTAAAATTGATAGACTGGCATAGTAAACCACGATAATAGCAGACGAGTTTGAAGGGTAATTGCACTGTATTAGTGCGACAAGTTTTTTACCTTTGCTATAGAGATAAGGAGTAGAGATGGGAGCAGATTTAGCATATTTGCAGATGCAGGCACGTCAGGTGCGTCGCGATGCGTTGCGTATGATACATGGTGCGCAGAGTGGTCACCCAGGAGGTGCGTTGAGTGTGGCAGATTATTTGGTTGCGTTGTATTTCTATAAATTGCGAATGTCTGAGAGCTTTTCGATGGATGGGATGGGTGAAGACGTCTTTCTTTTGTCGAATGGTCACGTCTCTGCTGCATGGTATAGTGTTTTAGCTCGTTATTATGATCTGCATGCAAGAGGGCGGTATTTTGAAAGTTTATCGATTTTAAGGGAGTTTCGATCGTACAATTCTTCATTGCAAGGTCACCCTACACCAGTCGAGAAGTTTCCAGGTATACGAGTTGCTTCGGGATCGTTAGGTCAGGGTCTTTCGGTGGGAGTTGGTTTGGCCCTAGCTAAGAAGTTTGCGGGCGATCCGCATTTGGTGTATGTTTTGATGGGGGATGGCGAATTACAGGAAGGTCAGATTTGGGAGGCAGCACTCTTTGCCGCTGGTAAAAAGGTTCATAATATAGTTGCTGCAGTGGATTGGAATAATCAGCAGATCGATGGAATGGTGACCGAGGTGAGTGATTTAGGAGATCTAGCAGCGAAGTGGAGTGCGTTTGGTTGGCATGTCTTGGAGGCAGAGGGGAATGATATGTCGAGTCTTGTAGGAGTATTAAATGCAGCGGAACAAGCTACGCATGAAGGAGAAAAGCCGGTTGTAATTTTATTAAAGACCCATATGGGGATGGGAGTAGATTTCATGTACGACCAGTGTGCTTGGCATGGTAAACCTCTTAATGATGCGCAGCTACACTTAGCCTTAGAACAGTTGGGTGGCGAACACTTGGAAACAGATTTCTAAACAACCCGACAAACTGGGAGAGAGGATGAAGAATATTGTCGTAATAGCACATGATGCCAAAAAGGCGGAGTTAGTGCAATTTTTGGAGGAGCGCTTGGATTGGATTCAGGGCGTGAACTTGATTGCAACGGGTAGGACTGCGGAGTATATAGAGTCTCATGGTTTGAAGTGTGTACATTTGAGTCCTGGGCAGTCGGGCGGTTATATTCAGATTACGGAGATGATCCAACGTCATGAGGTAGATATAGTAATCTTTCTTCGTGATCATAAGGTGGTACAAAAACATCATGAAGATATACGCCGTTTGCTGGAGTCATGCAATGTGCACAATATACCTCTTGCAACAAACAAGGCTTCTGCCGAGTTGCTAATATTAGGGCTGATACGTAAAGAAGCCTTCGAACGTTTGAAGCAGAAGGAGTTGGATAATATAGAAAGAGAGCCATGCGACTTACCGTTTTAGGAAAGAAAGATACGCGATCGGGTTTTGGGGAAGGACTTCGACGTCTGGGCGAGACAAATTCACGTGTGTTAGCGCTATGCGCAGATTTGAAGGGTTCTTTAAAAATGGATGCTTTTATAAAGGAGCATCCTGAGCGTTATATTGAATGTGGGATAGCCGAGGCTAATATGATCGGAGTGGCAGCTGGTTTAGCGACGGCGGGTTATATTCCTTTTGCGGGTTCGTTTGCTGCTTTCGCTTCTGGTCGTGTTTACGATCAGATTCGTCAAGTCGTTGCATATTCGAATAAGAATGTAAAGATAGTTGCCTCTCATGCGGGAGTAACCCTAGGAGAGGATGGTGCGACGCATCAGATGCTAGAAGATGTAGGGATGATGCGTATGTTACCCAATATGACAGTTGTGGTTCCCTGTGATTATAATCAGGCTATACAAGCAACGTTAGCTGCGGCAGCATACGAAGGTCCTCTTTATCTTAGGCTTGGGCGTCCCACTGTGCCAGTATTTATCCCTGAAGATGCCCCTTTTGAAATTGGAAAATCGCAGTTGCTTCGCGAAGGGGATGATATTACGATTATTGCGAATGGTCATTTGGTCTATCCTGCCCTTGAAGCGGCGGATCTTATAGAGCGCGAATATCGCTATAATGTACGTGTAATTAATATGCACACGGTGAAGCCTTTGGATACCCAGTCGATACTCGATGCTGTGAATACCACTCATGCACTGATCGTGGCAGAGGAACATATGCTTGCAGGGGGGATGGGTGAAGCGATAGCGAGGTTTGTCACATCTGAGAAAAAACAAATTCCTATGGGTTTTGTGGCGGTGGATGATAAATTTGGACAAAGTGGTACCCCTGATGAGCTATTAACGGCATATCAGTTGACTGCGCAAGATATAATGACGACTTGCATGAAAACTTTTACAAGTAACGATTAGCGCTATATATAAAGTGGGATGCGTAGAGAGACTTTATTAGGTCATGATTTCCCTCGTAAGGAATCTTTTCATGACTGAAAAAACAAAGAAGAGGTTACTTCTTCTTTCTGCATTGAAGTGGATAGGTAGTTTTCTTTTAATGGTCTTTTTGAGCTATTTGTTTCTCTATTTATCTAAACAGTTTTTTAAGTAAGGAGTATTAGACGAGAATTGGCAATATCCTTGTAATGGAGAATATTCGTAATTTCTGCATCATTGCACACATCGATCATGGTAAGAGTACACTTGCGGATCGGATGATCGATATCACTAATGCGGTGAATGAGCGTAATCGTCAGGCTCAGGTGCTTGACGATATGGAACTAGAGCGAGAAAAGGGGATTACGATAAAAAGCCATGCAATACGCATGGATTATACTTTTAATGGGAAGCAGTATCAGCTCAATTTGATTGATACACCAGGACACGTAGATTTCTCTTACGAGGTAAGTAGAGCTATAGCCTCTTGCGAAGGTGCACTTTTGGTAGTCGATGCTACACAAGGGATTCAGGCACAGACCATATCAAATTTGTATTTAGCTCTGGAGCACGACTTGGAGATAATCCCTGTCTTGAACAAGATAGATATGGATGCGGCTAAGGTGGATGAGGTCTCGGATCAGGTTGTGGAGTTGCTTGGTTGTGATCGCTCAGAGATCCTTGCTGTGAGTGCTAAAACAGGCGACGGTGTAGAGGCTGTACTGCAAGCTATTTTGGAACGTATTCCTGCTCCGCAAGGAGATCCCGAAGCACCTCTTCAAGCATTAGTATTCGATTCGGTTTTTAATTCCTTTCGTGGTATCATTGCCTATTACCGAGTCTATAATGGGACTTTACGTTCAGGTGATAGGGTAAAATTTGTGAACTCTGGTCAAGCATATGATGCGGATGAAATAGGCGCACTTCGTTTGGATCTCTCGCCAGAGCAAGAGATTTCTGCAGGCAATGTAGGTTACATTATTTCGGGTATTAAGTCCTCTAGTGAGGTGCGGGTAGGCGATACGATAACTCATGTTGACCGTCCTTGTGCAGAGGCAATCTCGGGATTTGAGGATGTAAAGCCGATGGTCTTTGCTGGAGTCTATCCAGTGTCGACAGATGAGTACGACGACCTCCGTAATTCCCTTGAGAAGTTGAAACTTAATGATGCTTCGCTCACCTATGAGCCAGAGAGTTCGCTCGCACTAGGTTTCGGCTTCCGCTGTGGTTTTTTGGGGTTATTACACCTAGAAATTGTACAGGAACGTCTTTTTCGCGAGTTTGATATGGACGTGATAACGACGGTGCCTAATGTTAGCTATAAGGTGTACACCACTCGGGGGGAGACTCTTGATGTACATAATCCAAGTGGTTTACCTGAGGTTACCCTCATAGATCATATCGATGAACCTACGATAGCAGCGCAGGTGATCACGAATACAGAATCGCTCGGAGTCGTCATAAAGCTGTGTATAGATAAGCGCGGGATTTTAAAGAATCAAGTCTTTTTGACTTCCGATCGTGTGGAGTTAAATTTTGAGATGCCGTTAAGCGAGATAGTGTTTGACTTTTATGACAAGTTGAAGTCGGTATCTCGTGGTTATGCTTCGTTCGATTATCATTTGATTGGCTACCAAGAGGCTACGCTAGTGCGTCTGGATATATTGCTCAATGGAGAGAAGGTGGATGCACTCTCGTCTCTCATACATAGAGATTATGCCTACAATTTTGGACGACGGATGTGCGAGAAGCTTAAGGAGTTGATTCCGCGTCAGCAATTTGATGTAGCAATACAAGCAGCTATTGGTGCTAAGATAATAGCTCGCGAGACGGTCAAGGCTGTACGTAAAGACGTTACGGCAAAGTGCTACGGAGGTGATATTACACGAAAGCGTAAATTGCTCGAGAAGCAGAAAAAAGGTAAAAAACGAATGCGACAAGTGGGGAATGTGGAGGTGCCGCAAGAGGCTTTCTTGGCTGTGTTGAAGATGGATTAGCTTGAATTTGATGTCGAACTTTTTCCAACGTCTTTTCACTTCTTATCTATTCTCCTCTAGCGCAGCTAAAGAGTATCAGCGAGGTATTGCAAGAAGGTATGCCGAGCAGTCAGATAGATGGGCCGAGCATTTACATCGCTCGCAAGCTAAGGTGCAGGATTTTGTTGAGAGACATCAGCCTAATTCGTTGTACGTCCTAGGATCTGGATGGTTGCTTGATTTGCCTATAGATTTTCTGATTTCCACAGTTCCCGATCTCCATCTCATAGACATTGCTCATCCGCGAAGTATATTGGCTCGCTACAAGAAGGTTAGCAATATACATTTTGAGAATTTGGATCTTACGGGAGGTTTGATGGCTATTTTACAGAATATGCCTCGCGAACATTGTGATCTTCAACAATTACTCCCAAACCTTCTCTCTCTTAAACCACCTACATTTTATAATCAAAAAAGTGCGTCTGTAATTTCATTGAATCTACTCAGTCAACTTCCGTACCCACTTCTCACAGACGAGAATGCTTCGCTTTTAGGCGATCATTTGGACGAAGTTTGCGCTTCATTACAGCATCAACATCTAGTTTGGTTAAGTACCTTCAAGCACGCTCTTTTGATTTTTGATTACGAAGAGGTACGTAATCTTCCCCACTACACGACTCCAGAGTTAGTACCAACTGTGTATACCTCTTTCCCCAATTTACTAGGACGTGAGGATTGGATTTGGCTCTTTGATTGCAATGGATCGTATATCCACAATATGACTACACATCTTCGTGTAGCGGCAGGCGAGCTTATGGAATCTTAGGTCTTAGCAGATGGCATACTCGCGACAAGCGAGATAGGAGTCTTTGTAGGAGACTGTGTCAAAATACCTTGTCCATTTTGTTTTGAACAAAATAACGTAAATCCTAGGCTGGGTCTTTGTTTTGACCCTAAGAAATCGTAACTTTATAGTGAAATCAATGCACTTGGGATGCTCGAATCACATTTCCGCTCTTGTAATCGCGAAAAAGCCGAATTTTTTTCGATACTGTCCTAAAAAAGTGTGTAAGCT
>CBDEMG010000063.1:0-11437 GCA_965240855.1 uncultured Bacteroidia bacterium | reverse complement strand
GCCTCTGCCCACAGTAAGGAGATCGGATCTGCCGTGCCCTGCTTTGCCTTTTGTTTTTGCGTCACGCAGAAGTCGATTTTACCGATTATGGTAGCGTGATCGAATTGGGAGAAGAATAGTTCGCCTATACGATTTTTGAGTTCCTCTTCCTGTTTATTATTCCAATTCATATTCTAGGCTTTTGACAAAAATATAGATCTCGTGGTTTTTTGTAGATATCAGCCTTTTGAAAGAGCGAGAAATTTACTTGTAACTTTGAGCATTGAATAAGGGAATTTTGAGATGGGAAGAGGAAAGAATGTTGCGATTTTAGCTGGCGGAATGTCGCAGGAGCGTGTAATCTCTTTACAGAGTGCAGAACAATTGCAACAGTGGTTAGCTACGACAAAATATACACCCTATGTAATAGATGTACAGGGCTCTAGTTGGACGTATACCCGTCCTGACGGACGTTGTGTGCAAGTGGATAAGAATTCGTTTACAATCCCTTCGAACGAAGGAGATATTGCCCTTGATATAGCCTTTCTTACGACGCACGGAACTCCTGGTGAGAATGGCTTATTGCAGGGCTATCTAGAGCTAATGCAGATCCCCTTCACGACAGGGGGAACGTTCACACAAGCGGTATCTTTTCATAAGAGTGCTTGTAAGAGTTACCTAAGAGGAGTGGTTCCGTTGTTGCCATCTATTGCTATAAAAAACCTAGCGGAGTTAGATCACGAACGGGTTGAGCGTGAGCTGGGTTATCCTTTATTCGTGAAGCCGAACGACAATGGTAGTAGCGTTGGAGTTGTAAAAGTGTATAATGTTGACGAATTGCATGCGGCAGTTGCAAAGGTATTTGAGCTATCGAACGATATTATGCTAGAAAAATCTTGTACAGGGGTGGAGCTCTCTTGCGGAGTAGTACAGTTGGGGGGAAGAATGATATTGTTACCAGTGGCCGAGATTATTTCGCCTTCCGAATTTTTCGACTACAAGACGAAATACGATGGCTCTTCGCAGGAGATAGTCCCAGCACGAATCCCTCAACCGACGTCAAAGCTCGTACAAGCTTACACCGAGGCTGCTTATCAGAAGCTAGGATGTAGAGGGATGGCAAGAGCTGATTATATCCTATTTGATGGCACACCCTATTTTCTCGAGATTAATACTTGTCCTGGTCTTACATCAGAGAGCATTATCCCGAAACAGGTACGCGCTTGCGGGAGAACGATGGGAGACTTGCTCGTCGAGATGTTAGATGCTATCCTATTACAATCTGGGCGGAATTAAAATATAGAGCGTCCTAACTTCTTTTCCCAAAAATAGTACTGCCGATACGTACGAGCGTAGAGCCCGCTTCGATGGCTAATGGGTAATCGTTGGACATCCCCATCGAGAGGGTCTTAAAACAGGTGTTTGTAGGAAGGTAGGAACTTTGTATTGTAGAGAACAGTTGGTATAGTGTACGGAACTCATGGAGGATTTGCGCTTTATCCTCAGTTTGTGTCGCCATACCCATAAGGCCACAAATAGTTAGAGAATCGTATTTATCGAATTGTCGTATTTCAAACAAGTGTAGTAAATCTTCTGCCGCGAAACCAAATTTTGACGCTTCTTGTGCAATGTGTACCTGAAGCAACACTTTCGTCATTTTATTGATTTTCTGACTCTCAGAATTAAGAAGATTCAATAGTTTCAATGAATCTACCGATTGTATGAGATCTACGTAGGGCAACACGCTTCGTACCTTATTGGTTTGTAAATGCCCGATGAGATGCCATTGGATGTCGTTCGGTAGTTCGGGCGCTTTAGCTAGGATCTCTTGTACTTTGTTCTCGCCAAAACATCGTTGTCCTGCCTTGTAGGCTTCGCGGATGGCTTCTACAGGGTGTGTTTTGGATACAGCTAGTAGGGTGACATGGGGGGGGAGTTCTCTCCGTAGGTTTGTAATTTGTGTAGTGATGGTACTAGGCATGATCTTTGATTTGTTTTGCAAAAGTAGGAGAAAAGAGAGAAGATTGCGAGGTTGTTGCATAGTCAGTCCGGGAGTGTAGAAGAGAATTTATCTCTGGGAGAAGAGATGTATAAATGACAGAAAACAAGAATCTTACATAGAAAAATCTCTTTGATCTGCATTCTATTTTGTAGGGATAGGGAGTCTAATTTGGAAATAGTGTATTACATTTGATAGGTTTAAGTTTAATAGTTCTATTTGAGATGAACATTTTTGTAGGAAGTCTTCCGTATCGTTATCAGGAAGGCGATTTGAGCGCTTTGTTTTCAAATTACGGAGAAGTAACGACCGCTCGCATTATTAAGGATCACAACACAGGGCGTAGCAAGGGTTATGGCTTTGTGGAGATGCCAGATGAGGCAGCTGCTCAGCGTGCGATCAACGAACTGAATGGTTCGGAGGTGATGGGTCGTTCGATCGTAGTGAACGTTGCACAGGAGCGTGCTCCTCGCGATGGCGGTAATCGTCGCAGTGGTTACGGCGATCGTTAGACGCGTTTTGGAGTCTCACCTTGTGCAATAGAATTTTGACAAGGAGTTTACGGAGTCGGGCTTTGAGCCGCGGACTCCGTTTTTTTTTGAGGGTGGTGGTAGTTATGTGTATGTAGTGTGGCGCGCCATCGCACTAATCAATAAAATAAAGAGGTAGATCATTACTAGTCAGATACTGACTTTACTAGTGCGAGAGTCAGTGAGGACTTTTCGTATTTTTGTGTTCTAGGGTACTGAGGTTCTGAAAAAGGAGGAGAAGAGTATGAATACAAGAAAGAGTGTACAGATAAGCCTATTCCTATTTTTAGGAGTGTTGTTGTGTACAAACTTGTGGGCACAGAGCAAAATAAAGTTGCATGTTGATGGCTTGCGAGACTCTGCAATAATCTTTGGTTATTATTATGGCGAGGGGCGCTATGTGCAAGATACGTTGCATTTGGATGGGAAGGGCGATGCCACTTTTACACGCGATTCGAGTCTTGCCGATGGGCTCTATCTTTTTCTTTTCCCAGGTGGCGAGGTTACAAACCTTTTGATAGGACGCGAGCAAAATTTCACCTATTCGTTGGATATCAACGCATTGGACAATTCGCAAAAAGTGGAAGGCGCGATGCTCTCGAGCGATTTCCTCGAATTCCAGAATTTTATGGGAGCAATGCAGAAGCAAGGTGAACTCCTTCGTAAGGAGGATAGTCTACTCCGTGCTGCCAATTTATCTGAGCAAGAATTGAAAGAGAAACGGCAAGTAATTCGCGAGAAATTCGGAGCACTTGATGAGCAGGTACATACTTACCAAAAAGAACTGCTAAAGAACAATGAAGGCAACATTCTAGCAGAGTTTGTAAGAGGAACAATCCCCATAACCGTACCAGAATTTAAACCTGCTCCAGAAATAAAAAATGTCGATTCCGCTCGTTGGATGTGGAGTTATGCTTACAATGCGTCGCATTATTTGGATAATTTTAATCTCGCCTCCTCTTTCATACTGCGAACCCCAATTGTGGTACCGAAGATTAACTTCTATCTGGATAAGATGTTGCTTCAGATCCCCGATACGCTCAATAAGTATTGCGACAAGATCTTGGAGCGCGCTTATTTAAATCCAGAGTCTTTTCGATTTTGGACGAGTTTTCTCCTCAACAAATATAGTGATGCAAAAATCGTTGGGTTAGATGCGATCTTTGTTCATATCGCAGATGAGTACTATTTGAAGGGACGTACCCCGTGGTCAGAAAAGGAGTATCTAGAGAAGTTGGCGGATCGTGTAAAACACATGCGCCCTAATTTGTTGTGGCAGGTAGCGCCCAACTTCAAAGTTGAGACCCTTACGGGGCAAACCTATGAACTCTTGAAGGACAATGCGGAAGTAACGGTACTGGTGTTTTGGGAGCCAAGTTGTAGCCATTGCAAAGTTGCAGTGCCTAAGATAGATAGTATAGCGCGTACATACGATACAAAGCGATTGCGTGTAATTGGTTTTATGACAACGGGCGATGGTCCTGAATGGCAAAAATATGTGGAAGAGCATAAACTCTTTTGGTGGGTAAATGTTTGGGATCCTTATCGTAAAAGCGACTTTGCAACGACCTACGATATCTACAGTACTCCGGTAATTTATGTGTTGGATAAAAATCATAAAATCGTAATGAAAAGAATCGGTGCAGAAACGTTACCCGCGATTTTAGACGAATTACTAAAGAAAAAATAAGGACATAATCCTATATCCATTGAGGCTGGGACTGCAGTTAACGGCAGCTCAGCCTTTTTCGTTGTTTAGAGTCTCGTTTTTTAGGAGTTCGTTAATCAAAAAAATGTATATATTTGGATCTATAGAAATTCTAACGCGAGTGAATACATCATGGCAGCTCCTTATCGAGTGGTTACCCTCAATCAGTTTATAATAGACCGTCAGGCAGATTTCCCGTATGCTACAGGCGAATTTTCGCGCCTCCTATATCATTTGGCTGTAGCTGCCAAAATCGTGAACAAGAAAGTAAATAAGGCTGGGTTAGTGGATATTTTGGGCGATGCAGGCTCGTCCAATGTGCAAGGAGAGGAGCAAAAGAAATTAGATGTATTGGCCAACGAACAATTTATTTTAGCCTGTAGGAATAGTGGTGAGTGCTGTGGAGTAGTATCCGAGGAGAATCAGGAATCTATAATATTCGATACCGATTTAGCTAAGAATGGAAACTACATCGTGTGTATGGATCCGCTTGATGGATCATCCAATATTGATGTGAATGTATCGATCGGGACGATTTTTAGTATCTATCGGCGCATCTCGCCTCGCGGAGAAGCTGCTCGTGCAGAAGATTTTTTGCAGTCGGGGCGATCGCAGTGCGCTGCGGGATATGTTATTTATGGTAGCTCAACGATGTTGGTCTATACTACGGGGCGAGGCGTTTATGGTTTTACGCTCGATCCGAGTATTGGAGAGTTTTGCCTCTCGCATGGGAGTATTGTAACCCCACCACAAGGAACGATCTATAGTACCAACGAAGGGTATCTAAAGCAGTTCTCGCGTGGTATGCAACAGTATATTGCTGATTGTCAGATTGACGATCCTGAACAGAAGAAGCCCTACAAGGGGCGATATATAGGGTCGTTAGTTGCCGATTTTCATCGTAATTTACTAAAGGGGGGAATCTATATGTATCCTGCCACCGAGGCTGCCCCCAAGGGTAAGCTACGCCTTCTCTATGAATGTAACCCAATGGCTTTTTTGGTTGAGCAGGCTGGAGGACTTGCAACCAATGGAAAGATCTCGATTTTGGATATTGCCCCCAGTTCTGTACACGAACGGACTCCCCTTTTCATAGGCTCGAAGGAGATGATGGAGGCGCTGATGCAGCGTCTCGCGGAGTTCGATAGCTAGTCTTTCCTGTACAGAGGGGTAGGGCGAATATTTCCTAATCTAGTTTGTAATATCTAACATGCCAAAGCACACAAAAATAGTCGCGACACTCTCGAGTTTACATTGCGACCGAGCGTTCATCTCAGAACTATTAGAGGCAGGGGCAAATGTTTTCCGTCTGAATACTGCACATCAGAGCCCAGAAGAGATGGGAGCTATGATAGATAAGCTCCGCGAGTATGCGCCAGATGCTGCCTTGTTGGTGGATACAAAGGGTCCTGAGTTGCGAACAGTGCAGGGCGGCGACGATTTAGAGGTTGTGGCAGGCGAGTCTATCGAAGTATATGGCGATCCTTCGGGACGATCGCGAGGAAAGACGCTCTTTTTAACATCGGATCGCTTCCTAGAGACGATTAGTGTGGGGAGTAAAGTGCTAATAGACGACGGATCGTTAGAATTGGAGGTTACAACAAAGGGTGAGAAGTCGGTAACCTGTGTACCGCAAACCGATGGTATAATAAAGCGACGTAAGAGTGTGAATATCCCAGGGATTCCTATAGACCTTCCAACTCTGAGCGAACGCGACGAGAAGTTTCTCCGAGTAGCGGCACAGAAACGTGTACGCTTTATTGCTCACTCCTTTGTTCGTACGCGTGAGGATATCATACGAGTACAAGATTTCCTGCGTTCGGAAGGGAGTGATGCTAGGATCATAGCCAAAATTGAGAACCAGCAAGGGATAGATAATATAGATCAGATTCTCGATCATGCTTATGGTATCATGGTGGCACGTGGTGACCTTGGGATAGAGATCCCAGGTGAATGCGTCCCTGCTGCACAACGCATGATAGTAAAGAAGTGTATAGAGAGTAAGAAACCTGTGATAATTGCCACGCAGATGCTCCATACGATGATAGAGAATCCGCGCCCAACACGTGCCGAGATTAGCGATGTGGCGAATGCCATCTATCAACGCGTAGACGCTATAATGCTTAGCGGCGAGACCGCAAATGGGAAATACCCTGTAGAAGCAGTGCGAACAATGTCGCGCATAGCGGAGGAAATAGAGAAACATATCCCTAAGGATTTGGATCAGAACCTACATCGAGTATCGAGTCCTCTCACGGAGACGTTGGCACATGCCGCTGTTCGCGCTTGTGAGCGGATGCCGATCCGAGCCATAATAGCAGATACATTGACGGGGCGTACAGCGCGTTACCTTGCAGCCTTCCGTGGGCAGATTCCTGTTTATGCAATTTGCTACCGTGAATATGTAAAGCGTGAATTGCAGCTCTCTTATGGCGTGGAACCGATGTATATGCCTCGACATACCTCGCGCGATACGTTCGTAACCTCCTCGCTGGAGACGCTTTTGGCAAAGGATAAGATTAAGCGCGACGATTATATATTGGTGTTGGGAGGGAGCTTCGGACCAACTAATGGAGCTTCCTTCATGGAAATCTGCCAAGTGCAGAGTATTCTGGAGGGAATGGCAAAGTAATGAGCATCGTAGCATTGGATGGGTTGTATGTAGGCGATTTGCAGTTGCGACGAACGCGAACTCCAGCAGAGCTTCTCGATATTGTTGAGATCTATCAGGAGGCCTTCCCATTTGACGAGCGTCGAACATTCGAGAGTATGTCTGTCTCACTTGCTTTGCCACAGGTTTGTTTCTATCGCGTATTTCTCCAGGATACATGCATAGGAATGTTACATTTTTGGGTACTCTCGCATGTTGTTTATGGCGAGCACTTTGCCTTAACGCCCACGGTACGCAATCGAGGGTATGGTAAACATTTGATGCGGACTATATTGGCTAGTGTAGAGAAACCTTTTTTGGTTGAGGTTGAGCCACCAGAGAACGAAGTAAGCGAGCGACGAATCCGATTTTATGAGCGCGAGGGGCTTGCGATAGTCAAGAAGGACTATGTCCAGCCTCCGTATCGTCGGTTTTTCCCGCAAGTGTCACTTTATTTGATGTCGAATGAGTCTCTTGCACCGCAAGAGCTTAAGGAGGTGGAGGAGGAGCTAAGAGCCGTGGTATACCATTATGACGAGTATGAAAAAAGCAGTGGAGTAGAGCTATAATGTCTGCATTGGTAGAGGTGCGCGGAGTAACCAAGAGCTACGAAAAACTAGAGGTTCTGCGGGGAGTAGATCTTCAAGTCCCGAAATCGGTGGTGGCTACTATCGTAGGGCCATCGGGTGCAGGTAAGACGACCTTGCTGCAGATTCTAGGGACAATGCTTCGTCCTGAGCAGGGGCAAGTGCAGATCGGTGGTATCGATGTCTTGGAGCTCTCTCCAACGAAATTAGCACGATTTCGCAATCAGGAGATTGGTTTTGTTTTTCAGTTTCATCATCTTTTGCCCGAGTTCACAGCGCTGGAAAATGTTTGTATTCCTGCATTGATACAAGGGCTTCGAATTTCTAAAATACGGAGTAAGGCTGCAGATATATTGGCCTTTTTGGGGCTTGGCAACCGTCTTCGACACAAACCGCACCAACTCTCGGGAGGTGAGCAGCAGCGCGTAGCAGTAGCAAGAGCCCTTGTCAATGCGCCGATGCTGATATTGGCTGACGAACCCTCTGGGAATCTGGATACGGGGAACAAGGAAGAGTTACATACACTCTTCTTCCGTTTACGTGATGAATTTCGGCAAACCTTCATAATAGTGACACACGATCCTCTACTCGCCGAGCAGTCTGACCTTGTGATTCGTATGGAGGATGGTATTATTAAAAACTTGCACTATGATGACACAAGGGAGTAATTATTTCAGATTCAAGCAGTTCGTCGTGCATCAGGATCGCGATGTAATGCGAGTGAATACCGATGGAGTCTTATTAGGCGCTTGGACTCCAGATGTGGCAGGACGTAGGATTTTGGAGATAGGTACGGGCACGGGCGTAGTGGCGCTGCAACTCTTGCAACGTGGCGCATCGCAGGTTGATGCAATCGACATTGATGCCATCGCGTGCGAGCAGGCTTTCGAGAATGCACAGGGATCGCCGTGGAAGGAACAAATGACAGTGCAACAGATTTCATTTCAAGAATACGCTGAGAGCTGCGAGACATCCTACGATCTCATAGTAAGTAACCCGCCTTATTATATAGGAGCATTACCATCGCCCAATGAACGAAAGAATAGAATGCGGCATGCGGACACATTGCCATTGGACGATCTACTAGCAGGGCTCGAGCTCTGTTTGAGTGGTGATGGACGCTTTGTTGCGATTTTCCCTCTAGCTGAGGGGAGCTTGTTTGTTGCGAAGGCTGTTGAATTGGAGTTGTATTGTACGCATCAAGTATTGATTGCCGATACGCCACAAAAACGGACGAAGAGGATGCTGTGCGAATTTTGCCGTAAACGAGCCATTCCACAGATTGCAGAGCTATATATTCGCGATTCGAGTGGGAACTACTCGCAAGAATATAGAGAGTTAACGAAGAGTTTTTATCTAGAATTTTAACCAGTAGTTCGCGTCTCCAACCTAGTAAAAAACGATGTAATAGAGGGAATCAACCTCTCCCTAGGAGTTCGGATTTGATAATAAAATTTGCTAACTTGCATTGTATAAAAGGTTGATAGAGCGAAAAGCTCCATAAAAATACGTAGTGTGATGGTAAAGAATTTGGATAACCTATTCTCGTCGAGCGCAAAGCGGATGCGTCGTTCCGCAATACGAGAATTACTGAAACTGACTCAGAAGCCAGATATTATTTCATTCGCAGGAGGCTTGCCAGCCCCTGAGAGCTTCCCAGTGGAGGAGCTCAAGGGTATTGTTGCAGAAATGTTGGAGAAAGAGGGACAACAGGTTTTGCAATACGGTGCTACTGAGGGCGATCAACTCCTTCGCGAACTATTGGTAGAACGTTATCGTAAGCAAGGATTGAAGCTTGGGGTAGAGAATCTTGTGATAACAACGGCTTCGCAACAGGCTTTGGATCTCCTCCCCAAAATCTTTGTAGATAAAGGCGATAAGGTAATTTGCGGACTGCCTTCGTATTTGGGAGCACTCCAAGCCTTTGTAAACTATGGAGCGGATCTCGTAGGTATCCCTCTAGACGATAAGGGGATGCGAGCAGATCTGTTGGACGCGAAGTTAGCAGAACTCAAGAAGGCGGGGACTATGCCGAAGTTCATATATTGTATCCCCGATTTCCAGAATCCTGCAGGGATAACAATGCCAGAGTCGCGTCGTAAAGAGATTATCGCAGTGGCTCAAAAATATGACGTTTTGATAATTGAGGATAGTCCGTACCGCGAAATACGTTTTGCGGGTAAGGAGCAGCCTACTATTTTCCAATTAGCGGATGAGGGGCGAGTGGTGCTCTTGGGAACCTTCTCGAAGACCTTTGCACCAGGTTTCCGTATTGGGTGGGTGATTGCAGATCCTCTGATTATTGACAAGATTGTGATGGCAAAGCAAGCGACGGATCTTTGCACACCGCCATTTGTACAGCGTATCGCTGCTCGTTATATTGAGAAAGGCTTATTTGACAAGAATTTATCTGGAATAATAGAGAATTACAAGGAGAAACGACAGATAATGATCGACTCCTTTAAGAAATATATGCCCGAGGGTGTCTCATGGACCGAACCCGAAGGAGGCTTATTCCTTTTCTTAACATTACCAGAATATATGGATGCGGAGGAGCTCTTCAAGATTGCTATTGAAGAAAAGGTAGCCTTTGTACTGGGGACTACGTTCTTCTGCGATGGGACAGGCAAAAATACCTTGCGTTGCAACTTCTCCTACATGTCTAAGGAGAAGAATGAAGAGGGCGTCAAGCGTCTTGCTAATGCGATAAAGAAGCTAATGAAATAGCGACTTATATTAGGTGTAGCTTTTAAAGCGGTCTATGTCTTTGCGACGTAGACCGCTTCTTTTTTAGTGTACTAGTTGTAGTACGTCTTTTTGGAAAGTATCCAAAGGTTAGAACGATACGCCGATAGTCATTTTTACACCAGAGTAATTCGGTCGATCTTTATAGGTGTAGAAAAAATTGTAGCCTATTTGAAAATAGATATAGGGTGGCGCAAAAGTATAGCGAAAAGCAGTTTCTGCCTCTGCATATAACGAAGACTTCTGATGCTCTTCAAAAGGGCGCATATACCCTGAGCCAACAGTTCCAAGAATTGAAAAATGTTCGTCAAATGTCTTAATTTGTCCAACGTATACTCCACCGTACCACTGACTGATTTTCTCATCATGAAACCCCCATCGTACTCCAACAATTGAGTTTTTAACATCTAAGTTGAAGTGTAAATCAGTGAGATTGTCCTTTGTCAAAAACATCCCTGTAAAGGAGCCTCCTAGGTTATATTTTATCTGTGCAGATGCATAAAACGAAGAAAAGATCCCGAATACAAGGATACACAGCTTGATTAGTAAATTTCGCATTGCGGTATTTGTATCTATTTAGAATAAGTTGATTTCTGCATCGTTTGATACTACATCTGTCATATCTCGTTTACAGGATACAACAACGAATGACAATACTAAGAATGTCATTACTCCAAATACCACTTTTTTCATTTGATTAAATGTTTGTTTGCTGAGGTATACGCATATATATATATAGTTACTCGTAATAAAATTTTTGTACAATATTCAATAAAATTCTCGCCACTCGCGCATTGTTGCTATAAATTATGAGAGAGTGCATTTTGATTTACTTTTTTTATGTGTAAAATGAGGCGCTGTTGCGTTCTCTGAAGAGGGAATAGACACACAAATTCGTAACTTTCGCAACAAGAGGCAAAATGGCAACCAAACGCATAATGCCCGTGGGTGAGCAAAGTTTTGAAAATCTCAGAAATGATAATGAATTTATTAATCAGTCAGAGCAGGCATGTCTCTATACAACACCCCCAGTGGAAATTGGGTCTAGTCTTGATTACAACCCCAGAGGGGTTGTTGTGCGGCGCGAGAACAACCCGCCGCTAAGATTAACGTGGAGGTCAACCCCCACACGAACGCCGTCTACCTGCAGCCCGTGCGCACCAAGGTGTGCACGTTTACCTTAACGGAGGGTTTCGTACCCTCCGCTGCGTTGCGAGTGCAATGATTATACGCACGGGG
>CBDEMG010000062.1:0-18403 GCA_965240855.1 uncultured Bacteroidia bacterium | reverse complement strand
CTTAGTATCGATGTGGAGTTTGTTGCTAAACAACCCGAGAAAGTAATGCTCACCGTGAAAGCAGACGAGGCCAACGTTACCTACGAAAAAGATGGTAGCTGGGTTGAATTAAAATCTGGCGAGATCGAGAAAGGATCCTACAAGGTAAAAGTCGAGCCTAAAAAGCCTGCTGAGAAAAAGATTAAAACGGTAATGTTTGCAACGAAATCCATTCAACCTACGGGCGGTATTTATACAATTGAAATAGATGCTGCTGCCACCTTAGAAGTAGAGGTTGAAGATATTAACAATCCTGCCACCTTTGCTCTTGTTATCAATGCTCCCGATGCTACTGTAACAGTAAAGGCTGCAGGTAAGACTCTTCTTGCTGCCGATTACGCTACAATTGCTAAGGATACAGAGCTTATGTTTGAAGTAAAGGCTAAGACCGGTAAAAAAATAGACAAGGTGGAAGTGACGGTAGGTAGTGCTGCAGCTAAAACAGTGGCGCTTTCGAAAGAAGGGACGTTTACACAAAAGATGACGGACAATATCACGGTGACCGTAAAAGCAAGACCTGCAGCAGTAGAAGATGCTGTATTGGCAAGTGTAGTCGTATACCCCAATCCATTTGTTGGTCAGTTATTTATTGCCAATATTGCAGAGATTACAAAAGTTTCGCTCATTAATGCACAAGGCGTAGTAATTCGTACCATAGAGCCTCGTGGCTCTAACGAACTCGTGCTTGCAACAGAAGACATGCCTGCAGGCATATACGTAGTTGTCCTAGAGCATGCCGATGCTCGCAAAGCAATCCGTATCGTAAAATAATGTACGTGCGCTGTTAAAAAAGAAATAAGCCCTCAGATAGCAATATCTGGGGGCTTATTATATGTGGAGTACGAAGTGTACAATTGTGTAAAACAAAATCTTAAAAAATAATGCTCGAGCTACTTACTAAGCAACGTATCTACTTTCAAACAGGAGCTACACGTAACTATGAAGCTCGCAAGCATGCTTTGCAAAGTCTCAGAGCAGCTATTGCACACAACGAGACTGCTATTAGTCAAGCACTTGCACACGACTTGCGAAAGTCTCCTACAGAGACCTATATGTCGGAGATTGGGTTAATTCTTGGCGAGATAGATTATGCACTAAAACACCTACGCAATTGGATGCGTCCTAAAAAATGTAGACCCCCACTTGCAAACTTCCCTGCTCGCCAACGCATTCTATACGAACCGTTTGGCATCGTTCTCATTCTTGTACCGTGGAATTACCCCTTTTTACTAGCACTCAGCCCCCTGATAGGTGCTCTAGCGGCAGGCAATTGTTGTATAGTAAAACCCTCCGAATTTGCCCCATCGTCCGCCACTACACTTACACAAATCGTGCACGAAGCTTTTGACGAGAGGCTCGTAGATGTACTCAATGGTGATGCCGATCTCGCCAAAGCGCTCTTAGAAGAGAAGTTTGATTATATCTTTTACACAGGCAATAGTCACGTAGCTCGCTATGTTATGGAAAAAGCAGCACAAAACCTCACGCCACTTACTCTAGAACTGGGAGGCAAATCGCCCGTAATAGTTACTCGTTCTGCAAATATTCAACTCGCTGCTCGCCGAATCGCATTCGGTAAATTCCTGAATTGTGGTCAAACTTGCATTGCTCCCGATTATATTCTGGTGGAAGATTCTGTACACGATACACTGGTACAATGTTTATGCGACGTCATCAAAGATATGTTCGGTGAAAAACCATTAGAAAACCCAGAGTACGGGAAAATTATAAACCAACGCCACTTCGAACGACTAGTAGCCCTACTTATCCCAGAAAAAATAGTCTACGGAGGTCAGACAGCTCCAAGTTCCTTACAAATTTCTCCTACGTTGTTGGATCACGTAACCCCATCAGATCGTATTATGCAGGAAGAAATTTTCGGACCATTACTCCCCATACTAAGTACAAACAATATCGAGCAAGCAATCAATTTTATACAAGAACGCCCACACCCATTAGCTCTCTACATTTTCACGAAGGATAAGAAATTAGCTCAACGCATTTTTCGTGAGATCTCGTTCGGTGGTGGATGTATAAACGATGTAATCTCGCACATTGCAAGCACAAATTTGCCGTTTGGTGGCATCGGTGCATCAGGATTTGGTGCGTATCACGGACACGAATCTTTCACAACCTTTTGTCACAAAAAAGCTCTTCTAAAGCGCGGCACATGGTTAGAGCCCACTCTTCGATACCCTCCCTATACAAAATGGAAGCAAAAACTGCTTCGGTATTTTTTGTAATTTGCAACTAATACTAAACGATACCTCTCACAAAAAAAGCACTCTATACTACAAATATGGTAAATAAGACTCGTAGCCACCTAAAAAAAAGGATTTTACTACTGCTAGTAGCACTCTTAGTAATCTTTCTCGTATTTTGTGGCTTTTTTGCTTATCGCTTCTACGATATATACTTCAAGAGTAGTACAGAATTTAGAGAGGCTACTCGGTTACTCTATATCCCACGCAATTCTTCCTTCGAGAACGTCGCGGATTTAATGGAAAAAGAGGGAGTAATAGTAGATGGTATTGCTTTACGTACTTATGCCAAACTGAAAGGTTATGATACAAAAAGCTACTCTGGGTGCTATACCATCGAGCGAGGTATGTCTATGCGTTCAATTATGTTAATGCTGGTCTCGCGACGTCAAACTCCCATAAAACTAGTAGTTCCTAGTGTACGCACAACTAGCGAACTCGCCATACGGCTAGCAAAACAGCTAGATCTCACTACCGAAGAACTCCTACAACATCTAACTCAAGTATCCGTTGCTCAGAAATTCGGCTTTACACTAGAGCAATTCCCTGCAATGTTTATTCCAAACACATACGAGGTCTATTGGGATACTTCGCCCGAGAAATTACTACTTCGATTGCACAAGGAGTACAACGCTTTTTGGAACGGACTTCGTAAGGAGCAAGCTAATCAAATAGGACTTAGCCCTATCGAGGTGGCTACCTTAGCCTCCATTATACAGGAAGAGGTTATGCATGAAGAGGAACTTCCTAAGATTGCACGGGTTTACCTCAATCGACTGAAGATCAATATGTTATTGCAAGCATGTCCTACAGCAAAATTTGCAGCTGGCAATATGAGTATCTCACGAGTCTTGAACGTACACTTACAAATTGATTCGCCGTATAATACCTACAAATACCACGGTTTGCCACCAGGACCTATACGCTACCCGAGTCTTGCAGCACTCCTTGCAGTATTACATCCAGACGAGAACGATTACTTATTCTTTTGTGCACGTGCCGACTTCAGTGGCTACCACCATTTTTCGCGTACAGGAGCGCAGCATGCTGCCTATGCAAAAGCATATCAACGCGAATTGAATAGACGGGGTATACGCTCCTAAACAACTCAATTACTAAGCAGTCGTCCAAACTCTTAATACGGAGTAAAACAGATTCGTTCCTACCAATATTAGGTCGTACACTGTTTGAGAATTGCTGCATAATCTCAAATAGGTATTCATTAATTTTGTTACATAATAGTAATGAAAATAGCAGGCAGATGCGCGAGTTTAAAATTTACAACACACAATCCCGCAAGAAAGAAGTCTTTATCCCTCTCAATCTCCCCTATGTGGGTATGTATGTTTGCGGTCCAACAGTGTACGGCGATCCACACCTTGGGCATGCACGCTCCGCAGTGACCTTCGACATACTCTTTCGCCTCCTACAAACGCTAGGTTACAAGGTTCGTTACGTTCGCAACATCACCGATGTGGGGCATCTCCAACACGATGCGGACGAAGGAGAAGACAAAATTGCCGCACGCGCTCGACTCGAGCAACTCGAGCCAATGGAGATAGCGCACAAATATACTGAGCGTTATCACGATATGATGCGCGAGCTAAACGTTCTATCGCCAAGTATCGAGCCTCTTGCCTCAGGACATATTATAGAACAAATTGCACTCATAGAAAAAATTCTCGCCGCGGGGTTCGCCTATGAGAGCGAGGGGAATGTATATTTTGACATCGAGCAATATTCGAAGTCTCACCACTATGGGATCCTCTCAGGGCGCATCCTTGACGAGATGCAAAGTAATACTCGTAGCCTTGATGGGCAAGACTCCAAACGCAATCCTCTAGATTTTGCTCTCTGGAAAAAAGCAAGTCCACAACATATCATGCACTGGTCATCGCCTTGGGGCGAGGGATTCCCCGGGTGGCATCTGGAATGCTCTGCTATGGGGATGAAATATCTCGGACAGGAATTCGATATACATGGCGGGGGTATGGACCTTCTCTTCCCACACCATGAATGCGAAATAGCACAATGCATTGCAGCAAAGGGATCGCCCACTGTGCGTTACTGGATGCACAACAATATGGTTACGCGCAATGGTCAAAAAATGGGGAAATCGCTCGGAAATTTTATCACCCTACAAGAGCTCTTCTCAGGAGAGCACGAATCGCTCGATCAAGCATACAATGCAATGACCGTACGTTTCTTCATACTCCAAGCACATTACCGTTCGACGCTCGATTTCAGTAACGAAGCCCTACAAGCCGCATCAAAAGGGCTAGAACGTATTCAAACGGCATGGGATACACTCAAGAACTTAAAAGCAGGTAATACCTCAACCTTCTCTGTAAACGAGCTGACAGAAAAATGTTGGGAAGCACTCTGCGACGACCTCAATACTCCTATTGCACTTGCAATACTTTTTGATGCCACTCACCTCATTGGACGTATGCAACATGGAGATGAATCGCTAACGTCAACCGATCTTGAGCTCCTAAAAACACTTTTTAATACTGTGCTAGGAACTATCATGGGGCTACGCTCTACGACACACGAAAGCTCGGATTCCGAGGGGCTGGAGGCGGCTATGCAATTACTTCTAGAGTGTCGTGCGGAGGCCAAAGCTCGCAAAGATTACACAACCTCTGATCGAATTCGAGATTCGCTAAAAAAGGCAGGATTCGAAATTCAAGACTTAAAAGATGGGGCAACTTGGAAACGATCGTAAACCATGCAGACGCGATCCTATAATATTCTACACTCTTTCTTAGTGCTTCTTATTTTTGTTCTCGGTTCACGTTCCTTGCAAGCACAAGAACAAAATTGTCTACTCTCAATTAAAATACCTGATGCACTACCTACCTCCTCTAAACTTGCATTCGTTGTTGCTGGTACTGAAGTTTATACGTACACACCCACAATAGATAGTGCAACCTCTACCTATCTTTTCTCCATTCCAAAACCTGAAATTGGGTTCTACCGTTTTACATTTGGAGAGAATGTATGGCATCTATACCTACTATTTACTACACAACACAACACGGTTACAATACAGACACTTGCAACGGATCCCCTCACCAGTGCTAGTGTGTCTGGTGCACCAGAATGCAACGCCTACTGGGAGGCGCTTCGCGCAAAAGAGAGTTATCAGGATGCTATTTGGGGATTAAAAGCCCTCAAAAAATTTTATGCACCTGAAGAGTATGAGACATTAAGAAACACAGTACAACAACAGTATATAAGCGAGCTTACTGCCATAAGAGAGAAGGCTAACAATCATTTGGTAAACCAGCTATTATTTTTTTTCCGAACTCCCCGCGATACCATATTTAGCCATTGGTGGACAGATACTCTTGCAGCAATGCCCATTGCTGCGGCGAGTCCTGAGTTTGTGGGATATGTACAAGCCTATCTCAAAGAATTTTGGAACAATGAGTATTCATACTCCGACCAACTAATCGCCTACTACAATGCTATAAAGCCATTTCATAGATTGAAGTTCGGATCTATGGGTGGGCGCATTCTGCGCAACCTACTAGAATATACCTTTGCTGGCGGAGTCTATGATCAGCTTATAGATACCATTGCCAAATATCAAATAGGGGGAGCGATAGAGCCAGTTCGGAATTTCCAGAAGGAAGAACACCATACGGAAAAATTACTCAAAGTCCGCGTAAAAGATATTGATGAGAAAAAAATATTACTAATAGATAAAAATACCCCCTATACATTACTCATTCTATGGTCTGTTTCTTGTCCTCATTGCCAAGCGTTAATGCCTAAATTATGGGATGTTTGCAAGGATTTACAAAAAAAAATTATGGCTATACGGGCGATAGCAATAGATAAGGATACTCCACTACATCGGACGCATATTCGTTCGCATCAGTGGGGATGGAGCAATATTATAGAGTACGACGACGGGAATTCTGCGATACTCGAAGCACTCAATGCCGATGGGACTCCAGAACTCTTTTTAATAGATAAGAACGGACGGCTTATCGCCAGACCTTCAGATAATGAACAGCTATACTACCAGCTTCTCCAACTTGGGATTAAGTAATTCCCTCTTCACTCCCTTACGTAGCACAACACTGTTTTGAATGCCAGAGGATAGCGTGACCCACGAGATTGTTGCCGAACATAAGCGCAAAGGACACTGGGATGAAATGCGTACAGCTCCCATCTTTACGCTTTTGCTTAAATATTTTTTTCCTGCCCTCGTTGGCGTTATTGTTTCAGCACTTTACAATATCGTAGATCGTATATTTTTAGGACAAGTAGATCCGCTTGCTCTAGCTGCTCTGAGCGCAATTTTCCCCGTGATACTCGTACGCGTTGCTCTGGGAATGCTTATAGGAATCGGTGGCTCTGTGCGCGTATCTATCGCCTTAGGTAAAGGCAATTTGAGGGGAGCAGAACGCATCATCGGACATTCCCTGATTCTAATGTTTATTATGGGGCTCTTGTTTACTATTGTAGGTTTTGTAATCATTGAACCTCTACTTAGCTTCTTTGGCGTAACCGAGCAAACCCACCAGTATGCCAAAGAATATTTGGAAATCAATTTATTGGGTTCTGTATTCTCGGTGGTCGGTTACTCTATGAACAACTTTATTCGAGCCGAAGGGTGTGCAAAAATAGCAATGTATAGTATGCTCCTGAGTGCTATAACGAATGTTGTATTAGACCCTATTTTCATCTTTACTTTCGGTTGGGGCGTTTCGGGTGCAGCTTGGGCTACTCTTGTTGCACAGGCTTTACTTGCAACATGGGTCGTCCTTTATTTTTGTAGAAAGCGAGCACTCATGCAATTACGGTGGGTTAATCTACGCTTTTCTGCGCGAGATACTCTCGCTATCTTCGGTATTGGATTTTCCCCTTTCATTATCCAGATCGCGGCAAGTCTCGTACAAAGTGTCTTCAATAAGCAGCTCTTAACGTACGGAACAGACTACGATATGAGTGTACTAGGAGTTATCAATTCGGTTGCTATGCTCTTAATGATGTCTATCGTTGCACTGAACCAAGCTGCACAACCTATATATGGCTATTGTGTAGGAGCTAAACACTACCTGCGGCTACGTGCCACCTACTGCTATGCCCTATGTGCAGGAACAGGAATCGCACTCCTCGGGTTTGCTCTTGTCGAGATATTCCCAAATATTATCATCCACTTTTTTGAAAAAACAGCAGGCGAACTTCAAACCCACGGTATCGCTGCTATGCGTGTTTATTTCTTGGCAATGCCCTTGGTAGGGATTCAAATTATATCCATCGGCTATTTTCAATCGATCGGTAATGCAGTATTCTCCGCTATCCTCACCGTTGTGCGACAAATCGTTTTATTGGTTTCAATGCTTTTCCTCTTACCTTATTTTTGGGGATTGGATGGGATATGGCGCGCAACACCCGTTTCAGATCTCTTGTCTGCTTTCGTTTTTGCACTCTTTATCCTACACGAATTCCGCCGCCTCAGTAAAAAGGTTCGTAATGAACTTGCAAGTGGTCAAGTATGCGATATACACGGATGCTAACTGAATTATACTCTCGTGCAGAAGCACTCAAACCACTCTCTTCACAAGAGGCTCTTGCTCTTTGGGAGCTCGCTCCCCTAGACGAACTTTTAGCTATCGCACACAGCGTTCGTATGCGACACAATCCAACCAAAGTTGTTACTTGGCAAATCGATAGAAATATCAATATTACCAATGCCTGTATCTCTCGGTGTCTCTTCTGTGGTTTCCATGCTGCTGCAGGAAATATTCCTCTTTTTACAACATCTAAAGAAGAATACCGAAAAAAAATAGATGAATTACTTTCCTTAGGTGGCGACCAAATACTTCTCCAAGGCGGACTAGATCCACGTATAAAACTTGACGATTACATCGCACTTTTTAGTTGGCTAAAAGAAGAATACCCAATATTAAAATTGCATGCTCTCGGTCCTCCAGAAATTATATTTATAGCAAAGCAAGCACACCTCTCTATTCAGGAAGTACTAGAACAGCTCATAGCTGCAGGTCTTAGTTCGTTGCCTGGCGCAGGAGCAGAGATCCTCAACGATAGGGTTCGATCACTCATATCGCCCCATAAAGCTACTACAACAGAATGGTTGGAGGTAATGCGTGCGGCGCAAACATTGGGAATACTCACCTCGGCTACAATGATGTATGGACACGTAGAGACTATTGCCGAACGCATCGAACATATCCTCACGATTCGTAGATTACAAGAAGAAAGTAATAAAATAGGACGACGTGGATTTCTTGCCTTCATTGCTTGGCCTTTCCAAGGGAATGGAACGTTACTAGCCAAAACAATGCATTATAATCCCGTAAGAGGAACCGAACATCTCCGACTTATTGCTCTTGCACGGATCTTACTTTACAACATCCCTCATATTCAAGCGTCTTGGCTTACTGTAGGGCACGAGATAGCTGCACAATCTCTTTGGGGCGGTGCAGATGATATGGGCTCTATAATGATAGAAGAGAATGTGGTAGCCTCCACAGGAATACATTATAAGATGGATATCGTGGGGATGACCAAACTTATTCAAGATACTGGCTTTATACCACAACAACGCAACCAAGCCTACGAACCAATTTATCGCTCATGTGCTCAAGACATAAATACACAATAGAAAGTACTTTTATTGTTGCCCTCGTATATCGCCTTCTTGTAGCTTACCTTTTTTTTGGTATCACCCGGCTGCTTTTTTATCTCTTCAACTACACTTATTTTTCCGAGTTGACTCTCGCACAAGTCAGCCGCGCTTGGTATGGAGGGATTCGTTTCGATACCGCAGCTGTTCTATACCTTAACCTACTCTTTGTAGTATTGAGTATACTCCCACTCCGTCTCCGAAAAAATAAATACTACCAACGTATTATAGACTGGAGCTTCTATATCCCCAATACTCTGGGGATTATAGCAGGTCTTGCCGATTGCGCCTACTTTCCTTATACTTTGCGAAGAACCACGGCCACCGTATTTTCCGAATTTGCACACGAGCGGAGCAATCTTTTTCTTCATCTTATCATAGAATATTGGTACATCACTCTCCTAGCCCTCGTCCTAACTATTATGCTTGTGTTCCTTTATCGTAGAGTGCGACCTACACACTTTTTAGCAGAGCGGCAAGCTTGGTTTCTATACTATCCATTACAACTTTTTTTTACCACACTTGGCCTTGTTTACGCTGTCTGGGGACTACGTGGCGGCAGCTTTTCTAAGAATTGGCGACCATTAGGGATGAGCTACGCCAATGTCTCGGTCGATAAAATCGAACACAGAGCTTTAGTACTGAATACCCCTTACTGTATAATACGGACTCTGGGGAAGCAAGAACTACCTGCTAAACATTTCTTCGCAACAGAGCAAGAAGCTGAACGATTCTTTCATCCCCAAAGAACACTTGCTACCGATACAACTGCACGATTCGGTGCATTGAAAGGACGAAATCTTGTCATCATCATTATCGAGAGTTTTGCTAAGCAATATGTAGGATGTTTAAACCAACATATACCTAACTATAAGGGATATACTCCTTGCTTCGATTCGTTAGCAGCACAAGGATATCTCTTCCAAGAGATGTTTGCTAACGGACGTAAAAGTATCGACGCTATGCCCTCATTGCTCGCCTCCATCCCTCCTCTCCATGGACATTTCGTCACTTCGCACTATTCTGGAAATAGCATCCACGGTCTTGCTTCTTATTTACAAGAGATGGGATATACTTCTATCTTCTTCCATGGTGCACCTAATGGCTCAATGGGGTTCGATGCCTTTGTAAAACAAGCTGGCTACCAGCACTATTTCGGAAAAACAGAGTATAACAACGATACCGACTATGATGGGACATGGGGGATCTGGGACGAACCCTTCCTACTGCGAATGGTAAAAGAACTCCGCAAAATTCCTGAACCCTTTTTGGGAACGGTTTTTACGCTCTCAAGTCATGAGCCCTTTAAAGTACCACAAGAGTACGAAGGCGTGTTCCCAGATGAGGGCGAACCTCTCGTGCATTGTATCGGGTATACAGATCATGCTCTAGGAAAGTTTTTTCAAGCAGCTGCTCGAGAACCTTGGTTCGAAAATACACTTTTCCTCATTACAGCAGATCATGCCAATGGAAGACTACGTCCTGAATACCGAACCTCTATATTAAGTTTTGCTACCCCGATGCTACTCTACGCACCAAGCAGTACTCTTATAGGATTCGATGACTGTACTACTGTACAACAGGCAGATCTCCTGCCTACTGTTCTTTCGCTTCTCGGCTATCAAGGAGAAATCGTAACTTTTGGCAACAATATGCTTAGCACCCTCGATTCCCATTTTGCAGTATGCGATTTCGACGGTGTCTTCCAATTTATATCTTCTGGTTTTGTACTACAACACAATGGAGAGAAACCTACCGCACTCTTCCATTACAAGCAAGACAACTACCTAGAAAACAATCTCTTAGACTCTCTTCCTACGACAAGCGCCCTACTCCAGCATAAGTTTGAAGCATTGCTCCAGACTTATAATCAGCGGATGCGAGAAAATAGATTATGCCCCACTCACATAAAAAAGAGGATCGCCCCCTAATAGGAGAGATCCTCTAAACTTTTCAACTGGTACTGTCCCAAAAAGTGTGTAAGCTCCACTTTTTTAGGACAGTATCCTAAAAAAAAACAAAAGATGGCAAGCAGTGCCCGTTGCTCTCATACACGCTTTGCGTAATCTTTTGCTTTTAGCCTTTAATCTTTAGCCTAATCCTTTACAAGGCGATACGTCTTCGTTGCACCACTTTCGGCAGAGAGATGCAAGAGGTAAAGACCAGATGCCAATTCAGTTATAGTAATTACCGTTTCAGTATCATCCAATACTCCCGACCGTACCACAACACCTTGAGCATTCAACAACGCATATGTGCCTCGTAAATCGCCATTCATAATTCGTAGTTGAGTGACGAATGGATTAGGAGCAACAACAACAGAAGCCAATACAGCATCCTCTACAGCAGTCCCCTTCTTTGTAACCTTCACTTTGCACGTTGCTTTTAACTCACCATGCTTTGCATTCGCCGCTACCGTAGCCGTGATGGTTGCCTCGCCTACTGCAACGCCTTCTACCTTCAATGCATCGTTGTCTACAATTTTTACTGTGCCATCGGCACTAGTTGTGAGTGTTACCTTTTCACTGGCTTCGAGATTTATTTTTTGAAGTTCGAGTACTAACTGTTTACCTTCTTCAACTGAGACTACAGCATCTTTGAACTTTATTTCTGCTTTCTTTGTCACAGTTATTTCGCAAGTTTTTGTATGGTTGCCATCTTTCGTTTTTACTGTGATAATAGCTGTACCCACCGCCTTTGCTGTAACTAAGCCGTTCTGATCTACATCGGCAAAGTCTGGTTTATCGCTAGACCACTCAAGGTCTTTATTGGTAGCATTACCTGGTTGCACTTCAGCTAAAAGTAGGAAGGTTGCTCCCACCTCAAGATCTTTTTTCTCAGGGGTGAGAGTAACTCCTGTAACAGCAATCATCCCAATTTCTACATTTTGCGCAATTGCTCCATGCTCGTCAACCACAGCCATTTTAGCAGCATCGAAGTAAGCTCCTTGAGGTTTTAGGATGCTGCAATGTTCAAAGGTTATCGATTTGAAGTTCTCTATCGTTTTTGCTTTCACAATCGCATCCTTTATCACAAGCTCGTTACCATCCCCCTCATAACTCTTTTCAACTTCAAGAGTACAATTGCGGATTGTGCCATAGAACACGGGGTCAAAACCCGTTAAGATCAACTTATCTGCAGTAGAACTCCCCGAGATTTCGCCTTCAGCATATATCGCTCTCGTTGTATTTACTAAGGTTTTTATTGTGTTTGTTCCATGCAAATCTACAGTTATCGGTACATCACAGCCGATCCCGTAGTAGTCGTCTGGCGATTCTATTTGTACATTTTCAAGCTTCACAACAGGCTTATCTTCTACGATGGTTACTGACACATTACCACTTTTTAATGCATTAGCTGTAGTTAAGACATTCTGGATAGTAGAGATATTTGTGCTAGTCACTAAGTTGCCCGCTATCCATACTTGGTACGATTGTTCATCCTCGCTTAGATCTTCACGAATTTTCCAGTGCTTGGTATCAATGAGTTTTGTTCGCGCAGTTGTAGCCTCGCCTTTTTTATACTTCATCTTATAAGCCTCGAGTTCCATTCCGTCGCAGATATCCGATTGCTCAGCCCAACCTTGTAAGCTTTTCGAATAATTCTCCATGCTTATGCCACAGTACGGTAATCCTAGGTATTTACACTTTTTTAATTTCCACTTCCCTAAGTTTTGGTCGAATGCCGAGCAGTAACTAAACATCCATCGCATAGTCGTTACATTGCTTACATCCCAATTGCTTAGATCGGAATTAAACTCCTTACAGCCCCAAAACATATACTCCATATACTGTACCTTATCAACTTTCCAGTTACTGAGATCTGAGGTAAACGATTTACAGTTAGCAAACATCCCCGCCATACTCAATGCGCTACTCACATCCCACTTACTTAGGTCAGATGTAAAAGATTCGCAACCATTGAATAGATAAGACATATGCTTCACTTTACCGACTTTCCATCCACTCAAGTCAGATTGGAATTTAATACAACCGTTCAACATAGAATTCATGTTGTCAATCTCGTGATCTAGATCCCATTTGCTGAGATCCGAAGTAAAGTCTCTACAGTCAGAGAACATGGCATTCATCTCCTTTACGTGACTCATATCCCACTTACTTACGTCAGTCGTAAAAGAGACACAACTATCAAACATGAAAGCTGTACTCGTTAGATTTTCCAATTTGGGAGCGTCCAATGTTGCTGCAGCCTTTAAGTTGATACAACAGCTAAAGGCACAATCCATGGTAGTCCAAGCGACGTCACCAAATTGTATTAGCTCTACGAGAGCCGTAGTACTTCCCGTTTTGGGCATAGTATAAATCTCACCCATTCTGATATACTTAACACCCTCTGGTCCAGCCTCTACAATCAGCTCGCCAGACTCCGCCGGAGTATATTTAAATGGATTATTCTCCGTACCTACTGTAACCGTTTCGTTTTTCAACACGGTGTTATCGCTAGCCTTTTTAATCACTAGTTTGTACGTACCCACAATCGGGATTTTAAGTTCCTTGCCTGCCTCGCCTTTCCACTTTGTTATGAAAGGCTTATTTTCGGCAAAACTTGCACTCGAGATCCACAACGCAGCAAGAAGCGTTCCTAAAAATAATACGATCTTTCTCATTGCAACAATTATTTAATTCACTGCAAAGAACTGCAAAAAAAAAAACTAACTACTACAGTAATTTTACTTAAAGTTTGCAATGAGAAATAACTCTGAATAATACACAAATTACTAGTAGCGGAATTCGCTCCGTTTGTAGCCTTTTTTACTCAAAAAGGACTCGTTGGGATACATCAATGGGGGATACCTCCTCCTCTTAGTTTTGTAAATCGACGTGCGTAGTATACGTTCTATATTATACAAACTCCTCTCTAGAACACCCTAAGTATGCGTCTTATCTAAACCTTTAAAACGAGCTCTCCCACCTTTAAACCAAAGATGAATACCGCCAAACGCGTGCTCTACAAAACAACGTCGTTTACTGATGGCGCGATTCCGAATACGTTCCCTTTCGGAAAATTCTTTCCCTTTGAGCTTCCGACGCATAATCCCATCGCGTAACTTAAGATCCTTCAAACAGCTACGATTGGCGGCACTATCATACCCCTTGTCGGCGAAAACACGCGTATGCTCCGGAAGCAAGGCGCCTTCTAACAATTTCGGAAGTTCGTGGGTGTCGCTTCGATTGGCAGGAGTCGTATTCAGTTTCACCACAAGACCTCTTTTGTCCGTACACACGTGATGCTTATAACCCCAATAATACTTGTTCCCTTTTTTCACGAAGCGGGCTTGGTGATCTATCCCCGGTTCTGTGTAACGGAGTTTCTGATGGTAGTCTTCCTCTTCTTGTTTTTGAGCCTCTGAGCGAGCATCTTCGCGATCCGCGGCGATTTCCAAGACTTTAGGACGATGCGGTTTACGAGGCGAACTGACGATGGTTGCATCTACAATCGCCCCTTCTTTAATTTGCAAGATCCCAAGCTCCACAAGTTGCGTATTGAATGTATCTAGGAGTTCGTCCATGAGATTGAGCTTGGTTAGTTCGTTTCTGAAGCGGCAAATCGTGCTATGATCGGGCGCAGGAGCGGTTAAGGCGATACCGATGAAGTCGCTGAATAGGAAAGAGTCGTTGATACGTTCTTCGGCTTGATAATCGCTTAGTTTATACCATTTTTCCAAGAGCAAGATTTTGAACAAAACGATGGGGGCGTAGGCAGGATTTCCGGTGGCGTTTTTATTCTTCTTGTAGCCTTTTCTGATTGTCTTTCGCAACCGCTCCCAATTGACGCATTCTTTAATTTTATAGGGAAAGTGGTCGGAGAGTTTCGCGCGCCTTTCTTCGATACACAACTCCACAAAACTAACTTCTCTAGCTACCTTCGCCTTCATTTTAGCTCCCTTAATTATAGGACTAAGTTACTAAAAATCACAGATATAAGCAGGGTTTACTGTGCAATAAACCCTCAACGTGCTCCTGCTCGTATTGTACAAAGATCTAAAACTCCCAATCTTCTACCTAAGTCGCTACATCACACGATACAAAAGGGAATATTATCACCTTCTGCAAAGCGTTCGCGACAGTGGCGACTGGGAAGCGTGGATACTGTTTATGCTTCGTTGTATCGAGAGCACTGCATTAGAGACAGAAGCGCTGATTCGGAAGGTAATCAATCTAATGCAAGAATATAAAGAGAAAATGCGAGAAATCTTGCGGAAAGGATATAGTCACGAACTCCTAAACAACCTCTTCAGTTACCCCTATACGAAAATAGAGTATGTAATGGCAGTTGCGGATATCACACGCGTAACGGCCACAACCTACCTAAATAAGATGGTAGAAGTCGGTCTCTTACAAAAAGTAAAAAAACGCCGTTCGTATTACTACCTCAATATTCCACTGATACAGCTCCTAACTAATTCCAACGAACACTAGACAAAGAAGAGCTAGAACACGTCGTGACCGTACTAGAAAAACACGAACATGACATGTAAAGAAAACGGCAAAAACTTTACACGTTGCCTCGGATATGTATAAAAAAAACGCGTTTTTTATACATATCGCCCTCTGACATGTAAAGAAAAACGCGATCCTTTTACACGTCGTCGCGGACACATAAAAGAAATCGCGTCTCTTATATACCTCAATTTTATTCTTTCACCACGCGTAGCGTTTTCGTTTCCTTACCCACAAGCAAACGTAACAAATACGCTCCTGCACTTAAATCCGCAGTATGAATTAGAATCTCTGCTCCTTCCAAAACACCTGTTCGTATCACGGTGCCACCAATCGTTACTAGCACATAGCGCCCAACTATCTGCGCTTCGTTCTTTATTCGCAACTGTGTAGTGAACGGATTGGGTGCTACAGTAATCCCTGTAAACGTTACCGACTCTACTGCGGCAGGGGGACCTTGTTGCTTTACCGTTATCACCACCTTTTTCACACTGGGGTCGTCTGCTAGGGTAAAGGTAAGTTCTGCGCTCCGCTCTTCTGTATTCGGATTAACAGGAGCTTCGATGGTTAGTTTATCACCCGAAACCCCTTCGGTTTTGTTGACTGTGAGCCACTCTGCATTCTTAGCCAGCTTCCATGCACTTGGGCTCTCTATCGTGAAGTAATCTTCTCTTTTCTCTCCAGCAGCATTGAGGGTAACGGTTTCGTTAGGTGAAACTACTATAGACTTTTCAGCCGATCCTTCTTGTTTGAGAACTAAAGTATAGCGCACCACTTTATCGTCCTTTTTTAGAACAAATCGCATCTCAGCGCTACGCACCTCAGTATTTGGGTTAGTATTCGCTGTTAATGTGACTTTCGTGGTACCCACCGTGCCCGACGTTGGTTCTACGGGACACCACGCAGCGTTAGAACTCTTAATTTCCCACTCCCCTGGGCTTACCACTGTTAGGTAATCTGTTTTAGTCTCTCCTACAGCAAGGAAAGTATATTCCTTCACTTCTGGAGTAACATCGATTGATGCTTCTAACTGATTAACAACAATTACATCGCGTACCGTCGGATCCTCTTCTAAAAAGAAAGCTAGAGCTATGTATTTCCCATCCGAATTGTCATTGGGTGCGATCTTAACCGTAACATTTTCCTCAGAATTACCTTCACTGGGCGATACTTCCACACCAACAGGAAGAGTCGTCTTGTCCAATTTCCATTTCCCACTACTGGTTATATTTAATGTGCCTTCAGCCCCTATACAAGAAACTTTTGCTAAGCTTTTCTCGGGCGTAACCGTTAGCTTCGATGGCGTTCCACACGTTTGTGTACCTCTAATCTCCGGAATCTCAGTAGTGGAGGCATTGTATACTATTTTCCAATTTTTCGCATCCGTAATTACTTTACTCGATGCACGTGCTATAAGCACCTCATCAGTATAATCGGCACTATAAGCAACATGAATTCTTCCAGGCTCAGATGCTCTAGTGCGATCAGGGAGTTGGCAATAGATTGCGTTGAGCGTCGAGGCAGATAAGTTATTATGGAAACAGTATACCGTATGCAAATTGGGCTTCTCGCTCAGATCCAAACTACTAAGATAATTGTAACCAACATTTACATATTCGAGTGCGGTATTTGCTTTTAAGTCTAAGTCGGTCAAGTTATTACTGTAGATATCTAATCGTTTTAGCTTCGTATTCTTAGTTACATCTAGCACAGATAAATCATTAAATCCAGCTAATAGCTTCTCTAATTCGATACACCCAGCTACATCCAACTCTGTTAGCGAATTGTCATTACAAAGCAACTCCTCTAATGCTTTACTAGCTTTTAGGTCTAAACTTGTCAGTGTATTTTTGCTAACGCGCAAAATCTTTAATTTCGTAAGATTCTGCAAATCGAGCTTTTCTATTTTATTATTGCTACAGTTTAACTCCTCCAATTCGGAATTCGCACTCAGATCCAAGCTAGTGAACTCATTAGTGTGGCAAGACAACGCTTTTAGTGCAGTGTTTGCATGCAAATCCAAGGATTGTAATTTATTGTTGTTACAGTTTAAGAGCTTAAGTTTGGTTGCACTCTGTAGGTTTAGGCTAGGTAGCGCATTGTTATCACAATGCAACTCTTCCAGTTCGGTATTGTTTTTCAGATCTAAGCTCGTGAGCTTATTGCCGCTAATAGTTAAGCTTTTTAGCTTTACGTTTTTCTCCAAGTTTAGAGTCGATATTTCGTCAGACTCCCATTGTATTTTTTCTAATCCGGGATTCGTACTCACATCCAAAGCAACAGCTCCGATCGCATAAGCACTAATGTATGTTATAGCACCAAAGACCTTGACTTCCGTACCCTCTGGTGTGTAATAATAAGTGTTACTTGCTGCCTGCACGACCGGATCTTTAACTCCCGTAACTTTTATCAAGACCAAAGGCTCATTAAAATCCAATCTGATTCTCTTTGTGTCTGGTTTTAGGGTAATGGTAATCCACTTACGCTCATCTACTTTGCTTCCTTGGGCACGTAGTGTACCTACATTAAGGATAAGGGCAAACACGGCACACAATGCGCTAAAAATTACTGATTTCTTCATGATTATCTCTTAGGTTAATTGATAACAAATGTAAAAAAAAACTAACCACAGTTGTTGATTATGCAAAGCGTGGTTTATTGCACAGTAAACCCTCGTTGCATCGCTCCTCCACAAGCAAGCCCATATTGTCGTAGCGGAAACTCACAAGGGCATGCTCGTTCTTTGCCTCTTGCAGGCGTCCCGAGCTGTAGTAGCTGTAGGTCTGCTCCTCGACCTTGCCGTAGTTCTCTCCATCGCCCATAATAAGCAAGAGTGTTTGCAGAACGACGAGTAGATTAGAAATCCAACAGAACATAGGAGCTATCTATGCCTTATGAGAACTATCTATGATGTAACTCCAAGAGGCCATGAAGTTTATTGGAGAGATTGAGAAAGATATCTTGAATATCATTGA
>CBDEMG010000061.1:0-3148 GCA_965240855.1 uncultured Bacteroidia bacterium | reverse complement strand
GTCTCACCTCTTCCCATCCCGAACAGAGAAGTTAAGCCCGTCAGCGCCGATGGTACTGCCCGCAATGGGTGGGAGAGTAGGACGTTGCCAATTTGCGCCTCCGCATTATGAAAGTAGTGCGGAGGCTTTTTTTTTGTATTGCGTGTTGATAAATAGCAGTAAAGAGTCTTGTGGGGGGCGGATAAATGTTCACAAGTGCTCTTTTGTCGTTCGATAGGGTAAAATAAGTGGTGCTTACACACTTTTTTAGGACAGTATCGGTGTTTTAGATGTGAGCTTGTTAGCGCACAATATAAAAAGAACGTATGCTACGCTTATTTATACGCGAAAATTAATGGGTAGATACTCTTAGTGTGTCCAAACATATCGATTTTGGACAAAAAAGACAACAAAAAAGGCTGGGATTTCCTCCTTTCTCCCTAAAGAGGCGCGTTTTCGTCTAAAAAAACATCATTTTGGGGCTCATTCAAAAAATCTTTTCACTCGCACAAAATCTCCCTTATTTTTTCAACGATCTCATAAAACGCTTGTCTATTTGCGAAAATTAAGGGGAGATACCCTAGTGCGTGCCAAGGAATCTCTAAGGGATAAAAAAGACAATAAACGGGAATATACTCTTTTTTAGTTAAGAGAGAGTTTGTGTCTAAAGCTCTCTTTTATTGTTTAGTTTAAGAAAATTATTGCCTCGCCTAGGGGGGGAGGGGGAATATGAATTATATATAACGAGCTCATATCGCGAGCCCTCATTATTAACAATGTACGCTCCGTTTTTCTTCGGCTATTTTCCGAAATTCGCTGGTTGTAAGACCGAATTTGTCTTTGAACAGACGATAAAAAGTAGTGCGCGAATTAAACCCTACTATGAGTTCAATCTCTGCAATACGGTAGGTCGATTCTGTTAACAGTTGAGCTGCATATTCTAAACGAAGGTTATTGATGAATTCTAAAATAGTAGCTCCATTCTGGTACATTTTGATTGCATCGGCCAAATAGGTACGATTCGTTCCGAGCTCCCTTGCTAGCGAAGTCGCATTGCAGTTGCTATCGCAAAAAACTTTCTTTTCGCGCATGAGGAGGCACAGATCGTTGTATATCTGCATCTCGCGTGGCAACTCTTCGTGTGGAGCTATCTCGGATTTGATGATCGCAGCTCTTTCTTTTTGCGCTTGACTTTGTTGTAAATCTTTCTGAATAGATTCGTACAAAAAACGGTTTTTTCTGCGAAGTCTATGCGAATGTATTACTAACAGTAGTGCAACGATAACAAACAGAATTGTTATAAGGGAGAGAAAGAAAAGACGGTTGTATAGAAGTTGCTGCGAAGCTTTAAGTTCATTAACCTTGAAGAGGGTGTTGAGTTCGTGCAATAGGTTCGTATTTAGCCCTGTTTCAGTAGAATCTCGTAAGATATTGTATTGGTAATAACAGGAAGCAGCGCTATCGTATCGATGTAAGTCGTAAAACATATTCCCACGTATGCGAAGCTTATTTGTACTGAGTGCAGTAAGTCCTGATGCGCGGTATGTGGTAAGTAGTTTCTGGTTGTATGCCAGAGCACTATCGTACCGACCAGTGTGTTTGAAAAATTCTTCGCGCGTATCTAATATTAGCGATTCTATGAGGGTCGGACTGTGTGCCGCCATCTTGTCCATTGAATCGAGTAGAGAGGTGGCTTGAGACGTATTGCCTAGTAAAAGATTGGTACAGATGGCGGAGGCGTAGTAATCAACGTATTTAGTATAAAGTCGCCGTTTATTCTTTTGCATTTCGTTTGCATTAGCGCGATCTAGCCGGATTTTCCACTGTGCAAGGGCTTGTTGTAAAGTATCTTTCTCGCCTGCTTGATAAAGGATATTGCAATAATCAAAGTGGGCATCGAGTTCTATCATATCCACTCGATCCAGTTTAGCGAAAAACTCCAAACAGTGTTTAAAAGCAGCAAGTGCGGGCTCGGCTTCTAGGTATATTTGGATGTAGGCAACGCCTAGTTTATACATTGCCACGGCTTGTCCATAGATATTCTCTTGCCGTTGCGCGTCGTTGTACATCTCTTGCATTTCTTGCAATGCACTATAGTTTTTATCTTGGAGTAAGCAAGCATCGATATGTAGCGCGCGGGCAGAGTAGTAATAGTCTAGATTTTTAGTCTCGAGCATATAGGAGAGGATATGCGGGAGTTCGGCATCTAGTTGATCATATTGATCGAAATTAAAATAACTTACGAGCAAGCGTTTATAGTTAAACCCTGCACTTTTGGTATCTCCTTGCCGTATATTCTCTTCAATTAAGATCTTCAGATATTTTTGTTCACGAGCCGAATCGCTCAGATCATAGAGCAAATTGCATAGTTCGTTGAGTGCCTTAATTCGCTCGGAATCTTTAAGGTTAGGGAGTACGTGTTCGAGAGAATCGACAGTGTAAATAAGAGGAGTTTTTGCGAAAGAAAAAGTGGTATAAGTACTAAGGATTAGGAACGATAATAGGGGGATTAATACTCTCATGCTTGATTCTTGAAAAGGTAAAATTTACGCATCGCTAGCTTCTAGTTATTAGTGCAATAGGTTTTTGTTACAAACAGTTTTTTATGGAATTATGACCTTCCAAATTTAGCAAAACCATATATTTTGGATGGTAAAAACCATGAGCCTCCACTCACAGTTTTTTTGTCACACTCCAATAGTCTGCGAACCTCTCCCCTTTTCCCTCTTCTACGTTTCATAGCTTTTCATCAAACCTTCTTTCTATTAAAAGAATTGGATAATCGTTTGTGTATACTTTTTTGATGCCCTTCTTCTCTTTAATCTGAGTGATAAGATCTTCTGCGTTTCCTTCCGTTATAGCCCTTAAACTCGAAAATATAGAGATGTAATCCAGCAGAGGTTGTTGTGTGGCGGGGTGTATGAAAGACTGAAATGCCCTGTCGCGCCCCATCGTAGCTATTCTAGAGTGTATTTCAAAATCGATATAATCGCATCTCAATCTATACAATATGGCCAAGGATACAACAGGGGATCATGTTTTCCCCCCTACAAATTATTGATTTTCAAATGAATAATAAGGATTGCTTGCAGTGAGCGATCCGTCTGCTAAGACTCTAATGTGGAAATGTTGGCGGAATTACGGACAGGGCATGCCCTGTCCCTACAAA
>CBDEMG010000060.1:0-77221 GCA_965240855.1 uncultured Bacteroidia bacterium | reverse complement strand
CTTTATTTTATCTACACGAAGATACGGAATATAGAAAGAAGCTTGCGCACTATGAGATTGTCGCACAGTACAAGAGAGGAATAGTAATTTTACAGACTCACGTTGCGGAATAAAATCGCTTATGAGCTATAAGCTCAGAGCTTATTGTAATTAGAGAATCTACTTAAACTCGTTATAAGTGAGTTACTGTGCTTTATTAATTAATGAGTTACGAGGAAAATTATATATTAATTCTAAATTGAGTAACCAGCATTATGAAAGCCAGAGGGAAAAGTATAACTAAAAATAAAGAGGAGAGATTCATTTGATCTCTCCTCTGCCTTGTGACTCCGCCAGGATTCAAACCTGGAACCTCTTGATCCGTAGTCAAGTGCACTATTCAGTTATGCTACGGAGCCCCTTTCCTGAAACGCTACAAAAGTAATATTTTTTCGTAAAACGTGAAATTCGGTAAGTAAATTATTAGTTTGCCTTGCGACGAACTTTTTCCTTAAGATTCGTACTCTTCCCTTTGAGATTTCGATAGTAGTAGATGCGAGCTCTACGCACTTTCCCAGATTTCATCACCTCGATTTTAGCTATCATTGGCGAGTTGATGGGGAAGATACGTTCCACCCAAATTCCGCCACGTGCATGCTTAAGCACAGTGAAGCGCTTGTTCACCCCCTCGCCGCGCACTTGGATGACAACACCAGTAAATTGCTGGATACGCTCTTTATTGCCTTCTTTAATTCTACTTGAAACTGTGATAGTATCACCACTCTTAAAGTCTGGGTAGGTTGGCACTTCTTGTGCACAAGCTGCCTCTGCTATTCGTATTAACTCGTCCATCGTCTAACCTATCGTCTTTGCCCCTTTTGGTACTAGATCGTAACCAAAACCTTGCACAAAGGTATATAGTTTTGTGCAACTGAGCAATATATTATATAACTGATTAGTAACTAATAGGTTGAGTGAGATACATGGCACGCCTCTCTAAAGGCTAGTAAAAAAGTACTATCTTTGTTGCAAGAAGATAGAGAGAGGGGGCACAGCGCCCCTTTTTTTGTAAGGGTATGCAAGTGGATTTGACAGAAGTTCAAAATTGGTTGGCGAGCTACGATCTTATTCCTTCTTTCTTTGTGGTAGATTGCCGCATGGAGGATGGCGATTTGTTGGTAGTCGAGGCTGATTGCGACGCGGGGATTTCTTCAAATCAATGTGGTGAGTTGTGTAGGTTTCTTTGTGCGAAATGTGAGGGTTTGGGCTGGGATATAGCTGTTACAGTTTCTTCGCCTGGTCTTACGACGCCGTTACGCCACCCACGTCAGTTCTATAAAAATATTGGTCAGTTGGTTTGTGTACGAAGCAGCGACCGTAAACTAGAGGGGACATTGCTTGCTGTTTCTGAACAAGGTTTTTCGCTCGCCTATACTCAAAAAGAGCGTGTAGAAGGAAAAAAACGCCCCGTGTTAGTGTCGCGTACAGAAGAATTCTTGTTTGCAGATGCTCCCGAGGTTTTGATTAAGTTGGGTAAAAGATAGGGTAGGATGAAGAGTGTGGATTTAATCCAGTCGTTTGCAGAATTTAAAGACCAGAAGAGTATTGATATCTCAACGATGAAGGCGATCCTTGAAGACGTCTTTCGTGCAGTATTGATAAAGAATTACGGGTCGGACGAAAATTATGATATAATAATCAACGTAGAGAAGGGCGATTTCGAAATATATCGCAATCTGGAAATCGTAGCTGATGGTGAGGTAGAAGATGCTAATCGGCAGATTGAGCTCTCTAAGGCACGTCTGGCTGCAGACGATTTTGAGTTAGGGGAAGAGTATACCGAGGAAATAAAGTTTGAGCAGTTTGCTCGTCGTAACATCCTCGCAATACGGCAAAATCTCTCCTCGCGTATAGCAGAATTGGATCGAAATAACTTATTCAATCTCTACAAGAAGCGTATCGGCTCTCTTGTAGTGGCCGAGGTTTATCAAATCCGTAAACGAGAGATTATACTCCATGATGAAGAAGACAACGAGCTCATACTACAGAAAAACGACCAAATCCCTTCCGATCATTTTCGTAAGGGGGATACTGTACGGGCAGTAGTAGATCGCGTGGAGGTTGGACGGAGTGCTCCTCTTGTCTTTGTCTCTCGCACAGCTCCCCGTTTTTTGGAGTGTCTTATGGAGTTGGAGGTACCAGAGATCTTTGACGGACTAATAACCATTAAAAAGGTGGTTCGTGTTCCAGGAGAACGTGCTAAAGTTGCCGTCGAATCGTACGACGATCGAGTAGATCCCGTGGGCGCTTGTGTGGGGATGAAAGGTGCACGAATTCATGGTATTGTAAGAGAGTTACGCAATGAGAATATAGATGTAATAAGCTATACTTCGAATGCGGAAATTTATGTAGCCAAGGCCCTAAGTCCTGCGAAACTCACAAAATTAGAGATCAATGAAGAGACGCGAACCGCGGAGGTCTATCTCGAGCCCGAGGAGGTTTCAAAGGCTATTGGGAAGGGGGGGTACAATATTCGTTTAGCGAGTGAGCTCACGGGGTATAAGATAGATGTGTTCCGTGAGTTGGAGTCGGAACAGGAGGACGATTATAGCTTAGAAGAGTTCGCAGACGAGATTGAACCTTGGATTATTGATATCCTTAAGAGCGTCGGGTGTGATACGGCTCGTAGTGTACTGAAGATGTCGCCAGAGTTCTTAGTGCAGCGGACGGATTTAGAGGAAGAGACGATTTATGAGGTCTTGCAAATCTTGCAACGGGAGTTTGAATAGAGGAGAGTGTGCAGGAATTGGATTTAGAGTATAGTAAGTAGAAGCTTTGATTGAGCGTTGTATGACAGACAGAAAGAAAAGTCCGCGGTTGGGCGCAGTGATGCGCGACTTAAATGTAGGGCTCTCTAGTTTAGTGGCCTTTTTGGGAGATCATGGTTTCCAAGTAGAGGAGTCTCCTACAACGAAATTAGAACCTGAGGCCTACGAGTTGATATTGCAGGAGTTCGGTGCACCAGGGATGATACCCCCCGTAGAGAATGCAAAAACTGCAACAAAGAGTGCAAAAAAAACAGGAGGCGATAGTGCCAAAAAGGAGAAAGATCCGATAACCTCAGTTCTAAAAGAAGAGGTTGTTGTGATGACTACGGAGTCCGAACGCGAGACTAAAGAACTCCCCAAGGTTGATTTGAAAATTGTGGGGAAGGTCGCCTTGCCCGACGCTACAGAAGAAAAAACGCCACTTATTCCGACTGTTACGCCTCCCTCTGATACTAAAAAGAAACAAGAAGCGGAAGAGTTTCTTGCAACCCATACTCCGCTTGAAGATAAAGGAGAAAATCGCATTATCGAGAACGAAAAGGGGAGTGTAGGAAAAAATCAAAAGGAAGCATCAGCGATCCCTATTCCATCAGATCTCTTCTTTGAAGACAAGAAGAAAACTACTGAGCAGAGTCTGCAGGGAGAGACTCTTGGCGAGGATTCTAGTATGCTAAGAACGGAAGATAAACCCATTGAAGAGGAGTCGCTTCTAAAAGGAGTAGAAGTAAAGGATATGCAGGCAGAAAGGGAGAGCGGCGAAAATATAGGAGTAGTAAATGATACGCTTAAAGTAGAGTCTGCGAGCGAATCTCAACATGGTCCGAAAGTGGTGGGGAAAATCGATTTGATTAATCAACCGACCAAAGCTGGTAAACGAAAGCACTTTGAAGCAAAACCCGAGGAAAAGAAACCAGTGGAGGTAGAAAAGGAGAGTGTGCCACAAGAATCGGTAGATGAGCAGCAATTGCCTCAAAATGTCGCAAGCGATGAGCAGCACGAGGAGACGATAGAGACGGAGCAGGTGTATCGTACGAATGTGACCAAGCTATCGGGTACAAAGGTTGTGGGGAAGATAGATTTAGGAGCTTTTGTCGATAAAGGGCGTAGAAAACCGGAAGTGAGTGCTACTCCTGGCGGCGGAGTACAGAAACATCGCCGTCGTAAAAAAGTAGGGAGTAGTGAAGATGTTGCTCTGAATACTAGCAATATGCCTTCGAAGGGGCAAACGAACACGAGTGATCGGCAAGGACAGCAGCAAAAAGGCGCGAATAACAACAGTTTTGCTGCTAGAGATTTGGATCGTCGTAATAAGAAGAAACAATCCAAGAAGCCAGTAAAGCCGCAAGAGATAACCACTGAACAGCTTGAGGAGAAGAGAAAAGAGGTGAATGCTCGCGTAGCAGCTCATAGTGCCTTTGCGAGTGGAGTAAAATATCGAAAAGAGAAACGGAGTTTGCAAGCAGCTCGTCGTGAGGCGGCAAGTAGACGGGATGAAGAAGCACGTAAGACCCTTCAGGTCAGCGAATTTGTTTCGATAAATGAGTTAGCGGGGTTGATGGGAGTCCCCGAGACAGAGCTCATTGAGGCGTGTATGAGCTTTGGTCTTATCGTCTCAATAACACAGCGCTTAGATGGCGATATGGTAGTTCTTCTAGCAGACGAATTTGGCTATAAAGTAGAGTTCATTGGTCCAACAATAGAGAATGAATTGGATGCACAGGAAGATGATCCTGCTGATCTAGCACCGCGTATCCCTATCTTTACCGTGTTAGGGCACGTAGATCACGGGAAAACTTCGTTGTGTAATTATCTAACCAAGCAAAAAAAGAAAGAGGACGGCGATATTACACAGGATATAACTGCCAATGTCGTAGAGTTAGCCTCTGGCGAGAAATTAGTACTTGTGGATACACCAGGACACGAGGCTTTTACCGCCATGCGTTCGCGTGGGATAAAGATTGCCGATGTGCTAATTGTAGTAATCTCTGCAGTGGAGGGAGTACAACCACAGACTCAGGAGGTTATCAATAATGCTCTAAATAATGGCGTACATATTGTCTTCGCAATTAATAAGATAGATATGCCAGATGCCAATCCGCGCCGTGTGCTAGATGAGTTAGCCAATATGAATATATTGGTAGAGGAATACGGAGGTAAGTATCAGTGTCAGGAGATCTCTGCAAAGCACGGAACGAATGTTGATAAACTCCTAGAGAAAGTCCTCTTGGAAGCGAGCGTGATGGATCTGAAGGCAAATCCGAAACGTAATGCAGATGCACTCGTATTGGAAGCAACAGTGCAGAAAGGAGTAGGGAGTTGTGTGAATGTGATAGTTCGAAATGGCACTTTGAAAAAGGGCGATCGGATTGTTGCGGGACAATTCTATGGTCGAGTGCGAGCGTTGCATATCCCAGGTGATGATAAACATCCTCGTGGCGTTTTGGAGGTTCCGCCCTCTATGCCCGCCATGGTGATGGGACTCAATGGGAAACCCACTGCAGGAGATCACTTATTGGTAGTTGATTCAGATAAAGAGGCTCGGGATATGGCAACCAAGATAGGGCGTATCCGTAGGCTTCAGGAGATGAATTCGCGCAAACCAATCTCATTTGATGAGATTGGACGTCGTCGTGCTCTTGGTGAACTAAAGACGCTGAATATAATATTAAAAGCAGATGTTGATGGCTCTGTAGAAGCTCTAGCAGATTCATTACTTAAACTCTCTACTGAGGAGGTTCAGATCGCTGTAATCTCCAAAAGTGTAGGACAGATTTTGCCGTCAGATATCAGCCTAGCAGAGACTTCGGATGCTTTAATTATAGGTTTCCAAGTGCGTCCTAGTACAGAGGCAAAGCGTATGGCAACAGAGAAGAACATTGATGTACATCTATATTCAGTAATTTATGATGCTATAGAGGAGGTTCGTCAAGCAATGCTAGGGATGCTCTCGCCCGAAATTAAAGAGGAGGTTTTGGGAACAGCCGAAGTTCGCGAAACGTTCCGAATCTCGAAGGTTGGGACAATTGCAGGCTGCATAGTACGAGAAGGGAAGATTCTTCGTGGTAGTAAGGTTCGTATAATCCGCGATGGGATCGTCGTATATACTAGCGATCTCCTCTCCCTCAAGCACTATAAAGATGAGGCTAAAGAGGTAATAAATGGGCAAGAGTGCGGTTTAAGCGTTAAGAATTACAACGATATTAAGATTGGGGACTTGATAGAGGCCTTCCGTCTGACGGAGATTGTTCGTACACTCGATTAGCGAGTTATACAATTAGTTTTGGTAGAGGAAAGTGCTGGAAAGAGGTTTGTAATGGATTTTGAAGCGTTACATGCATTGTCGCCTTTAGATGGGCGTTACGAAGCAAAAACAGTACGGCTGCGTGATTATTTTTCCGAATTCGCATTAATTCGCTATCGGATAATTGTAGAGGTAGAATATTTTATTGCACTCTGTGAGCTCCCGCTTCCAGAGTTGGAATCTTTTCCTAAGGAAAAGTTTGACGATTTGCGCGCACTCTATCAGGAGTTTGATGATACGCAAGCGCTACTTGTAAAGGGAATAGAGACCCAAACAAACCATGATGTAAAATCAGTGGAATACTATTTGCGAGATAAATTTGCAGAACTGCATATCGAACGCTTTGCCGAATTTGTGCATTTCGGTCTCACGAGTCAAGATATAAACAACACGGCGTTTCCTCGTATGCTAAAGGATGCTGTGCACCAAGTCTATTATCCTTTGCTCACTGAGGTTTTGCAACGTTTGGATGCTCTTGTGGCAGCGTGGATTGATATCCCGATGTTGGCTAGAACGCATGGTCAGCCAGCCTCGCCAACAGTACTGGGTAAAGAAATTGGTGTGTTTACGTCACGCCTTCGAGTACAATTAGATGCGTTGCGTAATATCCCTGCCTCTGCCAAATTCGGTGGCGCTACAGGCAATTTCAATGCACACCATTTGGCATATCCTGCGATAGACTGGGAGGCTTTTGCCAATTCGTTTGTGAATGATCGTCTAGGTCTTGCTCGTAGTGAGGTTACTACACAAATTGATAATTACGATAACCTCGCTGCCATTTTCGATGCCTTGCGACGAATCAACACGATATTGATAGATTTTGCTCGGGATATGTGGATCTATATTTCGATGGATTACTTCCGTCAGGCAATCGTCGCAAACGAGGTGGGGTCGTCTGCAATGCCACACAAAGTAAATCCGATAGATTTTGAGAATGCTGAAGGGAATCTTGGATTGGCCAATGCAATATTGGAGCACTTAGCAACAAAGTTGCCAGTGAGCCGTTTACAGCGCGATCTGACGGATAGTACGGTAATCCGAAACATAGGCGTTCCACTCGGACATACGGTTATTGCATTGCAATCGCTCAAGAAAGGCTTGAGTCGGATTTCGCTGCACAAAGAAATCTTAGAGCGAGATCTTGAAGCACATTGGGAGGTTGTTGCAGAAGGAATCCAGGTTGTATTACGGCGCGAGGGGATTCCGAATGCCTACGAATTGCTGAAAGAACTTTCGAGGCGTGAGACGCGTCCGAATCGCGAGATGGTAGAGGATTTTATCGCTAAGCTAGATGTGAGTGTGGCGGTAAAAGAAGAGCTACGAAAGATCTCGCCCTATACCTATACAGGGATCGTTCCGCAAGTGCTCCTAGTAGGGCAGGAAGACAAGGAATGAAAGATCTTAAGCGACTGTTAGGCTATTTGCTTCCCTTTAAGTGGAGAGCAATAGCCAATATTGGTTTTAATGTCTTGGGAGCTTTTTTTTCGCTCTTCTCCCTGTCATTATTGATCCCATTTCTTGGCGTCTTGTTTGGTACAATGCCATTGGTTGAAGAGTGTCCCGAATTTCATTTCAACCTTGAGACTATCTCGAATACGCTCTATTTCTATATTAGCCAAGTTATCCGTTTGCACGGCAAGGAGTGGGCGCTCTTCGGAGTGATTGTCTTTATTGCCATCAATGCACTACTCAAAAACCTGTTTACTTACTTGGCTTCGTGGCATCTTGCACCTATTCGTCTGGGTATTGTACGCAATCTTCGTTCGCAACTCTTTCACAAGATTTTATACCTACCGCTCGGCTACTATACCGATGAGCGTAAAGGAGATATTATGAGTAAGATGTCTAATGATGTGGGGGAAGTAGAATACTCCATTATGCGCTCTATGGATATGTTTTTTAAGGAGCCCGTAGTGATTATTGTGCATTTCACGGGTCTGCTCATTGTTAGTTGGCATCTTACGTTGTTTGTCATGGTTTTGTTACCTCTCTCGGGGCTGGTAATTGGTCGGATCGGTAAAAATCTGAAACAAAGTTCGAATAAAACGCAACAGAAATTGGGCTTTTTATTCTCTTTAATAGAGGAAACATTGGGGGGCTTGCGTATAGTGAAAGCATTTAATGCGGAGAAACGAAGCTACGAACGCTTTATGCGAGAGAACGATGGTTATACGAAAATGGCGCTCCAGGTAAGTCGTAGGCAAGATTTAGCGAGCCCATTGAGCGAATTTTTAGGAACTGTTGTGATGGGTTGTCTGCTTTGGTATGGTGGTAGCTTGGTCTTTGCTCCTGAACATGCCGTGAGTCCGGAGGCTTTAATTGGCTATATGGGCTTATTTTATATGATTTTAAATCCAGCCAAATCCTTCTCGTCCTCCTATTTCAGTCTCTTGAAAGGGTTTGCCTCTGCAGAGAGGATCGATACTATATTAAATGCTGAAAATCCTATAAAGTCTCCCCAAAAGCCATTACCTGCACCAGAATTTAAGGAGGCGATAGAGTATCGCAATGTGCGTTTTGCATACGATCAGCGCGAGATTTTACATGGTGTAAATCTGACGATTCGAAGAGGTATGACGGTGGCCTTAGTTGGGCATTCCGGCTCGGGGAAGACTACGTTTGTAGATCTTTTGCCGCGATTTTACGATGTCTCCGAAGGGGCAATTCTACTCGATGGACACGATATTCGGGATTACAAGATTACAGATCTCCGTGCTTTGATGGGGAATGTGAATCAGGAGCCGATCCTCTTCAATGATACTTTTTACAACAATATAACTTTTGGAGTAGAGTCGGCTACTGTAGAAGAGGTCGAGCGCGCAGCGAGAATTGCTAATGCGCACGACTTCATCATGGAAACCGAAGAGGGATACCAAACACGGATAGGAGATCGAGGGAGTCGGTTATCGGGTGGTCAACGCCAGCGCTTGAGTATTGCCAGAGCAATTTTGAAGAATCCGCCCATTATGATTTTAGACGAGGCGACCTCCTCACTCGATACGGCTTCGGAACGATTGGTACAGGAGGCTCTTGAGCACTTAATGGAAAATAGGACTTCGATAGTTATTGCACACAGACTCTCGACCATCAAGCGAGCAGATTTGATATGTGTACTGGATGATGGGAATATCGTTGAGATGGGGCAACACGACGAATTGTTGGAGCGAGGAGGTCTCTATGCTCGTCTCTATAAGATGCAGATTTGGTAGATATAAGCGAGGCTAACAAGTGTATAGAGTTGTAAGGAGTAAGCAAGGTGGCGATAGAAATTTCAGACGACTTGACGCGTTTTGTGACAGCATTGCAGCTGTATACTTCATACGATCTGAGCGATTATTCGGATCGTTCCTTACGTCGTCGACTCTACAAAGTGCTAGATGATGAGCGTCTGACTATCAACGAACTCCTTGTTCGTATAGCTCAGGATGCGACGTATGGCGAAAAAGTTGTAGAGGCGATTACAGTCAATACGAGTGAATTGTTCCGCGATCCCTCCGTCTGGCTCTTACTTCGTTCGCGAATTTTCCCTCGATTCAGGAATCAGAATTATCTCAATGTTTGGCATGCTGGTTGCTCGATGGGGCAAGAGGTATATTCAAACCTAATGCTCCTTTACGAGTTAGATCTGTACGATAAGGCTCGCGTATATGCAAGCGATATCAATACGAAAATACTTGAAGCTGCACAAAAAGGGGAGTATCGCTATCGTTTTAATCTCTCGTATCTGGACAATTTCGACTTAGTTATTAATACGAACCCCTTAAATTACGAGGAGAAGCTCTCCGTCCCTTATACCAAGTATTTTAAGATAGATGAGGGACGTGACCTGATTCAGATACACGAGTGGTTGCGTAAGAAACCGACTTTCCGCAAGAACGATCTCGTAAAGGGAATCAATCCTTTTTTCGTTCGTTACGATATAATATTTTGTCGCAACGTCCTGATATACTTTAATGCAGGCCTGCAAAATCGTCTCTTCGAAGTCTTTTATCGCAATTTGTATCCAGGGGGAGTCTTGATATTGGGCGCTCATGAGTCGATTATGGGGTCGTGGGCAGATAAATTTGAACGAGTCTCGCAGGTTTATGTGCGTAAAGATTAGTAGCGATGCATGAGTTTTTCTCTCGTTTGATAAGAGCCACTAGAGGACTTTGGCGTTCGGTGCGTGCTCGAGTATTAACTACGGGTTCGCTGATCCTTTTCCTAGGGTTTAGCTTTTACATTTTTGGTCGTCTGATATACAAAGAGTCGCACGACCAGCTGGGACGTACATTGGAGAGCTTTGCGGAGAAGTTCTCGCAAACTCTAGAGATGCTCGATCTCGATTTCCATAAATTGGACACTGCAGCGCATGCAAGGATACGGACCTTGTTTCGTGACCCAATGTATGGCAATACGGGCTATCCGTTTGTTGTACAAATGACGGGGGAGATAAACTTCCATTTTTTCAGGGATGGCGATCGTCTCTCGCGCGAGGTGTTGGATTTAATGTCCTCCTCCCCGAGTCGTAGGGGTACTATGCGCATTAATTTCGGTGATTCGCAGCAAGAGGAACGCGAGGTGATTTATACATACGTTCGCGATCTCGATTGCTTTCTTGCGATCGAGGTCTCTGATTCTGTTTTTGATGCGGGGCTCAATACATTGCGAATATACAGTTGGGGGCTCTTCTTAGTAGGGAGCTTGTTGGCGTGGTTGATGCTGACCCTATATATGCGTCGTGAAAGGCGTTTTAATCAAGCATTATTGCGAGATCTCTCGCTACTAGCAGAGGGGAGTTTACCCGATCCGATGCCCAATAATAGTATGCATTTAGAGGGCAACTCAATAGTAACGGAGTTGAATAAAGTCATAGAGGGGCTTTCCAATACAACCTCTTTTGTGCGTCATCTGGCTGCCGATAATCTAATGCAGGAGTATACTCCATTGGGATTAAATGATGCGTTAGGCAATTCGTTGCTAGAGCTTCGAAGCAATTTACAAAAACAGAAGCAAGAGGCAGAGACCTTAAAGGAGGCTGAGCGTATACGAAGTTGGACAAACGAAGGACTAGCGGAGTTTGCCAAGCTCTTGCGAGAAAATAGTAATGATATAGCCGAACTTGTAGATATCCTGCTACAGCGGGTGGTAAATTATCTTGATGCGACGCAAGGTGGATTGTATTTAGCACAAGAGCGAAAGAGTGGAACAGTACTACACCTTGCTTCTGCTTTTGCATACAATCGTAAAAAATATATGCAAGAAGATCTTCCTCTTGGCGAGGGGCTAGTTGGGACATGTGCTATAGAACGAGATCTTGTGCACATCGATGTACTACCGCCCGAGTACTGCGATATAACTTCTGGTATTGGGAATATCCCCCCGAAGGAGTTGTTACTCGTGCCGCTTAAGACAGACGATGCGCTACTTGGTGTGCTCGAGTTAGCTTCGTTGAAGGGTTTTGCTCCGTATATGGTCACCTTTGCACAGTTGCTCTCTGTAAGTATTGCACAGACTTTGCAACAAGCTCAGACCAATCAGCGGACGGCAGAACTTCTTCAACAATCGCAAGAGCAGCGCGAAGCCATGCGTTCGCAAGAGGAGGAGATGCGGCAAAATATGGAGGAAATGCAGGCCACGCAAGAGGAGATGACGCGTAGGACGCAGGAGTTTGAGATTTTGGAGAATGTGGTAGAGCAGTCAGTATATTATGCAGAGTTTGCAGAAACGGGGATCTATGTACGAGGTAATAGACGTTTTGAAGACTATGTGCATCAAAAAGGCATCGTGGAATTGGTTACAATGAATTTGAAGGATGTTGCCACCGCATATACGACTAGTGGTCAGGAAGATGTCTTTGCTACGGTCTGGACAAGAGTTTTAGATGGCTTTGCGCAGACACGGTTATTGTCGTGGAAGGGCTATAGCAATAGCTTCCTCTATGCAACCCTACTCTCTTTTTCGCACGATGGGAATCGTAAAGTATATCTACTAGCGCAAGATGTCTCATCGTTACTTTTCTCAGGCAGCTCAGGAGGGAGCAATGTATAGTTCGGAGGTTTTGGATCTCGGGATCAAAGAGACTCGATCTGTAATTGCTGCAATACAGCAAGGACATGGCGATAATTTCTCGGATTTTAATCTGGGGATTCTAGGGCGTCGTTTCGCCTTAGCGATGTCTCGTATGGGGATTCGACAGACGGAAAATTTGTGTACAGTGCTTGCTGGCGGCGACGAAGATTTCTATATGCGTTTTATAGAAGAGTTACAACCACCAACCACGGAACTTTTTCGTGATCCTTCTTTTTGGTTACATCTTCGTGATGCGATCCTTCGACCTTTCGTTGCACAACAGATAAGAGTGAGAATTCTACAGGCGGCCTTCGATACAGGCGAGGAGTTGTATTCGTTGTTGGTGATGCTCAGTGAGCTTGGTTTATTGAACAAAGTGAGCATTTCGTCGGTCTATTTAAGCAAGTCGGTGCTCTCTCGCATAAAGAGTGGAGTATTACCAGCTCGCCGTAGAGAAATAGATGAGGCAAACTATCAGCGTTTATCACTCACGACGCCTTACGAACAATATGTAAGTTGTAATGAGGAAACCCCTAGTTTTAAAATCGAATATATGCAGGGAGTCACCTTTTTGCGTCAAGGTCCAGAATATCAGAAGTTGAGTGATGAGAAGTACCATCTCATTCTGTGTCGCAACCAGTTTTTATACTTTAACCCGCAATTGGGAACACGTAACATGAGTGTTCTTTTTGAGAGTTTGTATGGCGGAGGAGTAATAGCACTCGGGACAAAGGAGAGCTTGGAAAGTTATCAGAATGGTAGTACATTTACAGTACTCAATAGTGAGGAGAGTCTTTATAGGAAACGATTGTAGTGGGATCTCGGTATAAAGTAATTGTGATTGGCGGTTCGGCGGGGAGTTTTCGGGTAGTGATTCAGATTTTGAAGTCGCTCTCTGCAGACTATCCGTTGCCTGTAGTGCTGTGCTTACATCGTCTGAAACATGTTCGCTCTGGTTTTGACGAGGCCTTGGGGTTGCGTTCCTCTATTCCTGTAGTAGAGCCTCGAGATAAGGAAGCAATCCGGAATGGCGTCGCCTATCTAGCTCCAGCAAACTATCATTTGTATGTAGAATTAGGTAACCGGTTTTCGTTGTCTACCGAGGAGGTCGTTAACCACTCTCGTCCATCGATAGATCTCACTTTCTTTTCTGTAGCACGAGTCTATCGTGAGCATGCATTGGGGATAATACTCTCTGGAGCAAATAGAGATGGCGCGCTCGGCCTACAGCGTATAAAGCGTATGGGGGGCGCTGCGTTAGTACAAGACCCTAAGGAGTGTGAGGTTGCAACAATGACAGAAGCCTCGCTTCAACAAACCGAGGTGGATGGAATATTCTCAACCGCAGAGATTATAAGATATCTTGAAGATTTAAGGTCGTAACAGATGAGTAAGAGCGAAGTGCAGCGTTTGCGCAGTATCCGACAATTACTATTATTGAGTCTCTCGTTCTTGATAAGTGGGGGGATTGTACTACTAGCCTATTCGCAGGATCAGGGAATTACTGTTGGATATTTAGGAATCATCCTATTGAGTTTGTCACTTAATTTTTTATTGATTTTTCAGATACAAGTAATCTGGGTAGAGATTCGTAGACGCACTCAATGTGAGGCAATGGTGCAGAAGCTTTCCGAACAAAAAGATGATCTCGAGCGACAGCTTAAAGCACTCCTCGCTGAAAAGGAACAAGGTAAGGTAGATACACGCAATCGTGAACAACAGCTTGCCGATTTGAGTATGGCAATACAAGGCGAATCTTTTGAAGCCTATGTCGACTCTTATTTCTTGTTAGTGGGCAAAGAGTGGCAACTAATGCAAGGATTGTTATTTATGCGTGGGGAGGATGACGTATACCGTATACGTTCGCATTATGCATATTACAGTGAGCATGCAGATCTAGAGTTTGTAAGTGGTGAGACGCTCCTTGGGCAGGTGGTAAAAGAGGGCGAACCATTATGTATTGATAATGTTGCGAGCGAAACAATACTGGTAGCCTCGGGAACAGGGAGTTCTAAGCCGTGTAGCTTGTATCTCATTCCTGTGAAAATGAGTGATGGAATTGTGCGAGGAATATTTGAATTAGCTTTTGTTAAAACTCTGGAAGAGAACGACCGTGAATTACTGCTTCGTTTAACAGAACGTATGGCGATAGAATTAGAAAAGAAGAAGGCGTAAATGGGTAATACAACGATATGGTCGGACTTAAAGTTCTGGCGGTGGCGTTTACGCAAGCGAGAGATCGGGATCGCGATCTTCTTGTTTTGTTTGAGTTGTTTTTTGGATGTTTTGTGTTGGATTTTTGCAGCAGAGGCTCTACGAGGCGAATTCGCATTCTCGTCGCTTGCAGCCTTGCATGCGAAACAGCCAATATTGTTTTTGACAGATTTGTTTCCCCTCATTGTAGGTTTTGGTTACCTTTTCATACAGTCGCGCAATACGAATTTGATAGGCGATCTCGAAGCCAGCAATATTGCGCAAAATCAGAGTATTGAAGAGAAGGCAGATTTTGCGACGGCGATAGGGGATGGTCGCTACGATGCTACCCTAGAGCTAAAGGATGGGGAGCATGATCGCCTAGGACGTTCGTTGCTTCGGATGCGAGATAATTTACTAGCGAATACGCAGAAGGAGAATGAGCATTCGTGGGTCTCGCGCGGCAAGGATGAGGTGGCCTATATTCTGCGAATGTATACTAATTTGCAGGAATTGGGCTATGAGGTGCTGAAGAAACTCGTGGCATATATTAATGTCGTACAGGGTGGCTTATTTCTCTATGATGAGGAAAAAGAGCGGTTGTTTGGTTTGGCAACGTATGCTTATAATAGAGAGAAAAAAAATAGTTTGGAATTTGCTTTGGGCGAGGGGTTAGTTGGTCAGTGTGCTTACGAACGTGGTATCATACATAGGACAGAGATTCCAGACAATTATTTTACGATAACCTCTGGGATCTTGGGCGATGCACGCCCGAAGAGTATTTTGCTTGTTCCATTAATAACAGACGAACGCTTACAAGGGGTGATAGAGTTTGCTTCGTTGAGTGAGGATTTTAGTGAGCGAGAGATACATTTCCTAGAAGAGGTAGGTGAGACTGTAGCTAGAGTAATATTCAATCTCCGTATAAGTCAGAAAACCGAAGCTTTGTTGCATGAAGCGCAACAAATGACTCGCGAACTTCGAGCGAATGAGGACTTGCTACGTCAAAATGCAGAGGAAATGCAGAAGACGCACGAGGAGTTGGAACGCTCGAATGTGCAGTTAGAGGCAAAAATAGATGAGGCCGAGAATGCTCAAAAACGTTTACACTCGTTGCTAGAGAATGCGAGCGAGGTGATAACAATCTACGATAAATCGCAGAAGATATCCTATATAAGTCCGTCTGTGACAAAGATCTTGGGATATTCGCCCCAAGAGATGATCGATGGGAAGGATCGTGAACGTCTGACACAGGAGGGGTTGCGAGTTTTACATAAGATGTTTGACACACTAATAGAGACTCCGCATACCTCTGTTACATTTCAGTACATCTTTATGAAGAAGGATGGTGTAAAAGTTTCGATGGAGGTAACGGGGCGTAATATGTTGGACGACAGTGCGATCCGTGGAATAATCTTGAATTCGCGAGATATTACAGAGCGGGTACGCGCCGAGAAGGAAGAGCGTATGAAGAGTAAGATGCAATCTCTCTCGGAGAACTCTGTCGATATGATTGTGCGTTTGAATCCAGAGGGTCAATTTTTTTATGCCAATCCTATAGTAGCTCGGTATTTTGGAGTTCCCGTAGCAGAGGTGGTCGACAAGAATCTAGCAGAGGTTGGTATGCCAGAAGTATTGCGCGAGAGTTTACAAACAGCGATAAATGCTGTCGTCTCTACGCAGGAGAAATGGGAAGGCGAGGTATCGATCGTTCGGGATGACGAGAAGTTGATCGTAAAACTTTTGGCAATACCTGAGTTTGAGGATGGTGGGCTCGAAACGATTTTGTTGGTAGGTCATGATGTGACCGAGGCCAAGCGGATAGAGAATGAGATTCAAGAGAAGAATCACAAGATTCAAGAGAGTATCAATTATGCTAAACGCATACAGACCTCGATTTTACCTGACACAAAATTGATACAGCAGTATTTCCCGAAGTCGTTTATGTACTATCGTCCTCGGGATGTGGTGAGTGGCGATTTCCCATGGTTCTTTGTAAAAGATGAGTACCTTTACATAGCAGCGGTGGATTGTACGGGACATGGTGTGCCAGGCGCATTGTTATCATTTATAGGATTTTTTACGTTAAACAATGTAGTGGATCACGATTCGTCGTATAGTGCAGGGAAGGTTTTAGATTTGTTGCATGCAGGAGTCCGTAAGACTCTCCGGCAGGAGCGCGCGGATGCGGATGCCCGAGATGGAATGGATATTGCACTCTGTAAGATAGACTTGAAGCGGATGCATATGGAATATGCAGGTGCTCACCGCCCTCTTTATATGGTGCGAGAGGCGGAGTTGGAAGAGTTTAAAGGCGATAGGCGCGCGATAGGTGGAATTCCTAATCCCCGTAAAGCCGAAGGAGAGTTCACTAACTATAGTATAGATTTGCATGTTGGAGATCGGATCTTTTTCTTCTCAGATGGGTTGCCCGATCAGCAGGGCGGGGAGAATGGGCAGAAGAAATATAGTCCGCAGCATATTCGTGAAGTATTATTGGAACAGCGTAAATTATCTATGCAGCGGTTGGCACAATTTATAGAAGAAGACTTTTTGCAGCATCGCGGCACGTGGCGACAGATGGACGATGTCTTGTTGATCGGAATAGAGTTTTAGAGGAGTATAGAAGAACGAACGTGTAGGAGAGAGAGCACAATGTCAGAATCGAGCATAAGTAGTTATTTACAATATGTAGAGGAAGAGTATCATGCCCTAGGTGGAGGCGAAGTGATGCTGGCATATGAGGGAGAAGTCTCTCAGTCGCTGATATTAGCATTGACAGGGTTGATTGAGTTAGAGATTGTAAAATCGGGCGAGGATGCTAAGGTTCAGAAGCAGTTGTTTCACATCTTGGTAGAGGGGCTTCAGAATATAATGAAACATGCGGATCCGTTGCATGGGGAGCGGTGTTCGATGTACAGTGGTCGAGGCGTTGTGATGTTGATTCGTACACAGGATTGTTATTATCTCTTGGTTGGGAATGCGGTCTTGAGTAATCGAGTCCCAGAGATGGAATCGCGGCTTGAGCGTTTGAAGAATGCGAATGATGAAGAGTTAAAAGCGATGCATCGAGCGAGTTTGCGAGGCAATGAGATCTCAGATAAAGGAGGGGCGGGTTTAGGTTTTATAGATATGGCTCGTAAGGCTCAGGAGATAGATTATCGTTTTTTGCCCTTGGGCGGTGATCGGCATTTTTATATGTTGAAGGTGAAATTGCTACGTAAATCATAATTAAATCATAGAGGAGTAGAAGAAAAGATGGAGGTAATCAAGATACAGGGTACGGACGATACGCCTACCGTGACGTTAGAAGCTGAGAAGGGTTTGTTCGAGATCTCTGGGCGATCCTTGCCAGAGGATGTGACGGCATTTTACGCACCGATCTTATCTTGGTTGGACGACTATGCGGCAAACCCGAACCCTGAGACGGTATTTACATTTAAGCTTGTGTATTTTAATACGGCGAGTTCGAAGTTATTGCTGGATATCTTGATGAAACTTGGAGAGATACACGAAGCGGGTCACAATGTGCTAATTAAGTGGTGTTATCCAGAGGATGATGAGGATATGAAGGACGCAGGAGAGGAGTATGCAGAGATTGTAGAGATTCCGTTCGAGCAGGTCGCTTACGATTTATAGGAGTTCTTGGCTAGAAGCATAGAAGAGCGATAAATAGGACGCATAGAAATTGAGACTTAAGTTTGTATGAGTGAGGAGATACTAAAAGCTCTCATGCAGCTTTTTGCGATTATTGCAAAGCAGGATGAGGGGCTCGGCGTAAGTGAGCGGGAATATGTAGAAGCATTTCTGAAGCAACAGATCAACTCGGATGCTGTGGCGGAATATTTGTCGCTGTTTGATGGTTATGTAAATGACGATAAGGGGGGGAGTGGTAAACTTACCTCGGTAAAGGATTCCGTGCGTATATTGGGAATCTGCAAGAAGATTAATAAGACGCTGACACAGAAACAGAAGGTCGTTGTATTGGTGCGTCTCTTCGAATTAGTGAGTGCCGAGGGGAAGTTTAGTGAGCAGCGTATGGCAATCATCAATACGGTCTCAGAGGTCTTTAAAGTTGAACCCGAGGAGTTTGCAGATATCGAAGGTTTTGTCCTGAGTAAAGATTTGTCGTCATTACAGAATTCTGCTATTTTGCTCATACATGCACAGGAGCGTCAGCACGAGCATACGGATACAGAGGCTGGACATTGCAAGGAGATCCGAGTAGATGCTTTGGATCGACCGTTGGCGATTCTTCGAATCAAGTCAGAAGACCTTTATTTCTTGCGCTACACGGGCAATGAAGATCTTTACCTGAATGGACTCTCAATACATAATCGACGGATATACCTATTTGCGAGTGGTAGTAGTATAAAGTTGCCTAAGGGGAAGCCAATCTATTATACGGATGTGGTCTCTCATTTTATGGTGGATTTGAGTCTGACACCGATCTCGTATGTGGTGGATAATATCTCGTATAGGTTTCCTAATGGAGCGTTAGGTTTGCGAGACATTTCCTTTGCGGAGGAGCATGGACGTCTTGTAGGGATAATGGGGGCGAGTGGCGCAGGTAAGACGACATTGCTCAATGTATTGTCTGGATCGTCTTTACCTTCGGGCGGACAGGTGCGCATAAATGGTCTGGATTTGTATAAAGACAAGGAGCATCTAGAGGGGACGATTGGAGTAATACCTCAAGACGATTTATTGATTGAGGAGCTTACGGTATTTCAGAATTTGTATTACAGTGCAAAGCTTTGTTTCCGAGATAAGAGTGAGCAAGAACTGACGGAGCTAGTGAATAAAACATTGGCAAGTCTAGGTTTGTTGGAGCGAAAGGATCTAAAGGTAGGATCGCCGCTGAACAAGATGATCTCTGGAGGACAGCGTAAACGCTTAAATATCGCCTTAGAGTTAATACGCGAGCCATCGATACTTTTTGTGGATGAACCGACCTCAGGTTTATCGTCGCGCGACTCGGAGAATGTAATGGACTTGTTGCGGGAATTAACGCTCAAGGGGAAGCTCATCTTTGTTGTAATACATCAACCGTCGTCAGAGATCTATAAGATGTTTGACGATATGCTGATCTTGGATACTGGGGGGTATTTGGTCTATTGGGGAAATCCAGTAGAGGCTGTGATGTATTTCAAGAAGGCAGATGCTCAGGTAAATAGTGATGTAGGGGAGTGTCCGACGTGTGGGAATGTGAATCCGGAACTGATCTTCAATATAATAGAGTCGCATGTGGTGGATGAGTTTGGTCGTTATACACCAAAGCGTAAGGTGACGCCTCAACGTTGGGAGGAGATCTTTCGAGAACAGAAGCAACAAGTACATGTGATAGAGGAGGCAGTACCGCCACCGAAGTCTCTGAATATCCCTTCGCGTTTTAAGCAGTTCTTGATTTATACTGCGCGAGATTTTCGTTCGAAGATTAGTAATACGCAGTATATCATATTGAATTTGCTTGAGACTCCCATTCTGGCATTTATATTAGCCTATGTGATTCGGTATATTCCCGATCCGAATTCTTCGGTCTATGTATTCCGCGAGAATGAGAATATTCCGATATATATATTTATGTCGTTGATAGTGGCACTCTTTATAGGCTTAACGGTGAGTGCAGAGGAGATTTTCAAGGACAGGAAGATTCTGAAACGAGAGCAGTATCTGAATTTGAGCAGGACATCTTATTTGTTTAGTAAGATATTTATACTGCTAGTTTTATCAGCAATTCAGACATTGAGCTTTGTATTGATCGCTAATAGTATTTTGGTGCTCCGAGGCTTAAATCTGGAATATTGGCTTATTCTCTTTTCTACGGCCGTTTGCGCTAATTTGATAGGTTTAAATATATCAGCGACCTTCAATAGTGCCGTGACGATTTATATAGTGATTCCGCTATTAATGATTCCCATGATGGTGCTCTCTGGTGCAATGTTCTCGTTTGAGAAGTTGAATAGGGCGGTTGGGAGTTTTGATCGCGTGCCGATAATTGCGGAATTTATGCCGACAAAGTGGGGGTATGAGGCATTAGTCGTAGCACAATTTAAGGACAATGCGTTTCAGCGCAATTTCTATGATATGGAAAAGGGAGAGCGCAATGCGAATTACAAAACAGTTTACCTCCTTCCTGAATTGCAAAAGAGAGCAGAGTATTGTGTAGAGAATTGGGATAAACGTGATACTGTAGCAGTTGCGGAGAAGATGCGGGATGCTCTCGCCGTATTGCATCGTAGCCTAGAACGTGAGCATGATGTAGAGGCTCCCGAGATAGAGTTCCCGTATATAAGACAGTTATCCTATGATAGTATAACAGAGGAAGCACTCTTTGCGACGATAGGTTATATAGATCAGTTACAAAAGAAATATGCCAAGATTTTTGGCGAAAAGAATAAACAGCGGGATGCAATAGTCTCCCATTTGATGTCTACTAATCCGCAACTATACGAGGCCAAACGCGCCGCTTATCATAACGAGAGTGTTGCAGATTTAGCACAAAAGGTATTTGAGAAGAACAAGATTTTGCAGTTTAAAGATCAGCTTGTGCAGCAATATGATCCGATCTACCGAGATCCCATACCAACCTCTTACTTTGATATAGGGGCACATTTTCTTGCACCTCGAAAGCATTTTATGGGGCATTATTTTGATACTTATTGGTTCGATTTGGTGATCCTTTGGCTCATGAGCTGTTTCTTGTATTTATCTTTGCATTGGGAATTGTTACGCAGGATTGGAAATCTTTTTGCAATTTTGCAACGATTGTTCTCTCGGTTGAATAATTCTTTTGCAAGAGTGCATCATAGGAGAATCGTATCAGTAGAGAAAAAAGGAAAATAATGAGAGTAGGAAAATTGGTAATCTATGCGTTTGCATTGACGAGTCTCATACTTGGGGGTTGTCAGTGTACACGTACAGGGCCAGATGTTTCGGATGATTTTAATATCCCCGACTCCTTGAAGGATCAGCAGGAGGTCGAACTGTCTGAGGGGGTAACAGAGAAGATGGTGGAGAATATTTCTTCTCCAGTAGAGACGGCGGCCTTAATAAAAAGATTGAAAGTGCCCTTCAATAAAGATTTGCTAATATCGACAGACGTGGCAGATCATTTCAATACGAATTTTGAAAAGGCACTCGGGCTAGGTTTGTATGGTACAGACTTGGGCTACCTGAATATGTATGAAAAGACTACTTCAGTCTTGAATTACATTTCTTCAGTGAAGGATTTAGCTGATGGAATTCAGGTGGGACAATTTTTTGATTTTTCCACTTTAAAGCGATTGGCATCGAATAACGAAAACTTGGATTCGTTGATCTTTATTTCGCAACAGAGTTATAATAAGATTGATCGATATCTGCGATCGACCAATAGAGCAGCATTGAGTGTCGTAATCGTAACGGGGGTTTGGGTAGAAGGGATGTACCTTTCTACGCGCGTTGCACAGATGACCAAAAATAGGCGTATGGAGGAGAGTGTAGCAGATCAGAAGGTTGTTTTGGCTACGTTGATTCCGATTTTGCGTGTATATGAGCGCGATTTGGATATAAGAGCGCTTGCTGATCGTCTAGAGAAGTTACGTAGTCTGTACGATGATGTTCGGATTACCTACGAACAGGGCACCCCAGAAACGCGTGTCGTGGATGGTAAGCTAGTTGTGGAGCAAAAAGATAAGCAGATCGTGGAGTATACACCTGAACTGATACAAGAGTTAATGAGCGAGATCATCGCGATACGAACCGAATTGATAACACCGAAAGGCTAGGATTATAATGAGACGCGTTTTACTTGTAGCTGTTGTGCTACTATCTTTGATATTTTTGCCAAGTTTGGCTTTTGGTCAATCGGAGGATGAGCTCTTGGATATCTGTGGCGCACTTGCAGGATCCGAAGCAACGTATCTCCGAGATTTTAAGATCCGTTTAGACGCAGCAGATCCGCCTCCTATTCAGCGTTATCCTATAGTTTTGAAAAAAGGAAATCGGTATCGGTTCTCTATTGCAAGTTCGAAGGATTTTGATGGCACGATGAAGCTTGAGTTGTTTGATAGCAACCGATTGATGGCGACGACCAATAATCCTGCAACGGGACAAGATTACCCGAGTTTTGATTATATCTGCACAAAGACGGGTGCTTATCACCTCTTCTTTTCGTTTAAGGATGGGAAAGCGGGTATGGGGGTAGGAGTACTCTCTTTACTGGATGGGGAAAACTAACTACTGACGGGCTTATACTTAGTAGTAGAAAATGTTATAAGGGGGCTTCTAGAGTCCCCTTTTTTAGTGAGTAATACGCTTTGTTTTTATTAGATCGTTAAAATTGTCGCAATGTATTTTTACATATCCTAGAGAGAATTTCACTATAGAGCTTAATACTGTAAGAGTTTTCATGAAACGGATGTGTTTTTGAACAGACAAAATATTTAGCGGGCAGTATTAGGATTTGATGTGGGAGGTTAGGTATTTTATGCACAAAGCATTGTAACGTTGAAGGAAAGCGTAAATTTGATGCAGAAATCAGTTAAATAGTAGATTTTGAGATGAGAAGCTTTGTGTGTTTGTTTTGCACTGGGTAGCATAATTTCGTATGCACAAGTGCCCAGAAAGTATACGCTGCCTGAACCAGAAAAGCCTAAACAAGAAGCTACTGCAAAGAGTTCGTGGGGTAGTTTGATAAGCACTGCAGTGCGAGCAACGACAGCAACGTTAGGGCTCGTTCAGCATTCAGTAAATCTACAAGAGGTAAGTAATTCGTTATATGCTTTTGAGAATAATGTTGGCGGCTCGTGGATGAAGGATGCGCGTAATATTCTCGGACAAACTAAGGATGCACTGCAGTTGTATATGGTAAATGAAGGGGGTGCATATTTGTACGATCCTGCAACAAGAACGTTGAACTTAGTTGCAGAAGGAGATTTTCGAGAACAGATACTTGAGCAAAATCAGAAGTTTAAAGAATCGCGCGTAATTCTTATTGCTGGTCATACACTTCAAGCCTATGCAACGGATCAATTGGAAAAGGGAGCTGAAAAGCTTCTAGGCGACTCTAAGAAGTCAGAGGAAACAACGGAGAGAGCTGAAACAAATAGTGAAACAGAGGCGGCGAGTTTCCCTACAACATTTAATCCAGGTAAGGTATTTGTCTTATTAGGCGCTAAGACATATACATTCGACTAGAAGTTTTGCATATAAATAACGAATAAATAAGGGAGAGTAAAGTCTCCCTTTTTTTTGTGAGAAAAATTAAGCTGGGAGAGCAGAAACGCGAATTTCTACTAATTCAAGATCATATTTTTTACAAGCTTCGTCTAGTTGCGTTCGGAAAGCATTTGCTATACCTCCTACCATTTTGACTCGACGTTCGTAATTTGTTGCATTAGGTAGGAGTAGCGTTGTTATATAGGCTTCTAATCCGTTTGCAACTAGATTTTTACAGTATACGTCGTTTATGTGTATATGTAGAAAATGTGCGAATTGTGCGAGAAAGCGGTTGGGGTGTTCTCCTTGGAATAATTGTACCATAACGGGTTCGGTGGAGAGAAAAAACTGTTGGTTTCGTACTAACCCTAAATTGGCAGCATATTGTTCATCCATATCTGCAGCGAGATGCGGTGGGAGAGTTCCATACAACCAATCGCGTAGTAGCAATCTGCCGAGCCAAGCTCCACTCCCCTCATCGCCAAGTAGATAGCCGAGCGAAGGACGGGCATATGAAATAGAGTGCCCATTATAAAAGCCGGCATTACTCCCCGTACCGAGTATTCCTACGAGACCTTGCTCTGTACCCCAGAGTAGATGCGCTGCACCCATCATATCCGAATCTACTGTAATCGCAGCATCGGGAAAGGCTTTTTGTAGTGCGTTGTTCATGCGATCGGGCGCTTGATCCTGTGCACAGCCAGCTCCGTAGTATTCAATTCTTTCGCACTGAAGCCGAAAAGCCTCATCGGGGAAAGCAAAACACAAATTCGCATAGATCTCGGATTCTGTTAAATATAGAGGACTCATACCCTCTGTTTGGAATTGTAGATCGAGGTGTTCGCTTAGATTTGTTACTTGCCACTTCGTACTGGTGCCTCCTGCATCAGCTAGAATTACAAATTTCATGGTATGTGGAGATTGTTTCTAGAGAAGGGGAAGGAGGCGTTCTAATCCCACAGAGTGCGAACCTTTGAGTAAAATGAGTGCATTGTGATAGTGCGTAAGTTCAATGTGTCGCATGCAATCAGCTGTTGTAGCAAAGTAGAGGGCACCATCTTCCTTTTCCCATTCAGAGCCGATATACCATACAGAAGTATTAAGATGTTGTACGAGTTGTTGTAGCTTGCTATGAGCGTCTTGGGTTGCAGAGCCGAGTTCTTTCATAGCTCCAAGGATAAGGAGGCGTTTGCCAGTGTAAGGAATTTGCATAAAGCTTTCTATAGCCAATTGCATACTTGTAGGATTGGCATTGTAACAATCTACAATGAGTTTGTTGCGTGCACCTAGGACGAGTTGCGAACGGTGTATAGCGGGAGTGTAGTTTGCAATAGCTTTGCACCCCTGTTCGAATGGGACATTGAAATAGTGCCCTACATGTAGAGCTGCTAATACATTTATTGCGTTGTATGAGCCTATTAGTTGTGTTGGACAATGATAGCGATGGTTGTTTAGGATAAAATGTAAATCGAGATGACCGTCGGTATCTGTAGATATGTTTGCGGCGTAGGATTCCAGAGAATAGTAAGAAGCCATACAACCGAGGTGGAGCTTTGTACTTTCTTCTAAAATTAGAGTATCGTCAGAGCGGACAAAAGCTAAGCGCTCTCGGGTATGTAAGTATGCAAAAAGTTCGCTTTTAGTTTGGGCGATGGTCTCGAGAGAACCGAAACCTTCTAGATGTGCAGCGCCGATGGAGGTGATAAGTCCGTGAGTTGGATCTGCAATAGAACAGAGCTCCGCAATTTCGTGAGGGTGGTTAGCCCCCATCTCGATAATAGCGAGCTCGCAATCGCGAGGAATACTTAGCAGTGTGAGGGGGACGCCAATTGCATTGTTTAAGTTACCATCGGTTGCTGTTACCTTGTATTGAGAGGCGAGAACAGTACGTAGAAGTTCTTTTGTGGTTGTTTTCCCATTTGTACCAGTGATACCGATGATGGGACAAGTCAAATGTTTGCGATGCCACGTTGCTAGTTCTATAAGCGTTTCTGTAACGTTGGGGACGACAATACAGTCTTTAATATTACAAGCATGTTCGGAATCCACAATGGCTAGCGAAGCGCCTGCTTTTAACGCTTGTTGTGCATAGATTCCTCCATTTACCTTTTCGCCAGGGAGACCGAAGAAGATTGTGCCAGTGGAGATTTTACGACTATCGATAGAAACGCCCGCTGTAGGAGTATAGTAGGAATATATCTCTTTTATTTGTGTAGTAAACATTTCAACCAAAATAGAGCATCGTGAGTATTATGAAAGAAAGATAGGGCGCGGAGAGAAAAAAAACGGGTGGTAATGATTTCCACCCGTCTGTACGTTGTATTAAGAATTCAGTTTAAATTGCTCAACTTCTTTTTGTAGGAGTTCGGCATGTTCTGTAAGTGTATGTCCTCCTGCTGCCAACTCTTCTGCAACGGCAGCAGAAGCTTGTGCAGTATTGCTAAGCGTTGTAACGGCAGTCGTAATCTGTTGTAAGAAATCGAGGACTCGCTCTCCATTATCATTCAGGGCTGTAACACTAACAATGATTCCTCCCATCATCTTTTGTAGCTCTCCCATGCTATCAATTGTCTCTAGAGAGGCTTGCATGGAACGCTGTCCGAGATCGGTAACATTTTTCACAATTTCGGTACTTTGTTCGGCTAGGGTTCGAACCTCGCCTGCTACGACGGCGAACCCCTTGCCATACTCGCCAGCGCGCGCAGCTTCGACAGCAGCATTTAGTGCTAAAATATTGGTTTGTTGTGCAATACGAGTTAGTTGGCGTTCTTGCTTTATGATATCATTTAAGCGCTCGTGCGTTTCGTTGACTCCCTTTGTCAGGATTACTATGCTTGCTGTAATCTGATCGACCAGAGAATAGGTTTGATTGAGTTCGTTTTTGTCCGTACTATAGATATCGAGAATACTTGTACACTGAGCCTGTATTTCTTCGGACGAGGCAGCTTCCTCGGATGCAGAGTTCGCTACAGTCTCGGAAGAGCTAAGGATTTGCGTACTGGCACTTGTCATACGTTCGGTTGATGATTGTATACTTCCGATCATAGATCGTAGCTTACGGGTCATATCATTGAAGTAGTAAGCAATCTGCCCGACTTCGTCGCCTCGATTCCCGAGAAGAATCTCGCCAATGGTAAGATCTCCTTGAGAGATCTGTCTAATCTCCTTTGTTATAGTGCGTAGTGGGCGTACTAAACGAGCCACCATGAGAGCAAAGAAAATCGTGAAGAAAAGTGCTAATGCGAGGGTTATGAGTGTTGAAAAAAAGACGGTGGCGTATACAGGGCGTAGAATCTCGCGCTTAAGAACCGACACCTCGAGAATAACAGGACGCGTGCTGGTGCCAAAATAAAAGGGAGTGAAAACAGAAAAAACACCATCGCGCTCTGTTGAAACCATTTTACCAGTTAATAAGTTTGCGTTCTCCTCATCTGATAGAAGAGGTATTTTAGCGACCTCTGGTAATTCTACATCGCCTTGTTGTTCGGAGTTGCATAAGAGTTTTCTAGAAGGTGTATACAATACTACCCGACCAATCCCACCGAGTACAGAACTATTTTGTATCCATTTTACAATTTGCGAGAGTTCCATATCAATTTCGCAAACACCGCGGAAAATACCGTTTGTGATAATAGGCTCGCTGAGAGTAAACATGAGTCGATTCGCTCCACCTACATAAGCTTCGTAGGGGTCTGTTACGTAGGTTTTCTGATCTCGTTTGGGATTGAAATACCAAGAATCAGGCGTGTCTACTTTATAGTTTTGGCAGGTATCCACAATGAGATCGCCGCGCGTATCTCGTCCTACAATAGGGACATAACGCCCTTTATGGTCACAACCGCGTTTGTATATGAATTCGGAGTCTTGTGTATCGAAGGCATTGGGTTCGTAGGCTAATGCGATGGCATAAATTCCAGGACTCATAACGAGTGCATCTTTGCAGTAATCAATCCATTCCTCTCTCATGTACGGAGCATTTTGTTCTTTGCCCGAGAGTAAGCGAGCCAGAGTACGTACAATCCCGACGCCACTCGCTAGCTTTCCGCTTAATTCAAGAGATAATTCTTGCGAAGCGGTCTCGAGCTGCGCACGAGCAGTAGCACTCCCTGAGTTCAAAGAAGTATTGTACAAGATCACGAGCAGCATCCCCGCCACAAAACAAGCAGCTACTGTTGTTAAACCAACAACTTTTGCTGAAAGCGATAAATTCTTCAACATGATACTAAGTATGCTATAGAATAATTAGAATGTAGATTAAAGTAATTAAGACAACAGTAGTCCTATAGCAAAGGTAACTTTTTTAACGAAAGATTGTTGCAGCGGGAATTTGTATACGCAGCGATGAAGTTTTTGTTACAAATTGAAGGAAACTATAGCTGTGTAGAATAGACTTCTGATGAGTTAGAATTGTAGCAGTTTAGCCGATATGCAAATAGGTAAATCCTTCAAGTGCTTTGGGATCAAAGACATTTCGCCCGTCAATTATAAGGGGGACTTTTACGAGTCTACGAATTTGTTGCCAATTAGGCATGCGAAATTCTTTCCATTCCGTGACGTGAAAAATAGCATAGGTCTCCTCAACACATTGATACAAATCGTTAGCGTAGAGGACAGAATCTCCGAGTAGAAGCTTTGCCGTAGGCATGGCAACGGGGTCGTATACGCAAACTTCGTTTCCATATTCGAGCAGTTGTTCAATGAGACGTAAGGAGGGCGCTTCGCGCATATCATCGGTGTCGGGTTTAAAAGCTAGTCCCCAGATAGCAACCTTTTGTCCTTGAATCTGCCGATTATAGTATTGCAAGTATTTTGTAAATAGAATTTCTTTTTGTAGAGAGTTTACGTGTTGTACAGCAGTGAGTACTTCTAGTTTACTACCATACTCTCGCCCAGTCGCGATGAGGGCGCTAACATCTTTGGGTAGGCAGGATCCGCCGTAGCCGCAACCAGCGTATAAAAAACGATTCCCGATGCGAGCGTCGCTACCTATTCCCGTACGAACCGAAGATATATTGGCTCCGACAATCTCGCATAGATTCGCGAGTTCGTTCATGAAACTAATCCGGGTTGCTAGCATCGCATTCGCTGCATATTTTGTCATTTCTGCAGAGGGGACATCCATGAAAAGAACGCGGAAGTTGTTCAATAACATGGGCTTGTACAAGCGAGTCATCAATTCTTGCGCGCGCACCGAATCTACGCCGACGACGACTCGATCTGGTCGCATAAAATCTTCAATAGCGGCACCTTCTTTTAGGAATTCGGGATTTGATGCAACATCAAAATCGATAGAAACACCTCGTAAGTTGAGCTCTTCGCGTATTAAAGAGTTGACAGTAGCCGCAGTACCCACTGGGACGGTGCTTTTATTTACTACTAGTTTATAGTTGGTTAAGTTTTTGCCGATAGTTGTTGCAACCTCGAGAACATACGATAAGTCAGCACTACCATCCTCGCGCATAGGAGTGCCTACAGCAATAAAAACGATTTCTACCTCGTCTAGAATCTCTGCAAGTTCGGTACGAAAATATAGACGTCCTCCTTGTACATTTCGTGCGACGAGATGCTCTAATCCAGGTTCGTAGATGGGGATAATTCCATTTTTGAGTTGAGAAATCTTCTCGTGGTTGTTATCGATACAATAGACAGTACTTCCCAGTTCGGCAAAGCATGCACCACTGACTAAACCGACGTACCCAACACCTACGACTGCAATATTCATTTCAGTTTTTTGCAACGAATTTTGTGTATACAAATAAGGGCGGAGTAAACCGCCCTTGTCTCAGAAGAAAACTGCATATTTTTTGCTATGCGATGAGGTATCAAGCGGATTCGAACCGCTGTACGAGGTTTTGCAGACCTCTGCCTAACCACTCGGCCATGATACCTTCGAACTTCCTGTGCAAAGGTACGAATCTTTCGATAATTGCCAAATATAAGTAGCAAAGAAAGAGGGCGTAGTTTGTGATACGCCCTCTCTAAGAGACAAAGATATCGATACGCTCTTATGCTTGTGTTTTGTTTTTGCGTTCTGGAAAGGTGCAGCCATATTTTGAGGCAAGTTCATCGTCGAGCTCAGCTGCTTTTTCTGGTAGAGCTGTAAACTGTTGCATGATCTTCTCGCGATACGTATCATTTTGTAGGTCTGAGAGATGTACGCAGAGGTACATAACAACGTCGTTATCCTTTACTCCGAACTGATATGGGGGCGCAGGATCCTTGAGAAGATATTCGAAAAGAGCACCGAGATCTTGTTTTGGGAGAAGATTGATGTTGCAATAGGAGATCAAGAAATCGCGGTTATAAACATAGGTAATAATGAGCGCGCCCTTGTAGTAAAATTTCCATTGTTCGTCTCCATTGCACGCCTCTATGGGATCGATCCCCATATCACTAATAATCTTTTCTACAACGCTTGTCAATGCAGATTTTGGCACTTCTTTGAAGGCTTCCTGTGGGATTTTAGCGCCACAAGAATCGCAATATTCCATACTATCATCGACAATAGCTTTTTCGCACCCAGGGCATTGAAAATGATAATGTCTATCGTCACCCATTGTATCGAGCGTTTGCAACATCTTCTTGATGTCTGCTACGGGGATTCCAAATCCGATATTCTCGGCGTTCTGCATCTTACTTACGGTGACAGCACAAACATGCCCTTCAGAATTGAACATCGCCCCCCCTGAGTTGCCTGGGTTTACGGCAGCATCTGTTTGTATAAGGAAGCGCGCTCCAATCTTTTGGCGTGGCGAGGATACAATCCCCTCGGTTATAGCAAAAGGACGACCAAGCGGGAAACCTGCAACAACGATTTTGTCGCTGAGTTCCAGAGAGTCTTCGTCGCAGAATACAACAGGTTCAATCCCATTGAAATCGGTTTCTGCTTGTATGATAGCTAAATCCAAATGTTGACTAACTAGGACAACGGAACCCTTGCTTCGTTCTTCGTTCTGTAGCTCTAGTGTGACGGTACGATGTCCTTCTACGACGTGGAAATTAGTCATTAGATAATTAGGACGTCGGAAAAAGAACCCCGATCCACTTCCGTCATTTGTAATCACTTTGACAACAGCACTATAATCTATATTTGTCGAATTCATCTACTTTATACTCCTTACCAAAAAAAAACATAAAGTTGCTATAAGAAATCGTAGCTTTACTCTTCGCTAACGACGGTGCCTCCCATTACGGTATCTAGAGCCTTCATTAGAATTTTAGAAGCCGTGCCAAATTCTAGGTTGGCGGATTTACGTAGCGCACGAGTGAAAATTTGGTCTACATCTGCCTGCAAATCGTTAAAAAAATAGACGCGGTATATCATGAGTAAACTACGAAGGCAACACTCCATAGAATCGCTAGAGTAGGCTTTACGTGCAGCATCGTAAGCTTCGGAAAGATTGGATCGGATATTCCCAATATCCGAAGCTCGACGCGGCGAACACATAAACTCTACTTTATAGAGATCTGCAGCTAATTCTTTGTCTGACCTATCGAGCAATTTCTGAAGGAATGCTTTCCCATCGGTTACCTGTACTGGCGTATCGCCATCGTCCTCCCAAGCCTCGTCAACGGCTTTGTCTAGTTCGTTGTCAAACATCCCCTGCGGGCGGGCGATGTAGCTAATCTTAAAAAGACCGATGGATAGACAATGCCAAGCAATGCCAAATTTACGTTCCTCTTCGAACTCGTTAATAGCAGCAATTGTCTCGTTGCATGTCTCGCGTATTCCCTGTATAATGCGTTTGATATCTTGTTCGGAGAATTGAGTAATACGCGGAGTATACAAACGTTCAGCGCCGAACTTTGTAACAAATTCATCGTCGTAACGATCACCTGTTATACAGAGTTCTCGGAACATATATTGGATTTTGTGTGGGTGTGCGAGTCCTAATGGACAGGAAAACTTGAAATGGAGTTCGTTCTCCTCGAGTACGATACGCACCAAGTCTAGTTGAGAGAGGTTCAGTTCGCAAATACGTCGTAAAAGAGGTATCCGTCTAGCATCTGTTGGGACGCGTAGGAAGGGTGCATGGACTTTTAGCTCGGTTTCAGTGATTTCGATATTGACAATGATGGAACCGTGTGGGATAGTAAAGTGATGTCCCGGACCATATTGTCTTGCAACCTTAGGACTAAATAGGGCGCTAAAGAAGTTCTTTTTAGGAGTAGGTTCGTTTTTTTGCGTTAACTCGTTGTCGTATTTGTAACGAAACTCTGGATTGAAAAAATCGATTACGGAGTGAATACTATCGACATACCGCCCATTATCAAATTGATCACGGCTAGTGCTATAAGCGTCAAAATCCATAGTAGTCGACATATTTTCGATCAGCCGCTCTACATAACTAAAAGTTTTCTTCATTGCCTTTCCTCTATAAAATATAGACCTATTATAGAACACATTAAGGCTTCAAATGTACAAAGAAATTGCTAACCAAAGTGCCGAGTGGGCTATAGAATAGGAGAAGGAAGATGGATCTTTATAGATCTTGTAATCAATAGGTTAGAATTTAATATTTGTGTAATAGACTGAGGCTAAAATGACAAGTATTAAACTGAAGTCGCACTTTCTCTTTACCTTTAAAGCCTAAAATTTAGAGCATTAATGGAAATAAGAAACGTGGCGATTATCGCACATGTAGATCATGGAAAAACCACACTCGTAGAGCGTCTTCTTACGCAAACCGTTGCACTGGGGTACTGGAAACTGAGCAATCAGGATATCCTTGATAACAATGAGTTGGAACGCGAGCGAGGAATAACAATACTGAGTAAAAATATTTCTATGGTATATAATAATACCAAAATAAATATAATAGATACACCGGGACACTCGGATTTTGGAGGCGAAGTAGAGCGAGTTCTCAATATGGCGGATGGCGTATTGCTGGTAGTGGATGCTTTCGAAGGACCGATGCCACAAACGCGTTTTGTACTACAAAAGGCTCTTGAATTGGGGTTGAAACCCATCGTTGTGATAAATAAAGTAGATAAGCAGAATTGTACACCAGAGCAGGTGCAGGAGGATGTGTTTGACCTAATGTTTACCCTCAATGCAACGGAGGAGCAGCTAGATTTTCCGACACTTTATGGGAGTGCAAAACAGGGTTGGATGTCGCTAGATTATAAGACACCAACGGAGAATATGATATCGCTTTTAGATGCAATTGTAAGCTATATTCCTGCTCCGAGGCGTCAGGAGGGCTCATTGCAGATGCTCATTACCTCTATACAATACTCGCCATACACGGGACGTATAGCTGTAGGTAAACTCTCGCGTGGTGTATTGAAAGCAGGAATGCAGGTATCACTATCTATGCGAGATGGCTCTATTCACAAAATGCCAGTGAAAGATTTGTACACCTTTGAAGGGGCGAACAAATTAAAAGTGGACGAGGTACAGTTGGGAGATATTTGTGCCATTGGTGGTTTAGAGGGTTTTGAAATAGGAGGAACGGTTTGTGATGTAGAGAATCCTGCTCCTCTTCCTGTACTCAAAGTAGACGAACCTACGATGAGTATGCTATTTACAATCAATAACTCGCCTTTCTTTGGTCGCGAAGGGAAATATGTAACCTCACGTCAATTGCGTGAACGTTTAGAACGAGAATTAGAGTGGAATCTTGCTCTTCGGGTTGAGCAGGGTGCAACAGCAGATTCGTTTGTTGTTTTTGGTAGGGGCATACTACACCTATCTATATTGATAGAAACGATGCGGCGCGAGGGTTATGAGATGCAAGTAGGACAACCTCGAGTTGTAATAAAGGAGATAGATGGTGTGAAATGTGAACCAATAGAGACGCTACGAATAGATCTTCCTATGCAATTTTCGGGTAGTGCCATAGAGATTGCTTTAACACGAAAAGCAACGATCGAGAACTTGCAAGAGATAGAGGATCGCACGCATATAGAATTTACCATACCGTCTCGAGGATTAATAGGTATTACAAATCAGCTATTAACTGCGACAAATGGTGAGGCCGTAATTTCGCATCTGTTAAAGGGTTTTGAACCGTATAGAGGCGAAATCCCTTCGAGGAGTAATGGATCGTTGATTGCGTTAGAATCGGGGACAGCCGTAGCCTATGCGATTGGGAAGTTGCAGGATAGAGGGATTTTCTTTATAGATCCTCCTGTTGAGGTCTATGCTGGACAGATTGTTGGCGAACATACTCGAGGGAATGATATCACTATAAATGTGTGTAAAGAGAAAAAGCTCTCGAATATGCGTGCCTCTGGGAGCGATGAGAAGATATTTATAGCTCCCGCAGTGCATTTTTCGTTAGAGGAAGCCCTCGAGTATATCCGAGAAGATGAGTATGTGGAGATTACGCCCTCCAATATCCGTTTGCGGAAAATAGAGTTGGATGAAACGGCACGTAAACGCCTACAACGGAATTAAGCAAAAATTAAGGAACTCAAGGAAATGTTATCTACTCGCTACGAGCCGAAAGATATAGAGAGGAAGTGGTATGAATGGTGGATGGAGCATAAACTTTTCCATTCCACTCCAGATAGCAGGAAGCCGTACACTGTTGTAATACCTCCGCCGAATGTGACGGGGATACTTCACATGGGGCACATGCTCAATAACACCGTACAAGATGTCCTTGTGCGTAGGGCGCGCATGAAAGGTTTTAATGCTTGCTGGGTGCCAGGGACGGATCATGCTTCTATTGCGACAGAAGCAAAGGTTGTAGAAAAGCTTCGAAATGAGGGGATCGATAAACATTCTCTCTCGCGCGAAGAGTTTCTAAAGCATGCTTGGGAGTGGACTGATAAATATGGAGGAATAATTCTCGAGCAATTAAAACGTCTTGGCGCTTCTTGCGATTGGGATCGTACGGCTTTTACGATGGATGAGGTGCGTAGTGCGAGCGTGATCCATGTTTTTGTAGATCTTTATCGCAAAGGCTTGATATACCAAGGGGTGCGTATGGTCAATTGGGATCCGCAAGCCCAGACTGCGCTTAGCGACGAAGAGGTGTTGCATATCGAGGAGAAATCTAAATTATATTACTTGCGATACAAGTTAGTGGATTCTGAGGGGTATTTAACGGTAGCAACAACGCGTCCTGAGACAATAATGGGTGATGTTGCTGTGTGTGTAAACCCGAATGACGAACGCTACAAGAAGTTTTTAGGCGCAAAAGTAGTTGTGCCGCTCGTAAATAGAGAAGTTCCTGTGATAGCGGATGAGCATGTCGATCCGGCTTTTGGTACAGGAGTCCTCAAGATAACACCAGCGCATGCCTTAGATGACTATGAGATTGGGTTACGGTACAACCTTGAAGTAATAGAGACTTTCACAGAACAGGGAACAATTCGCGAAGGTATAGGTCTTTACGAAGGTTTAGATCGCTTTGAAGTACGTACCTTAATAGTGAAGGATTTGGCTGGCGCAGATCTATTGGAGAAGTCTGAGGACTATATTCATACCTTAGGAATAAGTGAGCGAACCAAAGCTGTAATAGAACCACGTCTTTCTACGCAGTGGTTTCTAAAAATAGGCGATCTCGCTAAGACATCGCTACAGGCCGTAGAAGAGGGGGATATTGAGCTTGTACCCTCACGTTTTTTTGGAGTATATAGGCACTGGCTAGAAAATGCTCGGGATTGGTGTATATCTCGCCAGTTGTGGTGGGGACATAGAATCCCAGCTTGGTATCTCCCAGATGGGCGCGTCGTGGTGGCTTATAATCAGGAGGAGGCGCTTTGCGAGGCAAAAAAAATAGAGCCAGCGATAACACTCAACGAATTAAAGCAAGACGAAGATGTACTGGATACATGGTTTAGTTCGTGGTTATGGCCTCTTTCGTTGTTTGATGGGATCTTACATCCAGAGAATGAGGAGATACAGTATTACTACCCTACAGCAGACCTTGTTACAGCACCAGATATAATATTTTTTTGGGTGGCACGCATGATAATGGCTGGATATGAATATGCCAAAAAGCCGCCTTTCAAGCGAGTGTATTTTACTGGAACGGTTCGTGATATGCAGCATCGGAAGATGAGTAAATCGTTGGGGAATAGTCCAGACGCACTCGAATTGATAGATAAATATGGGGCAGATGGGGTGCGAGTAGGGATACTAATGTGCTCTGCGGCTGGAAACGACCTCATGTTTGATGAGCAACAAACCGAACAGGGGCGCAACTTTTGCAATAAGATTTGGAATGCTTTTCGTCTGATACAGGGCTGGAAGGGAAATGCGGTAGAGGCGAAATCATTAGAACGTTTGTATGCAGTGCGTCTGTTTGAGGCACGTATGAATGAAGTTTTTGCCAAAGTAGAGGCAAATATGTCTGAGTATCGGATATCCGAGGGTTTGACTGAACTTTATCGCCTTTTTTGGGATGATTTTTCAAGTTGGTTGTTGGAGTTGGTAAAACCGAATTCGAATCGTAAAATTGAGCGAGAGGTAGTATTCGTTGTAGAGCGAATTCTCGAGAAATTACTGATACAACTGCATCCTTTTATGCCCTTTATTACGGAGGAATTGTGGCATAACCTCGGGGAAAAAGATGCGAGAACTGACAGTAGTATAATGCAAGCGCAGTTGCCAACCGTAGAGGCGTTGGATCGTGAGAGTCTTGTAGAGTTCGAGCTTTTAAAATCGATTGTAAGTGGAGTGCGTGCAGTGCGTCAAGAGAATAATCTATCTCCCCACGAACCTTTGCAATTATTTTATCGCAGAGGGTTTGCAATGACACAAGAGGCTAAAGGATTACTAGAACAGTTCTGTAATCTATCCTTGGAAAATGTCCCCGAGATATTACCAGCCAATTGTGTTTCGTTTATGGTTGAAACTCTCGAGTTTTCGATTCCTCTTGGAGATAAGATCGATCACGAGGCAGAGATGCTTAAAATCAATGAGGAGATAAAGTATTACGAGGGGTTGCAATTAATGATTCTAAAGAAGCTGGAAAACCCGAGTTTTGTGAACAAAGCGCCTGCACAGGTTGTTGAGACAGAACGTAAGAAGTTAAGTGATACGATAACAAAAATAGAAACACTTAAAGCTAGGTTGTAGGAGAGGATCTTTTATTTTTTTTGATAAGAAATTTGACGCAGCTTTTTCATAAGGCTGCGTCTGTTATATAAACGAGATTGTGAATTAGATGCATAGAATTATTCTTTCTACGGTAGATTCGACTAATAAGTATGTGGAGGAACATAAGGCGAACTTTCCTTTGCCTACGTTGGTGACTGCAACGCAACAACGCAGTGGAAAAGGACAAGGTATGAATAAATGGGATTCAAAAGCGGGGGATATTCTTTTCACACTTTATTCTGGTTTAGGTGGGATTTCAGCGGGATCCTTCTTTACAATATCTCAAATTGTTTCGTTAGCGATCGTAAGATTTTTACGCAGCTGCAATATAGTAGCGTACATAAAATGGCCGAATGATATTTTGGTAGAGGAGCAAAAGATATGTGGAATACTCATTAAGACGTATATCCAGTCTGGCGTTTTACTTAGTGCTGCAATGGGAGTTGGATTAAATGTCGTAAGGCGCGGTAAGAGTCCTTCGCACTATAACCCACCAGCGACGTCGATATTGCAACATGCGCCTTTTTCTCAGATCAATTCCAATACAGCGAGTGAGGAAATTGCAAGGGATATACTGGAGGTAATTGACAACTACTCACCACATACAGCAACTCAGATACGAGCAGAGTATTGGCAGAATTTGTATCGTAATCAAGGCTTTTTTCCTTTTGTAGTACGAGGCGAGTCGTGTATGGCACGTCTTCTCGCGGTTTGTGACAATGGTCAGCTGCATTTACAAGACAAAAAAGGTACAGAATATGTCTGTACCTTTCAGGATGTGCAATATGTTTTTTAGTTTGTAAGTAGAGGGTGTTTAGAGCAGTGTTTTGATAGCATTTTCCACCTCGGTCATACTTGCAGTAGGTTCGAACCGTGCAATAACATTCCCTTTTTTGTCGATTAGGAATTTTGTAAAATTCCATTTGATATCGGGTTTATTTGCATAGTCCTTGTCTTGCTTTTTGAGCAACGCATCCATGCGAGCTGCACGTTCGCCCGAGAATCCTTCGAACCCTTTTTTCTTTTTCAAATAGGTGTAGAGAGTTGCTTCTTTTGCTCCATTCACGTCAATTTTGGCAAAAAGAGGGAAAGTTGTTCCGTATTTTGCAGTACAAAACCCTTTTATTTCCGCGATGGTTCCGGGGGCTTGTCCGCCGAATTGGTTGCAAGGAAAGTCTAGCACGACAAGCCCTTTTTCCTTGTATTGTTTATAGAGTCGTTCTAGAGCTTCGTATTGAGGAGTAAAACCACACTCAGTTGCCGTATTTACAATGAGGAGAACGTTCCCTTCATATTCCTTTAGGGTTATCTCTTTTCCTTGGGCATTTTTTACCGAGATTTCATAAAGAGAATTTTGAGCATTTGCTATACCAATAAAACAAATGGTGAATAGCACAAGTATGATATAATGTTTCATTACTAATGAATAATGTGTTTATCTGTCTTTGCAAAGTTAGGATTCTTAATGAGAATAGAGTGGCATTCTTTAGGTTTGTAAAAATTGTGAGCTTGTAATATTTAGTAATAGAAAAGACAAGGTCTTGAATATCTCTGTAGAGAACGTAGAATGGGTATATTGGAATATTTTGTTAGTCGGATAAAAAATTTTCGTGTGAATAAGCTTCTCGGAGCATAGTAGGGCGGATAGCGATGCATGCAAAGCTGATTTGCACATTTGGTATGGGGAGTAGGCAGGCGATACAATTGCTGGCCGTAGATCCTGTTGTTAGCACATCATCCACTACGAGAAGGTGTTTGTTAGCACATTGTTGCAGCGCTTTATTTTTGAGTTTGAAAACGCTTTGAACGTTGGTTGAACGCTGTAGGTGATTCGCAGTTTTTGTTTGGGATTTACGGTATACAGTACGTATAAGAGCATTGTAAATAGGGATTTGTAAGGAGTCGGCAAGCCCTTGAGCAAAGACGCGAGCTTGGTTATATCCGCGGATAATATATTTACGCCAATGGAGTGGAACGGGGATGATGGCATCGAATTGGTTTGCGAGTTGTGAGGTAGTGAGATAGTGAGCAAGAAGTTTCCCGAGATTTCTTCCGATCGGGAGTTCTGCATGATATTTGAATTGGAAAATGAGGGAACGAATATTTCCTGAGGATTCATATAGCGCGAGAGGGAGTACGTATTGTAGAAGACGAAATTCGGGAGGCGTGTTGAATTGTAATGCAGAATAGTATTCCCATGTGTAGGTAAGGGATAGTTTATTAAAACAATGGGAACACATCGTGTCGTGTATAAGAGGTGCAAATTCGTCACAAAAGGGACAGTGCCGGATTTTAGCTAGTTCATAGTCGAGAAGTGGATTTTTGGTAAGGAATGACATCTGTAGCGCGAGTTTTTCTTTGTTTTATGAACATTGACGAGAACTAGTACTAGCAAGGTAGGAATTTTGGGGATATTATAGGGTGTAAGTTCCTTTGCAAGAGGAGGGAATTTAATGGGGGTGAAATTTCGTACTTTTGGATAGGTCTTTCGCAGAGAGAATGAAAAAACGAAGAAATTAGAGATATGAAAAGATTTCTATTACTATTGTTGTGGGTGGGGAGTATGGGAGTCGTGCGAGCGCAAATATGGGCAGTAAAAAATCATGAGGTAGTAAGCCGCGAGGAGGCTGAGCAGTATTACCGCGATATGTTGGAGGCAAAATATGTAGGAATGTTCTCTGAAGAGGAATTAGATATATTGAATACGGCAAAAAATGAGAAATATTTAACAGAGTATGAGCAGGAGATATTTTTCTATATGAATTTTGCACGAATATTTCCAGCACAATTTGCAGAGTTGTTTGTAAAAGATTTTGAGGGGGTATATGGATATATGAAGTCTTATGCATTTGATGAGCGCAAAGCTTCATTGTTGCAAGAGTTGAGTAATAACACAGCGAGGGGTGTCGTAGTGCCGTCTGAATCGTTGTTTAATATAGCAGAGTGTTTTGCTATGGCACAGGGGACGGATGGTCGAGTGGGGCATAGTAGAGGTCGCTATAAATGTAAGTCGGATTTTGATGCTGAGTGTTGTGGCTATGGAGATTATCCGAATGGCTTGTATACAGTATTACAATTACTGATAGATGCGGGTGAGGGAAATGAAGATTTGGGGCATAGACGTATTTTACTTAGTGAAGCTATGAAGAGTATGGGTTGTGCGGTGCGAGCACATAAGAGATATGCCAAAGTCGCAGTATTGGATTTTGGAAGAGATGAGAAGGGGTGGGGGCAAAAGCGTCGTTGACGCGAGTATGCGAAGTGTCACTTTGTCAGTTTTGGGAGTAGTCTTTTAGGTGGTGTGAGTTTTGCATAGGTAGAGAATTGAGTATGTTCGATACGTATAGTACGTGAACAGAGAATAGTATAATAGGTTAAAGAGTGAGTAAAGTAAGATGTCGGAATTGAAAGTAAGACCATTGGGCGATCGAGTAGTAATAGAGCCCATAGAGAATGAGGCTCGTACAGCAAGTGGAATCATAATTCCCGATACGGCAAAAGAAAAACCACAACGCGGCACTGTACGTGCAGTTGGTAATGGCACAAAGGATGTGACGATGGAAGTAAAGGTGGGAGATATTGTTCTCTACTCTAAATACGGTGGTACGGAAGTCACAGTCGATGATGTAGAATACATCATTATGCGTCAGAATGATATTCTAGCAGTTCTCTAATGGGTAAAGGAAGTCGACCGTCGCAGCCAATCCATAATCCTAATGGAGCAGGATATCCGTCAACAACAGGTAATCCAAGTGGTGGTGGGCGTGGTAATAATTAAATAGGTAAAAGTTAAATCGTTTGGATTTTATAGTAATGGCAAAAGAAATAAAGTTTGATATTGAGGGGCGTAATAAGCTCAAGAGTGGAGTAGATCAGTTGGCGAATGCGGTAAAGGTGACGCTGGGTCCTAAGGGGCGTAATGTAGTCATGGAACGTAAATTTGGCTCGCCACAAGTAACTAAGGACGGCGTTTCGGTTGCGAAGGAGGTAGAGTTGGAAGATCCACTTGAGAATGTGGGGGCACAACTTGTTAAGGAGGTTGCTTCGAAGACAAATGATGATGCTGGAGATGGAACAACTACAGCAACAGTATTGGCTCAAGCCATTGTAAATGTAGGTTTGAAGAATGTGACAGCAGGGGCTAATCCCATGGATCTGAAACGTGGGATTGATAAAGCGGTTGCTGCAGTAGTTGCTAATCTGCGTGAACAGAGCAAGGAAGTTGGCGATGACTTGTTGAAGATTGAACAAGTTGCAACTATCTCGGCTAATAACGACAATGAGATAGGTAAGCTGATTGCTGAGGCTATGGGTAAAGTAAAGAAAGAGGGGGTTATAACAGTAGAAGAGGCGAAGGGGATAGAAACAACCGTTGAGGTCGTAGAGGGGATGCAGTTTGATCGCGGTTATATCTCGCCCTATTTCATCACAGATCCTGAAAAGATGGAGGTGGCACTTGAGCGTCCTTTAATCTTAATCACAGACAAGAAAGTTTCCTCAATGCAAGATTTGCTCCCGATCCTAGAGCCAGTAGCTAAGCAAGGGCGAGCAATGTTGATACTTGCAGAGGATGTAGACGGCGAAGCGCTTGCAACTTTAGTAGTAAACCGTTTGCGTGGATCTTTGAAAATTGCAGCAATTAAAGCTCCAGGCTTTGGAGATCGTCGCAAAGAGATGCTCGAGGATATTGCAGTATTGACCGGTGCTACAGTAATAAGTGAAGATAAGGGGTTGCGTTTAGCGGATGCAACACTTGAAATGCTTGGTGAGGCAGAGAAGATCAATATTACAAAGGATAATACCACGATCGTGAATGGGGTGGGTGAAAAAGAAGCAATCGCTAAGCGTGTAGCACAGATCAGCGCACAGATTGAGATGTCGACCTCTGATTACGACAAAGAAAAACTCCAGGAACGTAAGGCAAAACTTTCGGGGGGGGTAGCAGTACTCTATGTGGGTGCACCTACTGAAACGGAAATGAAAGAGAAGAAAGACCGAGTAGAGGATGCTTTGAGTGCAACGCGTGCTGCAGTAGAGGAAGGGATTATCCCAGGTGGTGGCGTTGCTTATGTTCGAGCATTAAAGGCGCTTGAGAACTTAAAAGGCGCTAATGAGGATGAAACCACGGGTATACGTATTATCGTTCGTGCGATAGAAGAGCCTTTGCGTCAGATTGTTGCCAATGCGGGGTTGGATGGAGCCGTAGTGGTAGAAAAAGTACGTGAGGGTAAGAATGACTTTGGTTATAATGCACGTACGGATCGATACGAAAACCTCTTCGAGAGTGGCGTAATAGATCCAACCAAAGTAACGCGCGTAGCTTTAGAAAATGCTTCGTCGATAGCAGGAATGATATTAACTACCGAGTGTGTAATGGTAGATATTAAGGAAGACAATCCTGCACCGATGCCAGGTGGAGCACCAGGTATGGGTGGCATGATGTAAAAAGGAGAAGCGCCGAAAGGCGCTTTTTTTATGAAGAACAGTTTGATAAAAAGGAGAGAGATTTGATTGTATTTTTCTTTGTTTCTTTGTGCAACATAAGGTTAGGTAAAAAGGGTAGGTGTTGTGAAAAATTTAGTGATAGTTGAATCTCCAGCTAAGGCAAAGACCATAGAACGTTTTTTAGGTAAGGACTTTGAGGTATTGTCTAGTTATGGTCATATTCGAGATTTATCGAAACACGGCTTGAGTGTACAAATAGATGAGAAAACAGGGCGTTATTTCCCAGAATATGAAGTATCGGAGGATAAGAAGAAGATAGTAGCGATGTTAAAAAAGTCGGTTGCTAGTGCAGATATGGTATGGCTAGCTTCTGATGAGGATCGTGAGGGGGAGGCAATAGCTTGGCATTTGGCAGTAGTCTTAGGTTTGGATATTTCGCGTACGCAGCGGATAGTTTTTCATGAGATAACAAAGAGTGCGATTTTACATGCACTTGAGACTCCTCGTAAAATTGATCAGCATTTGGTTGATGCGCAGCAGGCACGTCGAGTATTGGATCGTTTGGTTGGTTTTGAAGTCTCACCGATTTTATGGCGTAAGGTTCGTCCGTCGTTATCGGCAGGTCGCGTACAATCGGTAGCAGTGCGTTTGATAGTAGAAAGAGAGCGGGAGATTCATAATTATTTATCAGAGCATTATTACCGGGTACAGGGACGATTTGCGACACATCCACTTTTAGATGCCGAGGTAGTGGAGCGTATGCATAGTCAAGCGGAGGCAGAGACATTTGTTCGTTCGTGTATAGGTATTAATTTTAAGGTACAACGGATACAAGAGAAGCAATTAGAGCGTAATCCTTCAGCGCCGTTTACGACATCGACTCTGCAGCAGGAGGCAAGTAGGAAATTAGGTTTTTCTACAGCACGTACGATGCAGATTGCACAGGGGTTGTATGAGGCTGGGAAAATAACGTATATGCGAACAGATTCAGTGAATTTGTCCGAGCAGGCACTGGCAAATTTGAAGGAAGTTGTATGTGGGCACTATGGTATGGAGTATCATATGTTGCGACGTTATCATACAAAGAGTAAAGGAGCACAGGAGGCTCATGAGGCAATTCGTCCAGTTGATGCAGCTGTAGAGCGAGTAGAAATGGATATAGACTATGAGCGGTTGTACACGTTGATACGTAATAGAGCAGTAGCCTCTCAGATGTCGTCAGCGCGATTGTTGCGTACAGTAGTTGAGGTAGGAGCAGATGAGGTTGCTTATCCTTTTGTTGCGACGGGGGAGTCTGTACAATTTGACGGTTTTTTACGAGTATATCTTGAGGGTAGTGATGATGATACACATGAGGAATCTGCAGTACTTTTGCCGAAGTTGGCATTGGGTCAGGAGTTGATAGTAGAAAGAATTGTGGCACAGGAGCGTTATACACAGCATCCGCCGCGATATACGGAAGCCTCTTTGGTGAAGAAATTGGAGGAGTTAGGTATAGGTCGCCCTTCGACATATGCCCCGACTATAGCGACTATAGTCAATAGAGGTTATGTATTGAAGGATAGTCGTGAGTCGCAATTGCGAGAGGTTTGGCGTTTAGTTTTGTCGAAAGGGCAGTTGGCAGTAGATACAGTAGAGGAAAAATATGGGGCAGAGCGTAAGAAGTTATTTCCAAGTGATGTGGGGATGGTCGTGACAGATTATCTTCAGGCTCATTTTGCTCGTTTACTTGAGTATAATTTCACTGCGCAAGTAGAGGAAGAGTTTGATCAGATTGCTACAGGCGAAAAAGATTGGCAAGAGATGCTTTCGGAGTTTTATAAACCATTTCACGATTTGGTAAATAAAGCTTTGGAAGAGAAAGAACGACCTACAGAGGAACGGATTTTGGGTGTAGAACCTACAAGTGGTGAGGTTGTATTGGTGCGCTTAGGGAAATATGGACCTTTGGCTCAGATAGGGAAACTGGAGGGGGAGAAAAAACCGCGTTATGCGCCTTTGCGCTCGGATCAGCTGCTGGAGACGATAACGTTGGAAGAAGCATTAGCGTTATTTAGTTTGCCCCGGGTAGTGGGACAGTATGAGGGAGAGGATTTGGTGGTTAGTATTGGACGTTTTGGTCCTTATATACGTAAGGGTGAGATGTTTGCATCCTTGGAAAAAGGAGATGATCCCTATACAATAGATGCTGTACGAGCGATAGCATTGATAGAATCAAGGAAGGCATGGGAAGCTGCTCGTTTAGTCCGGGTATTTGATTCGAAGATCCCCCTTAAGATAGTAAAAGGACGTTGGAATTCGTTATGGGTACAATATGATGGAAAATCGTATAGGTTACCGAAAGAAGTGGATGCGATGAAAGTAACAGCGTCGGATTTGATATCGTTGATAGCAATAGAAGAGAAGAAGGAGTCGAAAAAAAGTGTGAAACGAACTCCTGTGAAGCGTGGAGTGAGAGCTGTTAAGAAACGAGATCTATCTGAATAGTAAAGGAAATACATTATGTAGATTTCTAAAAGAGATGAGCTCTTTTCTGCTAGTTGTTTGTTTGAATGAGCTACATCTTTATATGGAGGATGTTTGTACTCGTGCAGAACACTCGTAGCAAGGGTAATTGTTATCGTATTAGTTATGGATATTCTTGGGTGTATAGTATTTGTGCGAGTGAGTAGAAATTCCTTTTGAGCTTATTTTGCCCAAGCTGTGTATTACAGGAGTCCTTTTTTGTATAGATTTGTATGCGCAAGGATCTTAGTTGAATTGTTGGAGATTGTGAACGAGTTTTTTTTGTACTGAGAGACATAATTTTCTTGTCTTTGAAAAATTTTCTGCAACTCCGTTGGATCAGCAGTAGAATTCTATGTAAGAATATTGGAAATAGAGTGATTTTAGTTTATGAGATTTGCAAGCAGATGTAAATGAAGTAATTATTTTTTTTGTGCAACTTTTAAAATTGTCTTGCGTTTCTTAGGTGTCTGTTTTTGTAAAGTCTGTTTGTAGATTTTGATAAAAGTGTACAAAATAAATTGATAAGAGTAGCGTTTTTGATGTGTATTTGTATACTTGAGGGATTGGGGGAAATTAGCTTTTGTTTTGGTTGTGTGTTGGATCTTTTGTTACTTTGAGTCGCGTTTTTGAGTAATTAGTTTTATATGCGGCAGTTGTGTGTAGAAGGGTGTAATATAATACGCTTGACGTTGCTTGTGGCAACGTTGAGTATGTTTTTCGTAGTGTCGTATGCACAGAGTGATGGCCGTATGCGTCAGTATATGTATAATCAGCTGGATTTTAATCCTGGTTATGCAGGTAGTCAAGGTATGATAGGAGTGTATGCTTTTGCGCGTCAGCAATGGATCGGTTATGGAAAGGGGGCTCCTCAACTGTTTTTCGTGAATTTTGATGTTCCGTTTGCTTACCGTAAGCTGTCACAAATGAGTCCTGGGAGAAAGATGCAGTATTCTCATGGTTTGGGAATACATTTGATGCGAGATGCAATCGGATTTGGTTCGACGAATGGCGTGGAGTTATCTTATAGTGGTCGTTTTCATTTGCGAGCTTTGGGGTCTCTTGCTTTAGGTTTGGGAATAAGGGCTTTAAATGATCGGTTTGATGCAACATGGAAGAGTGTGGATCCTGTAGATAATGATCCTGCAATACCGAAGGCGAAGGCGAATGGAGTTGCATTGGATGTTTCTTTCGGTTTGTATTATACGGGGCGTAGTATGTATTTTGGAGTGTCGGGTCAGAACCTTTTAGGAGGTGATTTACGTAGAATGATTAGTCGTAGTGTAACAAAGATCGGTCGGTTGAATTATGCGCGCCAGTATTATATGGTAGGGGGGTATGATTTATCAGTGTCGTCGCGTTGGAATTTGGAACCGAGTTTTTTGGCTCGGACAGATTTGGAACAGTATATGCTTTCGATGACTTTGAATGCACGATATAATAATTTGTTTTGGTTTGGTGCGTCGTACCATGTTTCGGAATCTGTTGGAGCATTAGCTGGAATATTATTGTTTGAGACATTGCGCATAGGATATAGTTATGATTATCCTGTGGGGGCGATTCGTCAATTTACGAGTGGTTCGCACGAGGTTTTTGTAGGATATTCTTTTGGTCTTGAGAAACAGACTCAGCCGCGTCAGTATAAGAGTATTCGGTATTTATAGTAGAACGAACAGAGAGAGTTGATATATGGAGCATCTTTCCTAAGTAGAAGAAAACAGCAAGGAGTATGATTAGGCGTTTATTATTAATAATGGAGTTAGCCTTCCTAGTGTTTTTGGTAGGATGCGGCATACGTGATGATGGCGAATTGACGGGAGTTCCGGGACGAGAATTCCGTACAGAGCCAGAACCATTTAATATGGTTCGGATTCCGCGCGGCTCATTTACCATGGGGCGAAATGATGAGGATGTTACTTGGGCACATAGGGCACCGACGAAGACCGTAACGTTGGAGTCGTTTTGGATGGATATTACGGAGATAAGTAATAATCAGTATCGTCAGTTTGTTTTTCATGTTCGCGATTCTTTGATGCGTAGGGAGTTAGCAAAGATTGATGATGAGTTTAATATAACAGAGGATGATTTTGGTAATCCGCTTGAGCCTCCTATTTTGAACTGGGATATAGAAATAGATTTGACGGATCAGGATCAGTATGAAGCTGTACAGAAGTTGTATTATAACAAGGAGTATGATCAATTTGAGGGGCGTAAAGAAATAGATACTCGTAAGTTGAATTATACTTTTAGTTGGATAGATTTGCGTCAAGCAGCTCAGACGACTAACCGTTGGGATTTTGAGAGAGGAGATAGCGGTGCTTGGCCAGAAAAGGCGAATGTTTTTTATTTCCCATTGAGTAAGAGTATACCGGTGCGTAAGCGTAAGGATTTTATAATTCGCGATAAGGTGAATGTATATCCAGATACGTTGGCATGGATAAGTGACTGGAGTTATTCGTTCAATGAGCCGAATGCGAAGAATTATTTTTGGCATCCAAATTTTGATAATTATCCAGTAGTAGGAGTGTCGTGGAAGCAGGCATTTGCATTTTGTGTATGGCGGACGAACCGATTGAATAGATCATATATACGCAATGGAGAGTATCCAGTGCATGATTTTAGGTTACCGACGGAGGCGGAGTGGGAGTATGCGGCACGAGGAGGTTTGAGTTCGAGTATGTATCCTTGGGGTAGTTATTATACCCGTTCGATAAATGGTTGTTTGGTAGCAAACTTTAAGCCGTTGCGAGGTAGGTATGCAGAGGATGGAGGTGTAACGACAATGCCAGTAGTAAGCTTTAATCCGAATGATTATGGTTTGTATAATATGGCGGGGAATGTAGCGGAATGGACAAGTACGGCATATGATGAGAGTTCGTATAATTTTACGCACGATTTGAATCCAGATTACCAGTATAATGCACGACCTGAGGATCCGCCTGCTATGAAGCGTAAGGTGATTAGAGGTGGTTCGTGGAAGGATACGCATTTTTTCTTGCAGGTTGCAACGCGCGCCTATGAGTATCAGGATTCGATGAAATCGTTCATTGGTTTTCGTTGTGTGCGTTCGTGTATGTTTGGTGACGATATGGAGTAGAAAAAAAACTAGGGCAAAAAAAAAGCTAAAAACGGATAGAGATGGGTTTTAACATATCTGAGATAGTACAAGGTTCGAAGTATAAGAACTTAATGAAGTACGTCTATGGTTGGGGGGCTTCTGTGGTGCTATTGGGAGCATTGTTTAAGTTGCAACACTATCCTGGTGCGGGGGTTATGTTATTGATAGGTATGATAACGGAGGCCGTGATATTTTTCTTATCGGCTTTTGAACCTATTGTTGAGGAGGTTGATTGGACGATAGTTTATCCGGAACTTGCTGGGATGACAGATGAGGTTCGTAGACCTCGCGATAAGAACAATGGGGGGATAGATATGATGATGCTTGAGAGTGTGATTGCTTCTGCCATTGCAAAAAGTAATATTAATAGAGCTCCTGCAGAGGAAAATAAAACAAAAACCACGGAGGAGAAACGGGATGAGGTTAAAAAGGTTGTTGCACCGTCTGTGGAATCGTCGCCACAGGTTGTCACGGCATCGCCAGTACCGCAACAAACGATAATACAGCAAGTTCCTGTGGGAATGGGTGGTATGGTATTCTCAGAGAAGTTTAATGAGATGCTTGAGAAGGCGGAGATTGGTCCAGAGTTGTTTATGAAAATAGGGGCAGGATTGGAGCGATTGAGTGAAGCAAGTAATGGGATTGCGAGAATTTCGAGTGCTGTTGCTTCGACAGAAAATTTGGCGGGGAATATGGAACGAGCAAGCGAGGCAGTTGGCAAGTTTGCAGGTAGCTATGAAGAATCAGGGAATCTGTTGGCTCGTAAAGCGAAGGTGTTAGCTGAAAGTTTTGAAAAGACGTCGACGGCGATGTCGGAGACGGGGCTTTCGTTTAGTGCAAGTTTTAAAGATATTATTCAGCAGGCTGCAGATAAGTTGTCGAGTGCAAGCAGTGGTGTAGATAAAGGAATTACAGAGGCTGGTGTGCAATTGGCGACAATGAACAAGAATTTAGCAGCATTAAATGCTGCCCATGAGACGCAATTCCAAGGGATTCAAGCGCGTTTGAAGGCAAATGATGAAGTGAATAAGAAGGTAGAGGAGATGCTCCGTCAGATGTTAGAAAGAGCGAATGAGGATACATCGCGTTACAGTAAGTCTGTGAGTCAGTTAGCGGATAATGTATCTCGTTTGAACTCTGTATATGGAAATATGTTGTCTGCCATGGGGACATTGGCCAATAGGTAGAGTCTGTGAAAGAATGTGCTTTTAGCGGAAGCAGTTGGTCGTTAAAGTGAATAGAGGAAATATAAGAAGTCGTTCTTGTAGAGAGAAGAGATAACTAGGTAAAAATGGGTCACGGGAAAGAAACGCCAAGGCAGAAGATGATAGGTATGATGTACCTAATGTTGACTGCGATGCTGGCAATGAATGTCTCTGCAGAGTTGTTGAACGCTTTTGCCTTGGTAGATGGGGGGCTTTCATTTACAACGCGAAATTATGCAGATAAGAATGCGAAAGTTATGAGCAAGTTTGTGGAGGCAGAATTATTGAATCCGCAGAAGGTGACACCGTGGCGCGAGAAGGCAGAAGTTGTACATAAAGAAGCTCAGGAGATAGTGGATTTTGTGCGTTCATTGAAGTATAAGATTGTAGAGATTGCAGAGGGGAAAGATAGTCCTGCGTTGTTACCAGATGGTGAGGTTGATAGTCAGCGTTTGGAAGTAACATCTAGTACGGATATACCTGCACAGGTAATGATTATGGAGGGTAATGGCGCGAAATTGCGAGAGATGTTATCGGCCTATCGTACTAGGTTGTTAGGATTTTTAGATAAAGTACGAGATGCGTCGTTAGTAACGAATTTGGAGACGATGCTAGATACAAATAATCCACCTCCGACTAAAGATGGTATAGAGCATTCGTGGGAGAGTTATCGTTTTGAGCATATTCCGTTAATAGCGACGTTGCCTCAGTTGACGAAGGTGCAGGTGGATGTGTTGAATGCTGAGTCTGATGTGATGTCTTTTTTGCTGAATAGAGTTGATGCGGGAGATTTTAAATTTAACAAGATAAGTCCTGTGGTTATTCCGAATTCGGATTATATAATGCGTGGTGGTGAGTTTAGGGCTGAGGTTTTTTTAGCGGCAAGTGATACAACGCAGCGTCCTAAGGTATATATAGGCGCGTATGATTCGGTTCGAAGTGAGACATCAGATGAGTGGATCTATACGATGCGTGAGGGGCACGAGAAGGATACGATACCTGTTTCAGAAAATGGCAGGGGGATATATCGAATATCTGCATCGTCGAATGGTGTTGTCTCTTGGGGTGGGTTGATTGAGATTATCGGTCCAGATGGGATACCGATTCGTAAACCATTCAGACACCGGTATACAGTAGCAGAACCTTCGATGGCAGTGGGAGCGAGGAAGATGAATGTTTTTTATCTAGGTGTAGATAATCCTATAGATGTGTCTGTTTCTGGGATAAATTCGGATAAGATTTCTGTTTCGATGTCAGGAGGGACAATAACTATGTCGGCGACGGGTTATTCAGCACGTCCTACAAAGGAGGGCGTTTGTAAGATAACGATAACATCGAATGAGAATGGAGTAAGTAAAGTTGTGGGAACAAAAGAGTTCCGCGTAAAGAGCTTGCCAGATCCAGTAGCTTCATTATTTGGGATGGATTCGAAAGCAACAGAGATACAGAAAGGTGTATTGATGGTAGCGCAGGGGATGGAGGCGCAGTTCCCAAAAGATTTTGATTTTGATATGAAGTTTCAGGTGTTGGGTTTTAAAGTAGGTGTTACAGTTGGAGGGTTCTTTTCGGAGAAGATTTCTAATGGAGCACAATTTACACCTGAGCAGAAGCAGTTGATGTCCTCTTTAAGTTCGGGATCGCAATTGACGATTACAGATATTCGAGTAAAGGGGGCGGATGGTAAGGAGCGTAGACTGGAGTCTAAAGTATATCGTATAAAGTAGAAGTTAAGAGTGTTTTAAAAGGGAAATTGAATGCGAGTAAGCATTTTTTTGTTTGTATCTACATTGTTATTTGTGTATTGGCAAGGTGGCGTTTATGCGCAACGAACACAAGTAAAGATGGAAGTGTCTAATATGGACACAGTACGTCCTGATACGACCAATATGCCGCCGATAGGTTTTTATGAACGTACGACAATTCCAGAGAAGATTCGTCCTGTTCCGTATACGTATGTTCGCGAAGCGGATGTATTGTGGTCGAAGATAATTTGGAGGATGATAGATTTGCGTCAGAAAATAAACATACCATTGTATTATCCTACGGTACGGATGCGAGATCGGAAGAGTATAACGCAGGCTCTTTATGATGCAATACAAAATAAAGAAATATATGCGTACGATCCATTACCAGGTTTAACATCGCCAGGAGATGAGTTTGTAAAGCGGATGACTTTGGAAGAAGTACGAAACAATATGAGTACTGAGAGTCAGGAGATTCAACAAACGGATATGAATACGGGACAAGTTAAGACCATAAAGATAGATGGTGAGCTTCGTTGGAAAGATGTGAAGCAGATAATTGTAAAGGAGGAGTGGTTTTTTGATTCGAAGCGTTCGGTATTGGAAGTTAGAATATTGGGGTTGTGTCCTGTTGTAGAGGAATTTGAATTGATTGGAGCAGGTGGTCAGTTAAAGCGTATACCAGCGTTCTGGGTGTATTATCCTGAAGCGCGTTCTGTATTAACACACATTGCCTCTTACAATAATAAGAATGATGCACAGTCGACATCATTTGATGACTTATTTTTCAAAAGACGTTTTGACTCGTATATAATTCGAGAAACGAATGAATATAATAATCGTACGATTTCGGATTATAAGAAGGGTGGGATTCCGAATATGCTGGAATCAGAGAGGATAAAGACAGATATCTTTAATACTGAGCACGACTTGTGGGAGTTTTAGTCTACAGGGTAATAGCTGCGGTACAGTAAATTCATTAAATTTTGTATAAATCTAGTTTGCATAATAGTATAATATAAAATAAATTCTGGATTCATTTTTGTATAAGTAATGTGAACGTGTGTAAGTATTAATATTTTGCGAGATGTGTCCGAGATAGAAGGTTGATCTAGAAAGAGTGATATAATGTTTGTGTGCTGAAGTGGGGAGTTGAGGATCAAGGATTTAGAATAGGAGACGTTTGTCGTGGAGGTTGTTTGAGATGTTATTTCGTTTGTTTTTTGTAATAGGAGTGTTCTTTGGAATAATCTTCATGAAAGCTTCCGCTGCGGATAATTATGTGATAAAAGGTAATATAAGATATGAGTTAGATCATAGGAATGGTTCTGCTTCTGTAAATGAGAGTGTCGGGTTTGATGGAAAAGAAGTGCGTTTTGAGCGTGAGCTCCGAGTCGGAAAGAATATATACACGGTAACAAAAATCACGAATTTTCTATCTGAAAATGTAGAGGTAGTATATATACCTCAGACAGTGAAGTTTATAGAGAGTGGTGCTTTTCAAGATTGTAAGAATATAAAAGTATTTCATTTACCATACAATGCTCCGATAGGATGGTTTACGCGTCAGGCAAGTTTTCAAAGAACGCGTTTTAAGCGGTTTGAATTTGATGGCGAGCCAGAAAATTTTATTCAATTAGGTAATATATTATATAGTAAAGACAAACGCACGATATACGACGTACGGATCTACGATGATTACTATATAATGCCTGAGAGTGTAGATTCGTTGTATATAGCAAGTGAACAATGGCCATCTCCTTACCATATAGTTCTTCATAAGAGTGCAAAATTTTTGTATTTCCATCCTAGATCTTCAGATGATTCTTTTTATGGCTATAAGCGTTTGTATCTAGCACCGAGTATTGATGAAGATGCAACATCAGCATTTCAAATTCTAGCCAATGAGAAGGTGTCATGTTTTTGTGTGTTTGAACTTCAACAGAAATCATTCAAGTCGTTGTATGACCGTCTGCGAAAACGTTTGCTTAAGTGTCGTCAGGGAGTGCAAGATAAAATCTTTCGACCAGAGATAGATTTTGAGTTTACAGAAGGAGTCAAACGTTTGAAGATTGATGCGATATATTCAGTACATAGTGACTTTAATAATATTAGTTATACACTAGAAAAGAGTCAGAAAAAAGAAATACCTTTTTTTGTTCCGATAAGGATTACAGCTGATACGAAGGAGGGTTATCAGGTAGTAGGTTATGTTTATGGGACAGATACAATTGTTGGTAGTTCGTGTGTAGTGCCGTTTTGTCTTGAGGGTAAGAAATTTAAGGCAATAATCCGTAAGGGAGATGAGTATGTAGATGGTTTTGACTACAGGCTCTCTGGGGATAGTAAGGAACTATTTCATTGGTATGTGCGTGATGAACGACATGATATGCGCGGAATTCCGCTTTTTGCATATACTCGTAAAATAGCGAAAGACGCTCTTTTTTTGGAATCTAAGTGTAAAGAATTGTTGTTACCCAGTAAAATAGAAGAGTTATCCTCGAATATTTTTCGAGAGAATGTCCGATTGAAGACTTTAGGTTTTCCTGCTTCGATAGAGAAGATAGCTCCCGATGCGTTTGCGAAATTGGGGTCAGTAGAAACATTATATTTTCAAGGTCAACCTCCGCTTCCAGCAACTGTGTTAGATGCAGTTTTTGCGCGTAAAAAAGTTTCGAAAATCGTAGTAGACTCAGAGCATTTGAGCTTTTGGAAGGATAAGTTAAAAGATTCGCCAAATCTCAGCAAACTGTGTGGTGTGGAAAAAATAGTGAGGATTTTGAACAAGAATCCAGATGCAGTTACTGTACATGTACAACGTCTTGATAAGGATATTCCTGAGGTTGTTTTGGATAAGGAAACGTTATCACTAGAATTGCAGAGAACAGTACCTGTACGAATTTCGACAGAGGCATTAGAGAGTTTTGATATCCAAAATCTTGTGGTGAATGGGGAAGATCTGGATCGCAATACTTATGCAACGTATTTGCTTGCAGATTTAGCAATAACGGGCAAGGGAGAAACAATAAAATTTCAGCTCAATAATTCTGGGACTCGTGGTGGAAAGTTAGTTATATACAATCTTAGTCAGCAGGGTAAGGAGATTGTAGAGTCGTCGGTTCAACTCTTACGAGGTACAAAATTGAGGATAACGCCTCAGGTAGAAACGCCATATTTATTTAGTAATTGGTCGTATAATGGAGTGCGTACAACATCCCTTGATACGACATTTGAGATTCGTCATAATCTCGAATTATTTGCAACTTTCTATCGCGAGAAACCTCTTTTAGATGTTGAAGATGTTGATGCTCGTTGTCAGATGGAATTCCGAGATAATCAGGATAATCTCCTCAGACTGGAAGATCTTTGCATTGGAGATGTTGTTTTTCTTCAAAAGCCAAGAGTTCCAGATGGGTTTTCGCTGAGTACAATTGTTCTAAATGGAAGATCTGTCAGTTCGTTTCCGTATGAGTTTGTCGTTGGGAATACTTTAACGTTGGCAGCAAGTGTGATCCCTATGTCTTATTCTATTGTGTTGAGTGAGCGAGCAAAGAAGTATTTGACGGTATTGAATATGCAAGACACTCAGTTGCAGTTATCTAGTCCATTGCCTAGTAGAACGATATTTCGTTTAAGGTTTTCCCATAGACCTTGGGAGCGTTTACGAAACTTGCGAATAAATGGAAGAGATTATACAGATTTTGATTTTTCGCAGCAGTTTACTTTGGATAAAGATTTGCAGATTGATGTGGATGTGGAAACTTTGTATAGGTATTTGACATTGAGATTCCCGCCTTCGTGCATGGTAAAAGTAAATGGCGATGAGATAACAACAAGCCCAGCGAAGTTGCGTAATAAGTTAGGAGCTGCGCTTAATTTGCGTGCCGAGTCGGGATCTTTTTATGAGGTAACAGGTTTTCGTATAAATGGTGGCAATCCTAGACTAGAGGAGGAGTTGGTTTTGTCATTAGATGAAGATTTAGATGTGGAGGTTTTAGGAGTTCCTCGTACTGCGGGATTGGTTTACGAGTCTACGGGAGACGGGAAGTTATCTGTTTATACCGAGAAAGGAGTACTGTTATCAACCAATTCGCGAGTTACATGTGGTGAGAAGTTACGCATTGAAGTATTGCCATCTCAGGGAAATGAGTGTAAGCAATTATTCATAAATGGCATAGAAGTAGCGCCAGAATCGCTTACACATGTGGTAGAAGGAAATTTAAAGATACGCGCTGTATTCCAGTCATATACTTATGAACTAGTGGACGGAATATATGTAAATCGAAATAGACGAGAAATTGTGGGTTGTCTGCCGTCATTAAAGAAACTACAAATTGGTTTTGAAGAAGATTACACGATTGTGGGAAACGCATTTAATGGGAATTTGCAACTTGAAACCTTGGATATCAAGTCAGGTGTGGTAAGTATAGGCGAGAAGGCTTTTGCATCCAGTGGCTTGCGGATGCTGCATCTTTCGTCTAGCATAAAGAAGATTGCTAGAAATGCGTTTACGGGTAGTCCGTTGCATTTAATTTCCTTGGGGCATAGAGAACCAGATGATCTTAGTGTTGCTTCTGATGCTTTTAAACCGAATTCGCGGGTGATTTTGCGAGTGCCGAATGGGAGTGTTTCCTTGTATAAGAATCATTCGTTGTTTTCGAAGTTTAAAGTCGTAGAAGAGTCGATATCATGTTTTCTTTTGGGTTCTTTTCCTGAGGATAGTAAGGGTTTAGTAGTAGAACGTAGGGAGTATTGGGAGGATGAGGGTGAACTATATGATTTAAAGTTGGGTGAGAATCAGTTTCACGGTGGTACACGTTTGTATTTTAAACGTTTGCCAGAATTGAGAGATTCGATAGTAGAATTAAAAGTAGATGGTAGAGTAGTGAGGTTGCCTTATGAGCTGGTGGTGACGGAGTCCGTTGAGATAAGTGTGACTGTTGTTGTGTCAGAATCCAATCGGGATTCGAAGAGTAAGAAAAAAGATAAAGGCACAAGTGTGCAGCAGAAGGAATTCTCCAATGAGATAGTTTTATATCCTAATCCAGTATTGAATAAATTGCATATAGAAACGGAGAGTACTGTTCCAATTTCTTACCAGATAATATCGTCTTTAGGCATAGTAATGCAGCAAGGGGAATTGTTTCAGGTAAATGGGTTAGACGTGAGTTCTTTACAAAGTGGAGTTTATTTTATTCGTATATGGAATAAGGAGTCGTTGTTCTTACGGCATTTTATTAAATATTAGTATACTAGACTATCTGAAAATAGAGAAATGGAATATTCAATACAGGCACTTAATGTTCTTACGGTAAAGACTTATCCTGGAGTGAGTACAGCATGGATTGTACAGAATATACAGGGAGGCGAAACAACAGACGAGATAGTATCGCGACTTGCAGCTACAGGAGTAGTAAGAGTGAAGAGATCGGAGTTTGAGCAACGTAGAGAACAGTATGAGTCTGTACTTGTGAATCGAATGAAGCAACATTGTGATGGAATTGTGGCGCGTGGTGATGCGCTTTTTCCAGCAATACGTGGAGTTGCTAATGCGGAAGAAATTCCTGTATTTTTATATTATCAGGGTGATATCACACTTCTTCAAAAATCAATGAAAAGTGTGGCAGTAGTTGGCGTAAGGATGCCAACAGGAGAAGTAGAGAAACGCGAGCGAGAGATAGTTCGAGATCTTGTAGAAGCGGGAGTAGTCGTGATAAGTGGTCTTGCAGATGGGTGTGATTCGATAGCACATCGTCAGACAATTGTATCTAGAGGGAAGACCGTAGCAATATTGCCCAGTGCATTGTCGAAAATATTGCCAGAATCCAATGTTCAGTTGGCAGATTTGATAGTGAGCAATGGTGGACTTTTACTAACAGAATATAGTCAAGTTCATATAACGCGGGAGGAGTTAATTGGACGTTATATTGCACGCGATCGTTTGCAGGCACTTTTTAGTGATGCCGTGGTACTAACAGCGAGTTATGCAAAAGATTCAAATTTAAGAAGCAAACAATTAAGGGACACGAAATTGGATAGTGGTTCGCGATATGCGATGAATGCTGCTATACGGTATAAAATACCGCGCGTCGTGATGTATGATGCGCAACGAGATGCAGCAGATTCGATGTTTGATCTAAATAGAGATCTGATTACACAGGGGGTAGATATCCACGTGCTTTCGGGTGGAGATACACAGCAAGTATTGCATAAGATTTATATTTAAGAGCGTATTTTGTATAGTGTTGTGAATGGCAATCACTGTATATTGCTTGGTAGGATCGTGTAAGACGTTTTTCGGTGGTTTAGTAAGATCCGTAAGGTAATAGATGATTGTATTACCTAGAGTGTCAGTTAAGTTTATTCTGGCGTGGAATATAGTCTTGAGTGTTCAGAATTGTGAGATAGGAGAAGAGTGAAATATATGAGATTGTTGCACACTACAGAACCGGTGCATGAGTTTATCGAAACTCTATAATGTGAGAGGTTGTGAATTAATTAGGGTGATATGTATCTGCTCGCGATTCTAAACGATAGGTATGGTATTTATGCCGTGAACAAATAAGGGTTGTTGTTGGATCGTTTAATAAAAGGGTGGGTGTAAAAAAAGAGGGACTAGGAGTAGAGTCCTTTTTTTTATGTGTGTTGAATGAGGTTTAGGAATTATGGGATATGCAAAGTTTAGTTTTTGGTATAATATAGTGTCGTAAACTTTTGGTGGTGTTGAGCATAGTTGCTAACTTTGCTTTAGTTTTTGTAGCTAAGTATATAGTATAGATGCCAACAATACAACAGTTAGTAAGAAAGGGTCGTACAGTGTTGGAGTCTTCGAGTAAGGCTCCTGCATTGGATGCTTGCCCTCAGCGTCATGGTGTGTGTGTGCGTGTGTACACGACGACACCTAAGAAACCTAATTCGGCGATGCGTAAGGTAGCGCGTGTGAAGTTGTGTAATGGGAAAGAGGTGAATGCGTATATTCCAGGAGAAGGGCATAATCTGCAGGAACACTCGGTGGTTCTAGTTCGAGGCGGTAGAGTAAAGGATTTGCCAGGAGTGCGTTATCATTTGATTCGCGGAACGATGGATGCATCGGGAGTAGATGCACGTCGTCAGCGTCGTTCGAAGTATGGAGCTAAGCGTCCTAAAAGTAAATAGAATTGAGAGTTGAGATATGAGAAAGAGTAAGCCAAAGAAGCGAGTATTGTTACCAGATCCGACATATTCAGACGTAGAGGTGACGCGTTTTGTAAACCATTTGATGTATGATGGTAAGAAGAGTATAGCTTTTGATATATTTTATAGAGCTATAGATCTGGTAGGCGAGAAGATGAATTCTGAAGGGAAGTCAGCGTTAGAAATTTGGCGAGAGGCGCTATTAGAGATAACGCCTCAGCTTGAGGTGCGGAGTCGTCGGGTTGGAGGAACGAATATGCCGATTCCTCAAGAAGTCCGCCCAGAACGTAAAGTGAGTCTTGCTATGAAGAATATGATCAATGCAGCGCGTAAGCGTTCTGGTCATAGTATGAGTGAGAAATTGGCAGCAGAGATAATAGCTGCTTATCATAAGGAAGGAGCAGCCTATCGAAGAATGGAGGAGTTGCATAGAATGGCTGAGGCTAATAAAGCATTTGCGCATTATCGTCGATAGGAAAGTATTGTGAAGTAGTATTAAGAATAGGATATTACATTAATGGGTAGGGATTTAGCGTTGACACGTAATGTGGGTGTGATGGCTCATATAGATGCAGGTAAGACGACTGTGTCTGAGCGCATGTTGTTTCTTTCGGGGAAGACGCATAAGATAGGAGAGTCGCATGATGGAACAGCGACTATGGATTATTTGACAGCAGAGAAAGAGCGTGGAATAACGATCACATCTGCGGCAACGACATTTGCGTGGGCATGTCAGTCTAAGACTTACCAGTTTAATTTGATAGATACACCTGGTCACGTGGATTTTGCGGTAGAAGTGGAGCGTTGTTTGCGTGTTCTGGATGGGGCAGTTGCTGTTTTTTGTGCTGTTGGTGGAGTTCAACCTCAGAGTGAGTCAGTGTGGCGTCAGTCTGAGCGTTATGGAGTTCCTAAGATAGCGTTTGTGAACAAGATGGATCGCGATGGCGCGAATTTTCATTCTGTATTGGAACAGATGAAGAAACGTCTTGGCGTGACGCCATGTCCGATCCAGATTCCAATAGGGCATGAAGCTTCGTTTAGAGGTGTAGTTGATCTGATAACGTTGAAAGCATATGAGTGGGTGCTAAAAGATCCGAAATCGAAGTATCCAGATATGTTGGAGATCCCAATTCCGACGGGTGAAGAATATGCAGATTTGGAGAAGGAGATACGTGAGGGGCGCGAACAGTTGTTGGAGGCGATAGCGGATTTGGATGAAACTTTTATGGAAAAGTATTTGACAGATCCGAGTACGATAACAGCAGACGAGATATATCCGTTAGTGCGCAAGGCGACATTATCGCGAGCAATAGTTCCTGTAATGTGTGGCTCAGCTAAACGAGATATAGGAGTGGAGCGTTTAATGGATGCAGTGACGCTTTTTTTGCCGAGTCCAATAGATAAGGGGCATATAGAAGCGATGAATGCTGATGACGCTGAAAAAGTCGAGATTCGTGAAATTTCGCCAGATGCACCGTTTAGTGCACTTGTTTTTAAGATTATGCAGAGTGATTTTGGACAATTAATCTTTCTGCGCGTTTATAGTGGTGTATTGAGTACGGGTGCTACGGTATATAATATGCGTAGTAAGAGTAAAGTACGAACTGGGCGTTTGTATCAGATGAATGCGGGAAAGAAAGAGGAGATACAAGAATGTTATACTGGAGATATCTGTGCATTGCAGGGTGTGAAGGAATTAAAGACAGGAGATACGCTATGTGACGAAAAGCATCCGTTGTTGTTGTCGGCGATAAATTTCCCTGAACCGGTGATTAAGATGTCTATAGAGGTTCAGCGTCAATCTGATATAGCAGAGTTGGAGAAGGGGTTATTGGCAATAATGGAGGAGGATCCATCTTTTCGTTTTTACACTGATCAGGAGACGGATCAGATAATAATTGCGGGGATGGGAGAACTTCATCTTGAAGTTCGAATAGGGGAGCTTCAGGAGAAAAAGAAGTTAGAAATAAAGTTGGGTGAGCCGCAGGTGTCTTATCGTGAAGCAATTACGACTTCAGTTGAGCATAGATCTGTGTATAAGAAGCAGACAGGTGGGAGAGGTAAATTTGCGGATATAATTTTTGAGATGTCACCTGCTGATGTCGGGGTAGAAGGCTTGCAGTTTGAGGATGAGGTAAAGGGTGGTAATATACCTAAGGAATTCATTCCATCGGTACAGAAGGGATTTGAGATTGCGATGAAAAATGGTCCGTTGGCTGGTTATGATATGACGAGTTTGAAAATAGTCTTGAAAGATGGGTCGTATCATCCAGTAGATTCAGATCAGATGTCTTTTGAGTTGTGTGCAAAACAGGCTTTTCGTGAAGCCTGTGTAAAGGCAAATCCAGTATTGATGGAGCCTATGATGTTATTGAATATAACGACGCCAGAGGATTATGTTGGTGATGTTATAGGAGATATAAACAAACGAAGAGGCTTGATTCGAGATAGTGTTGAAGAGGCGAGTGCGCATCAGATTGTGTGTGTAGTACCGTTGGCCAATATGTTTGGTTATGTAACTGCACTCCGGACTTTGACACAAGGTCGTGCGTATTCAGTAATGGAGTTTGATCATTTTGAGGCTTTGCCAGAGAATTTGGCTAAGGAAGTGATAGAGAAAAAAAATCTCGCAAAGAGTGTGAAAAAGTAAATATGGATTTAATTGATGAGTAGTGGAAAGATACGTATCAAGTTAAGTTCGTACGATCATAACCTGTTAGATAGTGCTGTGGAACGAATAGTAAAGACAGTGAAGTTGACAGGCGCTGTGGTATGCGGACCGATACCGTTGCCGACACATCGTCGGATTTTTACGGTGAATCGTTCAACGTTTGTGAATAAGAAATCGCGCGAGCAGTTTCGATTAGATTCTTACAAACGACTATTGGATGTGTATAATCACGGGACCCAGACGGTGAATGCCTTAATGAAGCTTGAACTTCCAAGTGGAGTTTCTGTCAAGATAGAGGTAAAATAGAAGGAGGGTGAGAGAATGGCAGGAATAATAGGGCGTAAAGTGGGTATGACTTCTGTATTCGATGCATCGGGGCGTAATATACCCTGCACGGTGATAGAGGCGGGACCATGTGTGGTGACGCAAGTACGAACAGAAGCTGTGGATGGCTATACTGCTTTGCAATTAGGTTTTGGAGAGAAGAAGGAAAAGCGTACGACATCCGCATTGAGAGGGCATTTTGCGAAAGCCAATACGACACCTAAGAGGATACTTCATGAATTTCAGGAGTGGGAGAAAGAGTATAGTTTAGGTGATGTAATAACCTTGAGTGATGTATTAGAGGGGGTTGAGTGGGTGGATATACAAGGAATATCAAAGGGTAAGGGATTTCAAGGAGTTGTAAAGCGTCATCATTTTTCTGGAGTAGGCGAGACGACTCATGGACAACATAATCGCCAGCGAGCACCTGGGTCTGTAGGTGCATCTTCTTATCCGAGTCGAGTATTTCCAGGTTTGCGAATGGCTGGTCGTACAGGAGGTAATAAAGTGACGATATCGAATTTGCGGGTGATACGTATAATTCCAGAATCTAATATATTGTTAGTGAAGGGTTCGATTCCAGGGGCGAAGGGATCGGTAGTAATCATAAATAAGTAGGAGAGTACTGTTGATGGAATTGAATGTATTGAATAGAGCAGGCGAACCTACAGGTAAGGTAGTGACATTGCCCGCTTCTATATTTGGTATAGCGCCAAATCATCATGTACTGTATATGGCAGTACGTCAGTATTTGGCAAATCAGAGACAAGGAACTCATAAATCGAAGGAACGGAGTGAGTTATCTGGAAGTACTCGGAAGTTGAAGCGTCAGAAAGGGACGGGAGGTGCACGTTCGGGTGATATTAATTCTCCTTTGTTTAAGGGGGGAGCGCGAGTATTTGGACCTAAACCTCGGGATTATCGTTTTAAATTGAATAGGCAAGAGAAGGATTTGGCACGTCGCGGCGCATTATCGGATCGAGCTGCTAATGAAGCAATTGTTGTAGTGGAGGATTTACAGTTTGAGAAACCGAGTACGAGAGAGTTTTTGTCGTTATGTAAGAATTTACGTGTGGATAGTAAGAAATCGTTGTTTCTATTACCAGAAGCAGATTCTTTTGTATCTTTGTCAGCACGAAATTTATCGAATGTACGTGTGTTGCCAGTAGATTTGTTGAATACGTATAGTATATTAGATTCTCAGGTCGTGGTGTTGACAGTGAGTGCTTTGGGAGAATTGTCGTCTTTGTTTGGAAGAGAGGAAGTAAATGAGTAGAGTAAGTAGGATATTGATACGTCCTGTCATATCAGAGAAGATGACGCAGCAATCTGAGCGTCTTCATCGTTATGCTTTTATTGTAGATGCACATGCGAATCGTATAGAGATTGCTCATGCAGTTGAGGAATTTTATGGAGTTCGTGTAGAAGCAGTGAATACGATGCGTTATGAGGGGAAGTTGCGTGCACGTAGAACCAAACGAGGTTACTTCTTGGGTCGTACTAATAGTTATAAGAAAGCTATAGTAACAGTGCATAGTGAAGATAGTATAGATTTCTTTAGTAATATCTAAATAAGAATGGCAGTACGTAAGTTGAAACCAGTGACGCCAGGACAGCGTCATCGCAGTGTGAGTAGTTTTTCTGAGATTACGACCAGTACGCCAGAGAAATCTTTGCTGTTGCCTTTACGACGTTCTGGTGGACGTAATAATACAGGTAAGATGACGATGCGTCACATTGGGGGCGGTCATAAGCGTCGTTATCGTTTGATAGATTTTTACAGGGATCGTGATGGCGAACGTGCTATGGTGAAAAGTATAGAATACGATCCTAATCGTTCAGCACGGATATCGTTAGTATGTTACCCAGATGGACAAAAGCGTTATATAGTAGCTCCAGCTGGTTTGAAAGTAGGACAGATAGTAGAATCTGGGCGAGGAATAGATCCTGAGGTAGGTAATACATTGTATTTATCAGAGATTCCGTTAGGTACTGTCGTTCACAATATAGAATTGCGCCCAGGTGGTGGAGGAGTATTGGTGCGTAGTGCAGGAACTTCAGCTGTTTTGTTGGCGCGTGAAGGTAAGTACGCTACGTTGCGGATGCCGAGTGGTGAGGTAAGGATGATATTGCAGAGTTGTAAGGCGACGATAGGGCAAGTTTCTAATGTAGAACATAATTTGGAGAAGGCAGGAAAGGCAGGTCATAGTCGTTGGTTGGGTATACGTCCTCATACTCGAGGTGTTGCGATGAACCCAGTGGATCACCCTATGGGGGGGGGCGAAGGTAAAGCATCGGGTGGTCATCCTCGCTCGCGTAAGGGTTTGTTAGCTAAGGGCTATAAGACGCGTAAGGCGACGAAGCCATCGAGTCGTTTTATAGTAACGCGTCGTAGAAGTGGCAATGGTAAAAAAGCGTAGTGGAGAGAAATAGATGAGTCGTTCAGTGAAAAAGGGACCATTCATTGCTTATAAGTTGGAGCGACGAATATTGGCAATGAATGAAAAAAATACGAAGCAAGCATTAAAGACATGGTCTCGTGCGACGGAGATATCTCCGGATTTTGTGGGTCATACGATCAATGTTCATAACGGCAATAAGTTTATTCCAGTTTATATAACTGAGAATATGATAGGTCATAGATTAGGTGAGTTTGCACCCACGCGTACCTTTAGAGGTCATGCGGGGAATAAGAATCGAAAGTAGTGTGGGAGATTAAGAAATGGGAAAGAGAAAGGCAATTTCGGCGGCTCGCCGAGCAGAAGCGAAGCGAGAGCGAAGTTTTGCAATATTACGTAATTGTCCACTGTCTCCTAGAAAAGTTCGTTTGGTTGCAGATCTGATACGAGGCGTAGAGGTAAATAAGGCTTTAGGAATGTTGCGTTATTCGACAATGGGATGTGCGCCCAGAGTTGAGAAGTTATTGGTATCAGCTTTGGCTAATTGGGGGGTGAAAAATCCTGATAAGAGTGTGGATGAGGAAGGGTTGGTAGTTCGTTCGATAATGGTAGATGGTGCTGCGATGTTGAAACGGATTCGACCTCGAGCTCAGGGACGTGCTAATAGGATATTGAAGCGTTCTTGTCATATAACATTGGAAGTAGGGAAGCCGATAGTGAGTGCAGGAAAGAAGGAGTGTAAAGCTTCGGTTGGAGTGAAAGAAGAAACGGAGAAGTAGTATGGGACAGAAGGTAAATCCAGTAGGCAACCGTTTAGGTATAGTAAAGGGTTGGGATTCGAGTTGGTATGGTGGTCGTAGAGACTATGCATCGAATCTAGCGGAGGATGCGAAGATACGTAGTTATCTTCGTACAAAGCTATCGAATGCAGGAGTTTCTCGAGTGGTAATAGAGCGCACTTTGAAGTTGGTGACTGTGACAATACATACTTCGCGTCCAGGGACAATAATAGGTAGGGGTGGACAGGATGTAGATTTGTTGCGTGCTGAATTGAGTAAGTTAACTCAGAAGGATCTTAATGATGTACAGGTAAATATATATGAGATTAAGCGTCCAGAGTTAGAAGCGAGTTTAGTGGCACATAATGTAGCACATCAGCTTGCAGGTAGAGCGTCTTTTCGTCGAGCGATGAAGATGGCGGTAGCGGCGACTATGCGTGCAGGTGCGGATGGTATAAAGATACAGATTGCAGGTCGTGTAGGGGGGGCTGAGATGGCTCGTACGGAAACAGTGAAAGAGGGACGTATTCCGCTCCATACTTTTCGTGCGGACATTGATTATGCTTTAGCAGAGGCATTAACCAAGGTTGGGATAATAGGAGTGAAGGTGTGGATTTTTCGTGGTGAGATTTATGGTCGTCGGGATTTATCGCCTAATTTTGGTCAGACTCCTTCAAATGCGATGCAAGGGAATCGTGGAGGACGTATGAATCGCGGCTCAGGACGAGCAGATAATGCGCGAGGAGGTCGTCGAGGTAGTCGTTAGATCGTAAAAAGGAGAGCGCAGAGAGATGTTACAGCCGAAGAAAACGAAGTTTAGAAAGCAGCAGAAGGGTCGTATGAAAGGAATTGCTCATCGTGGGCATCAGTTAGCTTTCGGATCATTTGGAATAAAGACCCTGGCACAAGCGTGGTTGACAGGTCGTCAGATTGAGGCAGCTCGTCAAGCAGTGACGCGTTATATGAGACGTGAGGGGCAGATATGGATACGAGTATTTCCTGATAAGCCAGTGACGAGCAAACCAGCCGAAGTGCGAATGGGGAAGGGTAAGGGAGCTCCAGAGGGTTTTGTAGCACCAGTGACGCCGGGTCGTGTAATAATAGAGGCGGATGGGGTACCTTTGGAGGTTGCTCGTGAGGCATTGCGGCTTGCAGCACAGAAATTGCCAGTAGTGACGAAATTTGTTATTCGTCGAGATTATACTGAGAATAGTGAAGTTTATGTACGATGAAGAGTAGTGAGATAAAAGAGATTCCTTTGAGTGAATTACCAGAGCGTATAGAAAGTGAGCGAGAACGTTTGCATCGTTTAAAGATGCATCATGCTACAACACCTTTGGAAAATCCGATGGAGATTCGAGAGTGTCGGCGTACTATAGCGCGTATGTTGACAATTTATACGGAGCGTCTTCGTACAGAGAGTAAAGAAAATAGTTAGGTCGGGATAAGAAATATGTCGGAATTAGTTCGTAATCTACGTAAAGAGCGTCAGGGCATAGTTGTAAGCAACCGTATGGATAAGACGATTGTTGTGCAAATAGAGCGTCGCGTGCGACATGCAAAATATGGGAAATTTGTAAAGCGTAGAACACGTTTTTATGCACATGATGCAGAGAATGCATGTAATGTGGGTGATGTTGTACGGATAATGGAAACACGTCCCTTAAGTAAAACGAAGTGTTGGCGTTTAGTAGAAATAGTGGAAAGAGCTAGATAGCGATGATACAGCAAGAGACGAGATTGTCAGTAGCAGACAATAGTGGAGCGACAGAGGTGTTGTGTATAAGAGTTTTAGGAGGCACAAAACGTCGTTATGCATCATTAGGAGATAAGATTGTTGTGAGTGTAAAGAGCTCTCGTCCAGGTGCCAATGCCAAAAAAGGAGAGGTGCACAAAGCAGTGGTAGTAAGAGTTAAGAAGGAAGTACGTCGGAGTGATGGGTCGTATATTCGTTTTCAGGACAATGCATGTGTACTACTGCAGAAGGGTAAGGATGAGATGTTGGGAACGCGCGTGTCTGGACCAGTAGCGCGGGAGTTGCGTGAGAATTTTTCGAAGCTTACCTCTTTGGCAGAGGAGGTATTATAATAGAATAGAGAGTAATGCAAAGAAAGTTGGGGATAAAGCCGCGTTTGCATATACGTAAAGGTGATGTAGTATATGTAATATCAGGTAGTTATAAACATCATCGGGGTCGTGTGCTGGAAGTAATCCCACGAGAGAATAGGGCGATAGTGGAGGGTGTAAATATGGTAACACATTATGAGAAGCCATCTGCACAGAATCCGCAGGGGGGAATCGTTGAACGCGAAGCGTCTATACATATATCAAATTTGATGTTGATAGATCCAGAGAATGGCAAGCCAACCCGAGTAGGTCGGCGTCGTTCGGAGTCGGGGAAGTTGGTTCGTTACTCTAAGAAATCGAATAAGGAGATCCGTTGATGGGATATATACCAACGTTGAAGAAACACTACTCTGATGTAGTAGTGCCGAAGATGATGTCGACATTTGGTTATACGAGTGTGATGCAGGTGCCGCGCATTGTAAAGATTGTATTGAATCAAGGGGTAAAGGGAGCCACAGAGGATCGTAAGTTGGTAGAGCAAGCGCAGAATGAGCTTACAAGTATAGCAGGTCAGCATGCAGTGGTTACACGTGCTAAGAAGGATATAAATGCTTTTAAGGTGCGTCGAAAAATGCCAATAGGGACTATGGTAACATTGCGTAGGGATCGTATGTATGAGTTCTTAGATCGTTTGATTAATGTATCTTTGCCTCGTATAAGAGACTTTCAGGGTGTGCCCGAGCGGATGGATGGAAGAGGAAATTATACGTTAGGGATTTCGGAGCAGATATTATTTCCAGAAATAGACATAGATAAGATATCGAAGTTGATGGGAATTGAGATAACATTTGTAACAAGTGCTTCGAGTGATGAGGAAGGGTATGCTTTGTTGAGAGAGTTCGGAATACCATTTAAAACGAAGAAGAGTTAGTATGGCAAAGGAGTCTATGAAGGCGCGAGAGGTACGTCGTGCGCGTTTAGTTGCTCGTTATGCTGAGAAGCGTAAACGTATGTTGGAGACAGGGGATTATGTAGGTTTGCAGCGGTTGCCGAGGAATTCGAGTGCTACTCGTTTGCATAATCGTTGTAGTTTGACGGGGCGTCCTAGGGGATATATGCGCCAGTTTGGAATAAGTCGTATAACATTTCGTGAGATGGCTTCGCAGGGCTTGATACCTGGAGTAAAGAAAGCTAGTTGGTAGTATAGAGAGTAAAGAGAGCAATGATAACGGATCCAATAGCAGATTATCTGACGCGTGTGCGTAATGCAGTTCGTGCAGGACATCGTATAGTGGTAATACCTTCGTCAAAAATCAAGTTGAGTATCACTCATATACTTTATGAACAAGGATATATATTGAATTATAAGTATGATGAGGATGGTAAGCAAGGAGTGATAAAGATTGCCTTGAAGATAGATCCGAGGACACGTCGTAATGCAATAAAAGATTTGCAGCGCGTGAGTCGTTCTGGATTGAGGAAGTATGTAGGCGTATCGGAGTTACCTAGAGTGTTAAACAATTTAGGGATAGCGGTGTTATCTACTTCTCAAGGTGTAATGACTGAGAAAGAGGCTCGTCTTCGTGGAATCGGGGGCGAGGTATTGTGTGTAGTCTATTAGTTTGCAAATTTTGAATAAATGTCTCGTATTGGAAATAAGCCTGTAAACTTACCTAGTGGCGTAACGGTAAAGGTTGGCGTTGATAATGTGGTGAGCGTGAAAGGTCCTTTAGGAGAGCTGGTACAGCGCGTTGATCCCGATATTACTGTGAAAGTAGAGGGAGATGTAGTCGTGTTGAGTAGACCTTCAGAACAGAAGCGTCATAAGTCTTTGCATGGTTTGTATCGAGCTTTGATATACAATATGGTATATGGTGTATCTAAAGGTTGGGTATTGGAGCAAGAATTAATTGGAGTAGGTTTTCGTGCCGAAGTACAGAACAATATTCTCCAGATGAGTCTTGGATTTTCTCATGATGTCCATTTCATGATGCCTCCTCAGGTGACAGTTGAAGCAAAACAGGAGAAGCGTGGAAATCCGATTGTAACGCTACGTTCCCCAGATAAACAGTTACTTGGAATGGTTGCTGCGAAATTGCGATCTCTTCGACCTCCTGAACCTTATAAGGGCAAGGGGATTCGTTTTGTAGGAGAAGAAATTAGACGCAAAGCAGGTAAGAAGGCTCAATCGAAATAGTTGTGGGAGGTTTTGTAAATGTCTACATTGAAGGAATTGCGTAGGATTCGTATCAAGAAGAGAGCGCGGCTTAAGATATATGGGACTTTAGATTGTCCACGCATGAGTGTATATCGTAGTAATGGACAGATATATGTTCAATTTATCGACGATACTCAGGGAGTTACACTAGCTTCAGCCTCTTCGAGAAGCAAGGTGATACAGGAAAAAGGGAGAATGTCAGGGATAGAACAAGCTCGTGCTGTGGGAGTTTTGGCGGCACAGGTAGCATTGTCGAAAAGTATAAAGTCGGTAGTGTTTGATCGCAACGGCTATATGTATCATGGTCGCGTAAAGGCACTTGCGGAATCAGCCCGTGAATCTGGTTTAGAATTTTAAGGAGAAGAGAGTAGAATGGCTTTTGAGCGTAACGCAAGAGTTCGTGCGACAGATCTAGAATTGAAGGATCGTGTTGTATCTATAAGTAGAGTAACGAAAGTTACAAAGGGAGGTCGGACAGCAAGCTTTTCGGTAGTTGTGGTTGTGGGTGATGAGAAGGGAGTAGTTGGGTATGGTTTAGGAAAGGCGAATGAGGTGTCTGTTGCAATTGCCAAGGCAGTTGAAAGTGCGAAGAAGAATTTATTCAAGATTCCAGTTTTGAACGGAACAATCCCACATGAGCAGACTGCGCGATATGGAGGTTCTAGAGTAATGATACGTCCTGCTTCTGCAGGAACGGGAGTCACAGCTGGTGGTGCAATGCGTGCTGTTTTGGAGAGTGTAGGAATTCGCAATGTTTTGGCAAAAAGTAGAGGATCTTCTAATCCACATAATTTGGTGAAGGCAACGATGTCTGCACTCTTGGAGTTGCGAGATGCTTATGAGGTGAGTCAACAGCGAGGAATAGAATTGACGAAGGTCTTTAATGGCTAGGAGGCAGGATATATGTCGAGAATAAAAATAACACAGGTTCGTAGTGTAATAGGAGCAACAAAGCGCCAGCGTATGACATTACAGACATTAGGCTTGCGTCGGATTCGTCAGAGTGTTGAGTTAGAGGCAAGTGCTGGAGTGTTGGGTGCGATTCGTAAGGTCTCTCATTTAGTGGAGGTTGTTGTGTTGTAGTAAGAGGAGATAAGTTGATGTCAATAATACGTTTGGGCGATTTACGAGCTAATTCGGGAGCAGTACGTACGAATAAGCGCAAAGGACGAGGTCAGGGGTCTGGTTACGGAGGAACTTCTACTCGTGGTCATAAGGGAGCGAAATCACGTTCAGGATACTCTCGTAAGCAAGGTTTTGAAGGGGGGCAGATGCCACTTCAACGCAGATTACCTAAGTTTGGATTTACAAATCCCTTTAGAATAGCGTACAAGGTATTTAATTTGAGTGATTTACAGTCGTTAGCGGAGACATATTCATTGAAGGAGATATCCCCTAGTGTTTTGAGAAGTCTTGGATATTTAGGACAGAGAGAGTTGTGTAAGATACTTGGAGGAGGCGAGTTGACGCAAAGTCTTGTAGTAACGGCACACGCATTTTCGAAAAAAGCAGAGGAAGGAATTCGGTCTCAAAATGGGACGGTAAATAAGGAATAGAAATAGATGCGACGTTTTATCGAGACGCTCAAGAATATATATCGTATAGAGGATCTTCGTAATAGAATCCTCTATACGTTGGGTATTTTATTAGTATATCGTTTGGGGAGTTTTGTAGTTCTTCCAGGTATAGATCCATCTCATTTGGATGCATTGCGACGTCAGACAGAGGATGGAGTATTGGGGTTATTGGATATGTTTTCTGGCGGGGCGTTTAGCCATGCTTCGATATTTGCATTGGGTATAATGCCTTATATATCGGCTTCGATTGTTGTTCAGTTATTGGGAATGGCGATACCGTACTTTCAGCGTTTACAGCGTGAAGGAGAGAGTGGACATCGTAAGATAAATCAGATAACGCGGTATTTGACAGTTGCAATTTTGATAATCCAAGCTCCAGGTTATTTAGCGAATTTACATTTTCAATTACCAGATACGGCTTTTGCATTAAAGGGTGTTTATTTTACAGTGACTTCTACTATAATACTGATTGCAGGAACTATGTTTGTAATGTGGTTGGGTGAACGTATTACAGAGAAGGGGATTGGTAATGGAATATCCTTGATAATAATGATAGGGATAATTGCAAGACTGCCATTTGCTTTTACAGCAGAATTCTTTAATAGAGCTGAGGAGATGGCTGGTGGTTTGGTGATGTTTCTTGTCGAGATGATCGTCCTTTTTATTGTATTTATGTTTTCGATACTCTTGGTACAAGGAACGCGTAGAATTCCCGTTCAGTATGCAAAGCGAGTGGTGGGTAATCGTCAGTATGGAGGAGCGCGTCAGTATATTCCGTTGAAGGTGAATGCAGCAGGTGTTATGCCGATAATATTTGCACAAGCCATTATGATGTTGCCAGCAATGTTTTTCAGAAGTAGTGAGAGTTCTGGTATTGCTGCAGTATTTTCTGATATAAGTGGTTTTTGGTACAATTTTGTGCTTGCATTATTGATAATAGTATTTACGTATTTGTATACGGCGATAACGATAAATCCGAATCAGATGGCTGAGGATATGAAGCGTAATGGCGGATTTATACCTGGAATTAAGCCAGGACGCTCGACGATAAATTTTTTGTATGATATTACTTCACGGATTACTTTACCAGGGTCGATTTTTTTAGCTTTAATTGCGATTTTGCCGTCTTTTGCAGTGATGTTTAGTGTTGATACACAATTTGCACAGTTTTATGGAGGAACATCTTTGTTAATATTAGTGGGAGTTGTGTTAGATACTCTGCAACAGATAGAGAGTCATCTTTTGATGCGTCATTATGATGGTTTGATGCGTCATGGTAGGATAAAAGGTAAAGCAGGTTATTAAACTTTTCTTATCTTTGCATTTCAGTAGAAGGGTTATTCTTCAGGACTTTTGTTGTGTTTTATGAAATCTATTCATATTAAGAGTGATGAAGAGGTTGGTTATTTGAGAGAGAATAACCAATTGGTTTCCGCAACATTGGCATATCTAGCCACTTTAGTAGAGCCAGGTGTAGCGACAATAGATTTGGATATTAAGGCTGAAGAGTTTATCCGAGACCATGGTGCAGTTCCTGGTTTTAAGGGTTATGAGGGTTTTCCGTATACTTTATGTATATCTGTGAATGATGTTGTTGTGCATGGCTTTCCAAGCAACTATGTATTAGTTGAAGGGGATATAGTATCAATTGACTGTGGTACAGTGCTCCACGGTTTTTATGGAGACTCGGCATATACATTTGCAGTGGGAGAAATCTCTGAAGAGAATAAACAATTGTTGCGAGTAACACGAGAGAGTTTAGATTTAGCGATCAGTGGTATATCAGTAGGTACTAGAGTTGGTGATATAGGTGCGACGATACAGGGGTATGTGGAGAAATTCGGATATGGTGTTGTGCGAGAGATGGTAGGTCACGGTCTCGGTAAAAATATGCATGAGCAACCAGAAGTTCCTAATTATGGTAGACATGGACACGGGAAGATATTGAGTCCGAATTTGGTGATTTGTATAGAGCCGATGATAACCATGGGTAAGCGCAATATTTATATAGATCGCGATGGATGGACTGTAAGAACTGTTGACGGCAAGAATGCAGCTCATTTTGAAAAGGCGATTGTCGTAAAGCGTGATGGTAGTGCAGAGTCTCTGACTACTTATATGGAGATAGAAGAGAATCTAAGGCATAAGGGTGCTTGGGTAAGTTAGTTAGTTTGTATGGCAAAACAGGCAACAATAGTAAAAGAGGGAGAGATAATAGAATCTCTATCGAATGCGCGTTTTAGAGTGCGTTTGGATAATGGAATGGTTGTAACAGCGCAGGTCTCGGGTAAGATGAGGATACGCTATATAAAGATTGTAACAGGAGATTTAGTTAAGGTTGAGTTTTCTCCTTATGACTTGACATGGGGAAGGATAATAGTACGCGAAAAAAAGAGTGAGGCATGAAAGTACGTACATCTGTGAAGAAACGTAGTAGTGATTGTAAGTTGGTGCGACGTAAGGGTCGTTTGTATGTGATTTGTAAAAAAAATCCGAAGTACAAGCAACGTCAAGGTAAATAAAGGCGTTGTAGAGAGGAATACGTAAGAGAATGGCAAGAATTGTAGGTGTAGATTTACCACGAGGTAAACGAGGCGAGATTGCCTTGACATATATATATGGGATAGGTCGTAGTCGAGCACGGAAGATATTACAGCAAGCTTCTATTGATCCTAGTGTGAAGGTTCAGGATTGGACAGATGCAAACGTGGCGGATATTCGTAGTATTATTGGTGCTAATTTTACTGTAGAGGGTGAGTTGCGTGCTGAGGTTCAGATGAGTATTAAGCGTTTGATGGATATCGGTTGTTATAGGGGGATACGTCATCGATTGGGCTTACCTGTCCGTGGTCAAGGTACTAAGAATAATGCTCGTACACGTAAGGGGAAGCGAAAGACAGTGTCTAACAAGAAGAATGCTCCAAAATAGTATAGAATGGTAAAGAAGAGTAGTTCGTCTCGTCGTAGACGAGTTAGAGTAGATTCTGAGGGTCAGGCTCATATACATTCGTCGTTCAATAATGTGATAGTAACCTTAGCGAACTTGAATGGAGATGTAATTGCTTGGTCGTCTTCGGGCAAAATGAAGTTTCGTGGTTCTAAGAAGAATACACCCTATGCTGCGCAGATGTCGGCTGCAGATTGTGCAAAAGTTGCATATGATTTGGGATTGCGTCGAGTAACAGTATATTTAAAGGGACCAGGTAATGGGCGAGATGCTGCGATGCGAACCATACATCAGGCGGGAATTGCTATTCAGGAGATACGCGATGTGACACCATTACCTCACAATGGTTGTCGTCCTCCTAAGCGTCGTCGTGCGTAATCGTTAATATAGACATTAAAACAATGGCAAGATATATAGGTCCCACGAGTAAAATCGCGCGCCGTTTTGGTGAGCCGATATTTGGAACAGATAAGTCGTATGAGAAAAAGTCTTACCCTCCAGGAATACATGGAAAGAATAAGCGTCATCGTAAAGTTTCCGAGTATGGTTTACAGCTGGCTGAGAAGCAAAAAGCAAAGTATACTTATGGGGTTTTAGAAAAACAATTCTCGAATTTATTCCAGAAGGCATCGCGAAAAAAAGGTGTAACTGGTGAGATTTTGTTGCAGTTGTTGGAGTCTCGGTTGGATAATGTGGTTTATCGTTTAGGGATAGCGCCCACGCGTGCTGCAGCGCGCCAACTAGTTTCGCATTGTCATATAGTAGTAAATGGCAATGTTGTGAACATACCTTCTTATACAGTAAAGCCTTCTGATTTAATTGCGGTGCGAGAGCGGTCGAAATCTTTACAGGTGATAGTTGATTCGCTTGTATCGAATCGTAGTAGTCGTTATTCTTGGTTGGAGTGGGATAGTAAACTCATGGTTGGCAAGTTTTTAAATATCCCTGCGCGAGCTGATATTCCAGAGAATATACGCGAGCAACTGATAGTTGAATTGTATTCAAAGTAAGCAGTTTATAATGGCGATTTTGGAGTTTCAGCAGCCCGATCGGGTAATAATGTTGGAGAGCGATACCCGTCATGGTCTTTTTGAGTTTCGCCCTCTTGAGCCGACTTATGGAACAACAATAGGGCATGCGCTTCGTCGCGTATTATTGAGCTCTTTAGAGGGATTTGCGATATCGTGGATTAAGATTGAAGGTGTTGATCATGAATTTTCTACGATACCTGGAGTAGTGGAGGATGTGACGCAAATCGTACTTAACCTAAAAAAAGTCCGCTTTGGGATTACAGATCCCTCTTATTCTGGGGGAGTAGTGATGGTGTCGATATCTGGTCAGACAGAATTTTCTGCGGGTTTGATAAATAATTTTTTGACAGGTGTACAGGTCTTGAATCCTGACTTGGTGCTCTGTCATATGGCGTCTGATGTGCGTTTGGATGTGCAGATACATATCCAGAAGGGGCGAGGCTACGTACCAGCTGATGAAAATTTCCAGGGTAAACCTAGTTTTGGGGTAATTCCTTTGGATGGGATTTATACTCCTATTCGTAATGCAAGTTGGAAGGTCGAAAACTATCGAGTAGAGCAGAAAACAGATTATGAGAAATTGATCCTCGAAATTGAGACAGATGGTAGTATATCTCCAAAGGATGCTTTGAAGGAAGCTGCTTCAATTTTATTGCAGCATTTCTGTTTGTTTTCAGATGAGAAGATGTCTATTCCTGTCCTTGATGTTACGGCTGAGGAGGAAATGACAGAGGAGCAAGTAAGATTACAAGATTTGTTGAGTACTCCGTTGACGGAGATGGGACTTTCGGTACGTGCGTTGAATTGTTTGAAATCTGCGGAAGTGTATACGTTAGGAGATCTTGCTAGTTATAGTAAAAGTGAGTTGTTGAAGTTTAGGAACTTTGGACGGAAATCGTTATCTGAACTTGAAGATTTGTTGACAGAGCATAACTTGACTTTTGCGGAAGATATAGAGAAACAGTAGGAAAAATAGAGCGATGAGACATAATAGAAAGTTTAATCATTTAGGGCGGACGAGTGCACATCGCGAGCTAATGCTGTCCAATATGGCAGTTTCTTTGATTTTGAATAAGAGAGTGACAACTACTGTTGCTAAGGCGAAGGCTTTGCGCGTTTATGTAGAACCAATATTGACACGTTCGAAGTCGGATTCTACACATGCAAGGAGGGTTGCTTTTGCGGATTTACGTGATAAGAGTGCAGTTAAAGAGTTATTTGGAGTTGTATCTTCTAAAATATCGAATAGACTTGGTGGTTATACGCGCATTGTACGTACTGGTGCTCGTCTTGGAGATGGAGCTGAGATGTGTCTCATGGAATTAGTAGATTTTAATGAGCATTATTCGCAGACAAAAGGAACTACTAAAAAGAACGTTACTCGTCGTAGTCGCAGAAGCGGTGGAAATAAGAAAGTGGAGAGTGAGACTGTGGAGGTAGCTTCAGAAAATGCTCCGCAACAGTAGGTATTTGATTTAGCTTTTATTAAAGCGGATGACAAAGGTCATTCGCTTTTTTATTATCCTTAAAGTGATGTGATTTTTGCATTAAACTGTTGAATAATTTAGGTGTGAATGGTAGTGTCTCAAAAAGTGTGTAAGCTCCACTTTTTTGTACCTTTTTCAAACTAAACATTTCTTAAAATGGAACTTACACAAGCACAAATTTAGGAATTTATCAGCGACATGACTCAAACACAGCAAGGACTTCATGACGTAGTCGAAATCCTTCTTAATAGTATCTTGAAAAACGTGCGAGCACTATGGCAAGACGAGAATTCAGAAGCTGCCAATGGCTTCCGACTGTGCAAGATACGTTATCATCGGATGGAATTTGCGCTCCAAATCCCTCGTACACGCCAAGGAGGATTTTATCCCGTTCTATTAGCAATCCTGCGCGATTAAGAACAAGAGAAAGCAATGCTCTTTAACGATCTCTATACTAAGGGTTTGACTTGCGAACAAATCGGACAGCTCTCCGAGCACATCGACTCTCTCAGCTATAGTAAGCAGCAAATTGGAACTGTACACTGGAATGGGGCTACGAATAGTCCTAGAGGGATAAAAGTGCCTCCAGAAGTATTAAAGCGATTTAATGATGAGGGCTATACCCCGGCACTGAATGCAACATACAAGAAGAAATGATTATTGGAAAGAAAAAGGTATTTGCGGTGGAATTTCACACCTTACTTGACGCTATCCCTCCTTTTGGTCGAATTTGCTACTGGGTTGGAGGAGAAACCTATGGAGATATTGAACTATTGAGTACTTTAGGTCTGCTTCTCGGAGGGTTAGATACAGAAAAGCAGAGCACTAAACTATTCCTCAAAAAAGACATCCAGCAAGAAGGGTTAGATAAAACGGACTTTGATGATATATCGCTCCAGGTTCTCCAGAGAGAGAGTATAGTAGGCAACTATGAGTATAATGGATATTCTCTTACTATTGAAGCTGCTGAATCTTTTGATAGTTGCCAAGTTTTCTTACTGGAAGACATGCAGCAAAACGCATGGATTATTGCAGAGGATTTTGAGGAACAGAGATATTGCTGTATTGATGTTAATATCAATGATATTCAAGATATCTTTCTCAATCTCTCCAATAAACTTCATGGCCTCTTGGAGTTACATCATAGATAGTTCTCATAAGGCATAGATAGCTCCTATGTTCTGTTGGATTTCTAGTCTACTCGTCGTTCTGCAAACACTCCTGCTTATTATGGGAGATGGGGAGAACTACGACAAGGTCGAGGAGTAGACCTACAGCTCGAGACGCCTGCAAGAGGCAACTAAATGAAAAAGTCATGAAGGTGCATATTGAGATATCATTTCCAAGTGAAATATCAAACTTAACAAGCCTAGAAATTGATCTGCAGGCTGTAGAAGTTAGGTTTAGTGAGATAGTAGATAAACTTGCGAAAGAACTTGATATAGGAGGAAGATCTTTGGTTATTTCCGTTATGACCAGAGCCTCGGATAGGGTTGGGGTAGCTAAACGTTCTTTTCGCTGGGGAGATCGGTATCGCTTATTTATCTCAATCTCCATTCCTAGTCATAAACAAGCTCTATGGGGACTTCGAAAAGTAGAATGGTCTTTATGGAATCCGATATCAGACAGTAGGCACTTTTATTTCGTAGAAGAGATAGATTACTCAAGTTATAATACAATAGAGGACTACATTGTCGACGCAGCGACAAAAGCACTAATTCTACTTTTTACCAAAGGTGTAACATGTGGTGGGCATCGGATTAAATTCAGCAAATGCCCTTTATGACCCCGAACGCAAGCTGCGCAAGTACCTCCAAGGGGGTAAGATCGAGCAGTCGGGCGAGTGGCGTTTCAAGTACGATAAGGATGGGCAGCTCATCAAGAAGTACAAAGGCTCGGGCAAAGTGGTGGGACACAAAG